>JBBRXF010000007.1:0-60460 GCA_038248665.1 Campylobacterales bacterium | reverse complement strand
CATTGTCATATGATGTGGTGGGTAAAAAGAACTTGTACCAATATCTCCCCAAGTACCCGTTGGTTTTCCTTCATAAGTTGAACCTAAAGCATCACAGTTATCTTCAATTAACCAAAGGTTATGTTTATCACAGAACTCTTTTACAGCTCTAAGATTAAATGGGTTACCTAAACTATGTGCTATCATTACAGCTTTAGTTTTAGGGCTAAGTGCAAGTTCAAGTTGACTAACATCTACATTTGCATATGTTAAATCCATATCTACAAATACGGGTACAGCTCCATATTGAACTATTGGAGCTACAGTTGTTGGGAAACCAGCAGCAACAGTGATAACTTCATCACCTCTTTTTACTTGTCTTTCTTTTAATAATGGAGAGGTTAATGTATAAAAAGCAAGTAGATTCGCTGAACTTCCTGAATTTACTAAAAATGACCATCTAACTCCAAGATATTTTGATAATTGCTTCTCAAACTTTTTAGAATAATCCCCATAAGTTAGCCAAAAATCTAATGAACTATCTACAAGATATTGCATCTCTATCTCATCAAATACACGTCCTGCGTAATTAACTCTCGTTTCTCCTGATATAAATTTTTTTTCTTGAACTGGTTTATGAACTAATTCATAATATTCTTTTGTTTTACTAAGTATTTCTTCTTTTAATTGTTCCGCTTGTGTCATATTAGTTCTCTCCTATTGTTTTTTGTATTGCTTGTTTTAATGTATATTTTTGTTTCCAATTAGGAATACTTTCACCATTATCCCATGGATTCATAACTTCTCGATCACGATAAGCTCTTGATCCCCATTTGATTTTTAATTTTGTATTTGTCGCTTCTTCAAAAACTTTTGATAACTCTTTTAAACTCATTTGTTCATTGGAAGTTACTACAAAAGTTTTATTGTTAAAATCTTCATTTTGATATGAATTCAAATGACTTATTAAAGCTTCATATGCAGAAACGATATCATCTATATAGCTAATATCTATGATTTGTTCACCAGCTGACATCTCTAAAGTTTCACCTGTTTTAGATATCTTATTCCAAAGATTAAATATTTTGTTCCTTGTATCATTAGGACCAAAAGTATCATTAAGTTTAATAGTTGTAAATATTAAATTTGATGTTTCTGTATAATATCTTGCTATATTTTGAAATGCCTCTTTTGTAGCTGCATAAAGATTAACAGGATTATATTTTTCATTTTGAAAATTTTGCCAAAAAGTACCAGTATTAATAAACCATTTTACATCATGTTTTTTACATAATTCCAATAAATATGTACCATACTTAATATTACTATCTATCAATGTGTTTATATCATTTCTTTTATGTTCAACAATTACAGTTGAAGCAAAATGAACTATTCCACAAATCTCTATTTCTTCAAATATATAATCAATATCTCCAAAATCTTTAAATTTTACAATTCTACAATTTAATAATTCTAAATCTGAAATATCACTTGATTCTCTAACTAAGACTACAATATTAAATAGCTTATGATTTACCTTTACAAATTCTCTTCCAATATATCCTGTTGCACCCGTAACTAAGATATACATTTAATTTATAGCCCATTCAATATTTTTAACTTTTGCATCGGCAATATATTTTTCTAAATCTTTACTTGTTAAAATATTCTTATTTTCTTCATAATAAGATTTATACCATTTAACTGTTTTTTCAAAAGTTATTTTACTATCCCATATGTCTTTCCATTTTAAAAGTATATGAGCTTTTGAACAGTCAAGTTTAAGTAAATTTGCCTCATGAAGTTGATTTGGATTAATATTAATTTCATAATCTATTTTATCCCAATATTTTTTTATATTTTTCACTACTTCTTCTACGGTTATACTTCCTTCATCACTTGGACCAAAATTCCAGGCTTCTGCAAATTCTAGTTTTTCTTCAAGAAGCTTTTGTCCTATATGTAAATAACCACTTAATGGTTCAAGAACATGTTGCCAAGGGCGAGTTGATTTTGGATTTCTGATACTTACTTTTTTACCTTGCGATACAGAAAGCATAATATCAGTAATAAGTCTGTCTTTTGCCCAATCACCACCACCTATTACATTTCCTGCTCTACATGATGCGAGTAGAGTATTATGAGTTTTTTTATACTCACTAACATTAAAATATGAATTTCTATAAGAATTTGCCAAAATATCAGCGCATCCTTTTGATGAGCTATAGGGATCATATCCACCCATTGGATCATTTTCTCTATATCCCCAAATCCACTCTTTATTTTCATATGCTTTATCACTTGTGATATTTACAATAGCTTTTACCTTATTCTTTCTACAAGCTTCAAAAACTTTTAGTGTACCTATAACATTTGTTTCATATGTTTCAATTGGATTTTCATAAGATAATCTAACTAATGGCTGAGCAGCAAGATGAAAAACAATATCTGGTTTGTAGATTTTGAATGTTTCATTTAACTTATCTAAATCTCTAATATCTGCAATAATTGAAGTAATATCAAGATTTAATAATTCTATATGATTTGGAATAGTTGGAGCTTTTAAAGAGTACCCAACAACCTTTGCTCCCATTTTATTTAGCCAATAAGCAAGCCAAGAACCTTTAAATCCTGTATGCCCAGTAACTATTACCGTTTTATCTTTATAAATACCTGAAAATAAACTTTGCATTACCAAGTTTTCCATGGAGCTTTCCCACTATCCCAAAGTTTATTTAAATCGTTTTTATCTTTTAAACTATCCATAGGTTTCCAAAAACCATCATGTTTAAAAGTGAATATTTCACCATCTTTTGCTAAGTTCATTAAAGGAGCTTGTTCAAATACTGTTTCATCACCTTCCTTGATATAGTCAAATACTTTTGGCTCACATACAAAAAAACCTGCATTTATCCAACCTCCATCACCTTTTGGTTTTTCAAGAAAATGTGTTACTTGATTCTTAGCCTCTATATTTAAAGCACCAAATCTTCCTTCTGGCTGAGCTGATGTCATAGTCATTGCTTTTCCATGTGATTTATGAAATGCAACAAGTTCACCAATATTGATGTCACTTACGCCATCCCCATAAGTAAGCATAAAAGATTCATTACCTATAAAGTTTTGAGCTCTTTTTACCCTTCCCCCTGTCATACTATTAAGACCAGTATCAAGTAAAGTTATTTTCCAAGGTTCACTAGAATTATTTAAAATTTCCATTTTCCCATTTGACATATCAATAGTGACATCACTTTGATGAAGAAAATAATTTGTAAAATACTCTTTTATAAAATATCCTTTATATCCTAGAAGAACAACAAATTCATTGAAACCATAAGAAGAATATATCTTCATAATATGCCAAAGGATTGGTTTTCCACCAATTTCCACCATTGGTTTTGGACGGATGTCTGTTTCTTCGCTAAGTCTTGTTCCAAATCCACCTGCTAATAATAATACTTTCATAAATTCCCCCTTTATTTAATATCTTAAATTCTCATAAAAGTTTTCAGCCCATTCTATAGTTTCAACGATACCTTTTTCTATAGTTTCTCCACTTTTAAAACCATATGACACTAACTTTTCATTTGAAACACTTCTTTCTATAATACCAATCGGAGCATTAGAATCCCATTCTATGATTAAATCATTATTAAAATAATTTTGGATATGTCTTACTATTTCACCCATTGATGTAGATATACCACTTGAAATATTAACAATACCATCAATCTTTTGCATACAAAATAATGCTGCCTTAGCTGCATCTTTACTATTTAAAAAATCTCTTTTTGTTTCTTTATTACCCCAAACATTCAAAATTTTATCTCCTGATTTTATGGCATCAATAGATTTTTTAATAAGTGATGGTATGACATGACCTCCATCTGTGTCAAATTTGTCATTGATACCATAAAGATTTGTAAATATCCCATAGCAATAATCAATGTCTTTAGTTTGCTTGAGGATTTTTAAATAAGACAAAGCATGACGTTTTGCGATTGCATATCCATACTCACCATTATGAGGTTCACCATCCATAAAGAATTCTTCTTTTAATGGTAAAGAAGGATAAGGATAAGGATAACTAGCCACTGTTCCTGCAAAAAAAATCTTTTTTACTTCAATCTCGCCACAAGTATTCAAAAGATTCAAATTCATTAGTGTATTTTGATGAATAGATTTAAGCTGATTATCCATATTTCCTTTTAATCCATAAACTAAAGAAGCCAGATGGAAAATATATTCAGGTTTATTTGTCTCAAACCAAGTCTTTACCATTCTACTATCTAAAAGATTTAATTCTTTGCTATTTGGACAAAGAATATTAATAAAACCTAGTTTTTTTAATTCATTTACTAAGGCTGTACCAAGTAAACCAGTGGCACCAGTAATTAATATTTTACTTGTAAATTTCATCATTTACTCGTAATAACTCATTGTTTTATATCCACCTTCATTTAAGTAGACATCTTTTGTCATTAATTTTAAGTCTGATTTCATCATATCATCAACTAAGTCTTTTAAATTGTATTCTCTATTCCAACCTAGTTTTTTTTCAGCTTTACTAGGATCTCCTAAAAGGAGGTCAACTTCAGTTGGTCTAAAATATCTTGGATCAACTGCTACCACATTTGTACCAATTGCTACTTGATAATCTGGATTTGAACAAGTTACTACGTATCCTTTTTCTTCAACTCCCTCACCTATGAATTCTAACTCAATTCCTGCGTATTCAAATGCCATTCTTACAAAGTCTCTTACTGTTGTCGTTTGTCCAGTAGCAATTACCCAGTCTTCCGGCTCATCAGCTTGTAAAATCATCCACATCATTCGAACATAGTCCTTAGCATGTCCCCAATCTCTTTTTGCATCAAGATTTCCCAAGTATAGTTTATCTTGAAGACCAAGCGCAATTTTAGAAGCTGCTCTTGTGATTTTTCTAGTTACAAAAGTTTCCCCTCTAACTGGTGATTCATGATTAAATAAAATACCATTACAAGCAAACATTCCATATGCTTCTCTATAGTTTACAGTAATCCAGTATGCATACATTTTAGCAACTGCATACGGGCTTCTTGGATAGAAAGGTGTAGTCTCTTTTTGAGGTGTTTCTTGTACTTTCCCATATAATTCAGAAGTAGAAGCTTGATAAATTTTTGTTTTTTTAATTAATCCTAAAAGTTTAACTGCTTCAAGAATTCGAAGTGTGCCAGTACCATCTGCATTTGCTACATATTCAGGTGTTTCAAAAGAAACAGCAACATGACTCATTGCAGCAAGATTATAAATTTCATCAGGTTGAGTTTCTTGAATGATTCTTGTTAAGTTCATGCTATCAGTCATATCTCCGAAATGAAGTGTTAGATCTAAACCATCAAGATGTGGATCATGATACAAATGATCAATTCTATCAGTATTAAATAGAGAGCTTCTTCTCTTAACACCATGTACTTTATAACCTTTTTTTAATAAAAATTCAGCCAAATAAGACCCATCTTGTCCTGTAATTCCTGTGATTAATGCAACTTTTTTATTTTCTTTATTCATTTTTTTCCTTTATTAAAATCTAAACTCTTTTAAAATCATCTTGTATTCTCACAATATCATCTTCCCCAGTATATTCACCAACTTGAGCTTCTATTAACACTACAGGAATAACGCCTTCATTTGTAAGTCTATGAACCTCACCCATTTTGATATATGTTGATTCATTTGGTCTTACAAGCCTTGTTTCATCGCCAACTGTTACAGTTGCGGTACCAGATACTACAATCCAATGCTCATTTCGATGGAAATGTTTTTGTAAAGACAGACGTTTACCTGGTTTTACTTCTATTCTTTTGATCTTATAACTTGGTGTATCTTCTAATACCGTATATGTACCCCAAGGCCGGTGAGCTGTTAAATGGATATTATGTAATTCTGAATTTAATTTCACTAAATTAACTGCTTTTTTAACTTTTTGAGAAGAACCTTTTTTTGAAATAAGTATTGCATCTCCTGTATCTACTATTAATAAATCTTCTATATCAACAGTTGCTATTTTTCTATCCTTTCCATATACAAGATTATTTTTACTATCAATAGATATATGGTTTTCATTTATAGTATTACCATTTTCATCTTTTGGAAGTTCTTCATAAAGTGCATCAAAGCTACCTAAATCACTCCAATCTATAGTTGAAGGGATTACTTTAACTTTTGTTGATTTTTCCATTACAGCATAATCTATGCTATCTTCAGGAATATTTATCATATTTTCATGTTTAATTCGAATAATTACATCTTTTGAAGCATTTTCTAAAGCTTGTTTTGAAGTATCAAATATTTCAGGTGAATACTTTTGAAGTTCTTCTAGAAATACTCCTGCTTTAAACATAAACATTCCAGAGTTCCAGTAATAATTCCCAGCTTTTAAATACGAAGTAGCTGTTTTAAAATCTGGTTTTTCATGAAAAGCTTTTACATCAAATTCATTTTGAACTTCTATATATCCAAATCCCGTTTCAGCAAAAGTTGGAGTTATTCCAAATGTTACTAATTTATTATCAATTGTAAACTCTTTTGCTTTTAATAAAACTTTTTCATACTCTTTTTCATTTTTGATTAAATGATCAGAAGGGGTTACAAGAACAATCTCATCAAAAGGAAGATTCATACATGCAAGTGCAATTGCAGGGGCAGTGTTTCTTCCAACAGGTTCTAAAAGATATTTGTTATTAACTTTTCCAAGCTCTTCAAGCTGATCTAAAGCTAGAAAATATTGCTCAGTATTTGAAACAATATATTGAGAATTACAAACTTTAGAATTTCTTTGAACTGTCAATTGAAATAAAGATTTATTGTCGAATAGTTTTACAAATTGTTTTGGCATAAGAGTTCTACTTATTGGCCACAATCTTGTACCATTTCCTCCACACAGAATTATATTAGTCAATTTTTTACCTTTTTAATTATAATTGTTCTTGAGATTATATCTAATTAAATGACTCATTCCCAAATCTAAATTTTTACATACAAAATACATATAATTATTAATGTATAATTTTTTTTGGAAAACATTATACTAAAAAGTAACTTGTACTTTTATTAGATAAAAAATAAAATATCCAGTTATATTTTACATTTCCTTTAACAAAGTCATCCTCATCCAAGCAGAGGTTGTAATTTTCACTCCAACCTCTTTAGACATTTTCAAAGCTTGTTCTTCTATCCACTCTTTTTCTATTTGATTTAAGGCAACTGGAATAGCAGTATTTCTTACTTCATTTTCAGTTTTTTTAGGTCTTCCCATTCTTTTGTTTTTAGTTATCCTCTCTTCTAAAACTTTTTCATCAGTTTGAATTTTTGAAGAGTTTTGTTTTAATTTATCAGCATATCCCATTTCAACTCTCCAAGGCTTTTTTTAATGTAATCATATCTTCAATTGCATTTCTATAAATATGTCTTTTAAATCTATTTGTACCAGCTTTTGTTTCAACATACTCACAATCAAACAAACTATCTTCTAACACAGAAGATTCTCTTACAAATATTATTGGTATATCTATGTTTGAATCTAGTTTTTTTATTTCATCTTCTAGATACTCTTTTAAATCAATTGCTTTATTATTGTTTTTTGCTCTATTAACAATTATCACGATATTCTTGTTTATTTCAATTACATCTTTTAGTGTTGCAAGCGTTGCTTGAACATCTACAATTGATGTAAGTGTTGGAATTATAATTTTATTAGATTGTTTGATAATATCATTAATTCTAGTATCTTTAAATCCACCAAAATCATATACAATATTTTCATCAAAAGGAATCTCTTCATACTCTTCACTTGAAACTAAGAAGCCTTTTTCTTCAGGCATTAAGTTATGGGCAGATGAATGTGAATCGTTAGTAACGTATGTGTATTCTAACATTTGAGAAATTTGAACAGATAAAGTAGTTTTTCCAACTCCACCTTTGATACTATAAACAACGAATGACAAATGAAACTCCTTTGATTTATTTTATATATTTCTATATAAAAATATATTTAATAGAATAATATTATATTAAATATAAAATTAATATTTAATATATAAGGAAATATATATAATTTATATACTTGAATATATTTGTATATTAAAATAAAGCTGTATAGTTAAAAAAAACTGTAGATGAAAAGAGATATTAAATATTTATAGGTAAAGAAGTTAAAAGCCCCAGAAGGACTTTTAATTTTTAGGAAGCAATTTCATTGGCACTATCTGGAATTCATCCATATTCCAAACATTATTTTTAACATATGGCTCATTTTCTAACCATTCATCTAATTCATCATCAGATTCAAAATCTATAAAAAGTGTTGATCCAACCATAACATCATCTTCAATTAATGCGCCAGCATTAATAATCTTACCTTCAGCCATCAATTTTCTTGCACCCTCTATGTGAGCTTCTCTTGATTCTAATCTTCTTTCTAGTGCGTTTTCATTGTCATAAGCTATTACTAAATATTGCATTTATATTCCTTTTTTTGTTTAATTTTAGCATTCTATCATAATAATAAAATGATAAAATTAAACTATATAAATTTAATCGCAAATAAAAATGTTAGTGGATAAATAATAACATTAAAATATCTAATTATTGGCGTAATATGCAGATTCATAGGAACAATAGTATCAACTGTAATTCCATTTGATAGTTTCTTCATTATTGAAAGTTTAAAACTTATATCTGCAAACTTAACAATAAATATTGAACTCATCCAAAAACCAAAATTATGAAAATAAAAAGATAAAAAAATAGTATAAAAAAATGATATATGTAAAATAAAATATAAAAAAATATTCTTACTAAAAAGTAGATAATTATTGTTTATAAGTCCATATAATGAGTCTGATTTTTGCCAATTTGATTCAAATAGTTCTAAAGCTATAAAAATAAAAAAGAGTGAGATAAAGTCCATGAGGGGAAATTCAATAGGGAAAATCCCTATTGATTAAGATTAGTGTTCAGAAAATTTAATTTTTTGATTTTTGTATAGACCAGTTCCTACAGGAATTGTTCTACCAATAACAACATTTTCTTTTAAGTCTTCTAACATATCCATTTTAGCACTAATTGCAGCTTCTGTTAAAACTTTTGTAGTTTCTTGGAATGATGCAGCAGAAATAATAGAGTCAGATGTAACAGCCGCTCTTGTGATACCTAATAATAAAGGTTCAGCAATAGCAGGATTTCCACCAAGTTTAATTATTTTTGCATTTTCAATTTTAAATCTTTTTTTAGAAACCATGTCACCAACGATAAATTTAGTGTCTCCACCATCTAAAATTGAAACTTGTCTTAACATTTGAGAAGTAATTACCTCAATATGTTTATCGGCAATATTAACCCCTTGTGATCTATATACTTGTTGTACTTCAGATACAATAAAGTAATGAAGTGCTTTTTCTCCAAGAATTCTTAATACATCATGTGGAGATGTTTGACCATCTGTTAATGCTTCACCAGCATGAACAAACTCACCTTCATGTACTAGAACTTGTTTAGATTTTTCAACTAAATATTCTGTATTATTTCCTAGACCATCTGCAATGATGATTCTCTCTTTGTTTCTTAATGGTTTACCAAATGAAACAACACCGTCAAATGATGCAAGAACAGCTATATTTTTTGGTCGTCTTGCTTCAAATAATTCAGATACTCTTGGAAGACCCCCAGTAATATCTTTTGATTTTTGTGTTGCTTTTGGTGTTTTACCAATTATATCTGCAACTTCAACTCTTTTACCCTCAGCAACATTTAATGATGTTTTAGGATCTAAAGAGTATCTAATAATCTCTTTATCATCAGTTGCTAAAATAATTGTTGGTTTATATCCACTTGGAATATACTCATTAACAACTAGTTTAGATGTACCAGTTAATTCATCAAATTGCTCAGAAACAGTTAAACCAGGAATAATATCTTCAAAAGAAACGATACCAGCTTTTTCAGCAATAGTTGGATTTGCATATGGATCCCATTCTGCAATTACTACTTGTTCTGTTGTTTTTGGAACAGCAATAATTGAATCTTTTTCAACTTCTACACTATCATTTAATTCAATTAAAGAACCACGTGCAACATAATGTCTTAAAGCTTCTCTATCTTCACCATCAACAACAACAGCAAATACACCTTTTTCAGTTACCGTATCACCAGCGTTAATGTCACTTCTTCTTTCTAAATAATCACCAATTAGTTTGTAATATTTTACAAAACCTTTTGCACCTGAAATAATTTTTGAAGTGATTGGAGCACCATCTTCAACTTTTAATTCTGAAGCGAAAGGAATTCTGTTTGGAATATTCCATCCATCTTTGATCATTTCAACAATAGATTCATTTTGCTCTACTTCAACACCATCTCTATATGGTAAATATAATTTACCTTCGATTTTTCCAGAGATACCTGCTAATTCATTTGCTTTAGCAACATCATTTTTTCTTAAGAAGTATTTCTTCTCTTCTTTTCCATTTGAAATTGTTAAAATTGTCTCTTCGTGTAAAGTTTCAACAGTTACTTTACCTTTAAATGGTGCATTAATTTTTGGTTCAACTAATAAAACACCAGCATTTCTTCTGTTTGCTACAATGATTTTTCCATCAGATTTAACATATTTTTTAATGTTATAGTATCTAATGAAACCTTCTTTATCAGCTTTTAATTCTCTTTCAGTTTGAGTTGCACTTGCAGTTCCCCCAACGTGGAAAGTTCTAAGTGTCAGCTGTGTTCCTGGTTCCCCAATTGATTGAGCTGCAACAACTCCAACTGCTTCACCTGGTTTTGCTTTTCTTTGCTCACCAAGATTTAGACCGTAACATTTTGAACATAAACCATTTTCAACTTTACAAGTTAATGGAGTTCTAATTACTACAGATTTAACTTCAGCTTCAGTTACAAGTTTTGCATCTTCTTCAGTTATTAATGTACCTTCTGCAAATAAAATCTCATTTGAAATTGGGTCAATAATATCTTCAGCGATAACTCTACCTGTGATTCTTTCTTCTAAAGACTCAATTAGTTCATTTCCAGAAGTAATATCTGTAATTTCAATACCTTCATGTGTTCCACAATCTTCTATTGTAATTCTTACATTTTGAGAAACGTCAATTAGTTTTCTTGTTAAGTAACCCGCATTTGCAGTTTTAAGTGCAGTATCGGCAAGACCTTTTCTAGCTCCGTGAGTTGAAATAAAGTACTCAAGTACGTTTAGACCTTCTCTAAAGTTTGAAATAATTGGAGTTTCAATAATAGAACCATCTGGTTTTGCCATAAGTCCCCTCATACCAGATAACTGTCTAATCTGTGCAGCAGAACCCCTAGCCCCAGAATCGGCCATCATGTAAATAGAGTTAAATCCATTTTTATCAGATTTAACTAATTCCATCATTTCAGAACCAAGTCTGTTATTAACTTCTGTCCAAATATCGATAATTTTATTATATCTTTCTTGCTCAGTTAATAAACCTTGAGAGAATTGTTTTTGAACTTCAATAACTTCTTTTTTAGATTTAGCAATGTGCCCAACTTTTGTTTCAGGAACTCTAATATCATCAATTGAAATTGAGATACCAGCAACTGTTGCATATCTGAAACCTAAATTTTTAAGATTATCTAAGAATCTTGGAGTTACTTCATATCCACCATGTTTGTAAATATAATCAACTAAAGTTCCAATATCTTTTTTCTTTAAAATTTTATTCCATAAATTTGCAGGTACAAAATCAGGTAAAATTTCATGAATGATTAATCTTCCTACAGTTGTATGAATAACTTTATCATCTAATTTAGTTCTAATTTTTGCATGTAAATCTATTTTATTCATATCTAAGGCAATTTTTACTTCATTTACATCAGTAAATAATTTATGTTCACCTCTTACACCATCTTTTTCTAATGATAGATAATAAATACCTAAAATCATATCTTGTGATGGTACTGCAATTGCTCTACCAGATGCTGGTAAAAGAATATTCATAGATGACATCATTAAAATTTTTGCTTCAGCAACTGCTTCTTGTGATAAAGGCACGTGAACTGCCATTTGGTCACCATCAAAGTCGGCATTGAAGGCAGCACAAACTAATGGGTGTAATCTAATTGCTTTTCCATCAATTAAAACTGGGTGGAAAGCTTGAATAGAAAGTTTATGTAGAGTTGGAGCTCTATTTAACATGATTGGATATTCATCAACGATTTCGTTTAGACATTCCCATACTTCATTTGTTTCTGCTTCAATTAATCTTTTTGCAGCTTTTAAAGTTGTTGCATAACCTTTTTCTTCTAACTTAGCCATTAAATGCGGTTTAAATAACTCTAAAGCCATTTTTTTAGGAATACCACATTGGTCCATATTTAATGTAGGTCCAACAACGATAACAGATCTTCCAGAGAAGTCAACCCTTTTACCAAGTAAGTTTTGTCTGAATCGTCCTTGTTTACCTTTAATGATTTCTGATAAAGATTTTAAAGGTCTTTTATTTGCACCTTTAACAGCATTTGCAGTTTTACCATTATCAAATAAAGCATCAACTGCTTCTTGAAGCATTCTTTTTTCATTTCTAATAATGATTTCAGGAGCATCAAGTTCTGTTAATCTTTTTAATCTGTTGTTTCTGTTAATAACTCTTCTATATAAGTCATTTACGTCAGATACAGCAAATTTTCCACCATCAAGTGAAACAAGAGGTCTTAAATCAGGTGGTAAAACTGGAAGTTGAGTAAGCATCATCCATTCTGGTTTATTTCCAGAATTTAAGAAGTTTTCAACAACTTTTAATCTTTTGATTATAGTTTTTCTTTTCGCTTCAGATTTTGTAGAACCCATATCTTCTTTTAAAACTGTTAATAGTTCAAATAAATCAATAGTTTCTAATAAATCTCTTACAATTTGTCCACCCATGTTTGCTTCAAAACCAGTGTGTTCAAATAAATCAGCAATAGTTCTATATTGTTCTTCATTTAAAATATCATATTTTTCAACTTTTTTAGTTTTTTCATTATCATAATAAGCTTCACCAGCTTCACTTACGATATATGCTTCATAATATAATACTCTTTCTAAATCTTTAAGTTTAACACCTAATAATGTACCAATTCTTGTAGGTAGAGAAGAAACCATCCAAATGTGAGCAACAGGAGATACTAAATCAATATGACCCATTCTGTGTCTTCTTACTTTTGATGAAGTTACTTCAACTCCACATTTTTCACAAACAACACCTTTGTATCTCATTTTTTTGTATTTACCACAAAGACATTCATAATCTTTTACTGGTCCAAAAATTTTCGCACAAAATAAACCATCTCTTTCTGGTTTTAATGTTCTATAGTTAATAGTTTCAGGTTTTTTTACTTCACCACAAGACCAAGCTAATATTTTTTCAGGACTAGCAAGTCTTAATTGGAAAGCCGCGAAATCTTGCGGTCTTTCTAATTCTTTTATTTCAATAGGCTGTAACGTTTTTTCAGTTTTACTCATTGTTTTCTACCTCTCCAAAAATCTCAACATCTAAAGCAAGAGCTTTTAATTCTTTTGTTAATACGAAGAATGTTTCAGGTACACCTGAATTTGGAACATTTTCACCATTTGCGATAGCTCTATAAGCTCTAGTTCTTCCTTCAACGTCATCTGATTTCGTTGTTAGCATCTCTTTAAGCACATTAGTTGCACCATAAGCTTCAAGAGCCCAAACCTCCATCTCTCCAAATCTTTGTCCACCAAATAGAGCTTTTCCTCCAACTGGTTGTTGTGTTACTAAAGAGTAAGGTCCAGTAGATCTAGCATGCACTTTTTCATCAACTAAGTGGTGAAGTTTAAGCATATACATATAACCTACATTTACTCTTTCCTTCATTTTATCACCAGTTTTTCCATCAAAAAGAACACATTTCCCATCTGAATCAATTTTAGCTAATTCAAATAATCTTATAAACTCTTCTTCTTTAACACCATCAAAAATTTGTGTTGCAAATCTAACACCTTTTGTCCAGTCTTGACCATATTTAATTAAATCGTCATCACTTAATGCATCCATAAATGCTTTACCATTCATAAGTTTTGCAACAGATGCAATTTCTGTCATTTTAGCTCTAAGTTCAGCAACAAAATCAGCTTTTTTAGCATCAAATATCTCTTGAATTTGTGCTCCTAATCTTTTACCAACTAATCCTAAGTGAACTTCTAAGATTTGTCCAATATTCATCCTAGATGGAACCCCAAGTGGGTTAAGAATAACGTCAACCGTTGAACCATCTTCTAAGTAAGGCATATCAACTTTAGGAACGATGTTAGAAACGATACCTTTGTTTCCGTGTCTTCCCGCCATTTTATCCCCAACTTTAATTTTTCTCTTAGTTGCAATATAAACTTTAACTTGTTTAATTACACCAGAAGATAAAATATCATCGTGTTCTAAAACTTGAAGTTTTTCTTCATGTTCATCTCTTAAATGAGCTTTTTGTTTAATGAAATGCTCTTTAATATCATTATAAGTTTTTTCAATTTCTTTTGGGTAAGAAGAAACAACTTTTTTCATAGCAAATCTATTTACATTTAATAATACATCAACAGGTAAAGTTTCACCTTTGTTATATGTAACATCATCTAATTCTAAATCTTTAATTAGTGTTGATTTTAATAATAAATCATTAATTTTTAAAATCTCTTCTCTATCAAGCATTAATAATTTATCATGATGTTTTAAATCTAATTCAGCTTTTTCAGATGCAATTTCTGCAACTGCTCTTTCATCTTTTTCATAACCTTTTTTAGTGAACACTTTAACATCAACAACTGTTCCCTCCATTGAAGTAGGACAAACTAATGATTTATTAATAACGTGTCCAGCTTTTTCACCAAAGATTGCTCTTAATAATCTTTCTTCTGGAGTTGGTTTAATTTCACCTTTTGGTGTAACTTTTCCAACTAAAATCATTCCAGATTTTACATAAGTTCCGATTTTAACAATTCCTGAATTATCTAAATGAGTAATTGATTCTTCTTTAACACCTGGTAAATCTCTTGTGATTTCTTCATTACCATGTTTTAACTCTCTACATTCAACTTCTTTTTCATAAATATGAACAGACGTAAATGCATCTTCTTCAATTAATCGCTCAGAAAGAATAATAGCATCCTCATAGTTGTATCCATTCCATGGCATGAAGGCAACCATAGCATTAACACCAACTGCTAATTCACCTCTATCCATTGAAGGACCATCTGCGATTACTTGACCTTTTTCAACAAATTCACCTTCAGTTACGGCAATTCTTTGTCCAAAAGATGTATTATTATTTGTTCTTACATTTTTATTTACAGAATAATGATCAATGAAAGCACCGTTTTCATCTTCACCTCTTACATAAATATTTTTTGCATCTGCTTTTTCAACTAAACCAGCACGTCCTGCTTTAATAGCTTCCCAAGCATCTCTTGCAACTGTTTTTTCTAAACCAGTTCCTACAACAGGAGCATTTGGTCTTAATAATGGAACAGCTTGTCTCATCATATTTGAACCCATTAATGCTCTGTTGGCATCATCGTGCTCCAAGAAAGGAATTAAAGAAGCCGCAACCCCCATAACCATTTGAGAAGAGATGTCAATTAAATCAACACTACTTCTTTCCATTAGTAAGATTTCACCATCTTTTCTAGCTTCAATTAAAGACTCAACAATTTTTCCATTTTCATCAACTTTAGTTGAACCAGGAGCTATTACTAATCCCTCTTCTTGAGTTGCTGTATAGTATTTAATTTCATTAGTAACTAAACCATCAACTACAGTTTTATAAGGAGCTTCGATAAATCCTAACTCATTAACTTTTGAGAAAGTTGATAAAGTATTGATAAGACCAATATTTTGTCCCTCTGGAGTTTCAACTGGACAGATTCTTCCGTAGTGAGTTGGGTGAACGTCCCTTACTTCAAATCCAGCTCTCTCTTTTACAAGTCCACCCTCTCCAAGTGCAGAAAGTCTTCTTTTATGAGTAACTTCTGATAATGGATTAGTTTGGTCCATAAATTGAGATAATTGTCCAGATGTAAAGAATTCAGTAATTGTTGAAGTAATCATTTTAGAGTTAACTAAATCATGTGGCATAATATCTTCTAATGTACCAGACAATGTAGTCATTTTATCTCTAATTGCTTTTTGCATTTTGATTAAACCAGCATGTAATTCATTTGCTAATAATTCACCAATTGCTCTAATTCTTCTGTTACCTAAGTGATCTCTATCATCGATATGACCATGACCAGATTTAACTTTTACAAGGTATTGAACTGTTTTGATAACATCTTCATAAGTTAAAGTTGTTACATATTCAGGAACATTAACACCAAGTTTATGGTTCATTTTCATTCTTCCAACTTTTGTTAAGTCATATCTTTCTGGATCGAAGAATAATTTTTTAACAAATTCTTTTGCAGCTTCTTTAGTAACTGGTTCACCTGGTCTCATAACTTTATAGATTCTGATTGCTGATAAATCATTTTCATCATCAATTTGTTCTGTTTGTTTTAATAATTTTAAAGACTCTGCATCAGCTTTAAATGCATTAATAATTGAATTATCAATTCCTGTTGCTAAATCATTTGCAATATCAAATGATTCAAAACCTAAATCTAAAAGTTTTTTTAATTTTAATTCATCAAGATTAGTTAATGCATCAAATAAAACTTCTCCAGATTCTGGATCATAAATTGTATTTGCAGTTGATCTATCCATTAATTGTTCTAATGGGTATTCAATTAATTTAAGACCACCATCAATTAAAGCTTTAGCTTTTCTTGCTGTTAATCTTTTTCCTGCACCAATTACTAAATTACCTTTATCATCTTTAACATCAAATTCAATTCTTCCCATGAAATCATCAGGATTAAATTCTGTTAAGAATTTATTATTTTTTACTTTGATATTTACTATAGGATAAAATAATTTAATAATATCTTCTTTAGAGTAACCTAATGCTCTAAATAAAATAGTAACAGGAACTTTTCTTCTTTTATTAATTCTTACATATAATACATCTTTAGCATCATATTCAAAATATAACCAAGAACCTCTATCTGGAATAATTTGTCCAGTATAAATAAGTTTATTATCAGCAGTATTTGATTCTTCTTCTTTGAAGATAACACCTGGAGATCTGTGTAATTGATTAACAACTACCCTTTCAACACCATTAACAATAAAAGATGTTCTATCAGTCATTAAAGGAATTTCTCTAATGAATAAAGATTGTTCTTTCATATCTTTAACACCGATTTTCTCACCAGTTTTTTCGTCTAAATCCCATAGTGTTAATCTAATATTAATTTTAAGAGGAATTGAATAAGTAAGACCTCTAACCATTGATTCTCTAACGTCATATTTAGGTTTACCTACTTCTGAACCTAGGTAGTCAAGTGTAATTCGATTTTGTACATCATGTATAGGAAAAATAGATTTAAATACTTTTTCAATTCCAGCAGTAGCTCTATCATCTTGACCAATCATTAAGAAAGTATCATATGAAGTTTGTTGTAGTTGTAATAAGTTTGGAATTTCAATTTGTTGTGGATTTTTTGCAAAATCAACTCTAAGTCTATTACCAGATTTTAAAGAGTTTAACATTGTCGGCCTTGTTATAAAATTTGGTTAAGTTTTGCTTTTTATATTTTTATAAAGCACAAAAGCATCCATAAAGGATAAGGTTAAAATTTCAAAAAATTTTAACCTTAACCCTCAAAGATGCTAATCTTTATGCAGGACAAAAGCCCTGCATATCAATCATAATTACGAGTAATTATTTAATTTCTACTTTTGCACCAGCTGCTTCTAATTGAGCTTTAACAGCTTCAGCGTCAGCTTTAGAGATTCCTTCTTTAATTGTTGATGGAGTTTCTTCAGCAGCAGTTTTTGCTTCTTTTAATCCTAAACCAGTTAATGCTCTAATTTCTTTAATAACATTAATTTTTTTATCACCAGCATCTAAGATGATAACATCAAATTCAGTTTTTTCTTCAACAGCTTCAACAGCTGCAGCAACACCAGCAACTGCAACAGGTTGTGCAGATACTCCAAATTTTTCTTCGAATTGTTTTACTAACTCAGATAACTCTAATACTGATAAACCAGAGATGTATTCTAATACGTCTTCTTTAGAAATTGCCATTTCTTCTTCCTTTTAATTTTATTTTTGAATTTATTAATAGCTTAAAAAATTAAGCTGCCTCTTCTTCTTTTTTTCTTCTAAGAGCATCAAGCCCAATAGTAAAGTTCGCAACAGGTGCCATCCAAGTAGCAGCAAGCATACCAAGAAGTTGTTCTCTTGATGGTAATTTAGCAAATGCATTAACAGTTGCAAAATCTGCGATTTGACCTTCGATAATACCAGATTTAATAGTAAATTTTTCTTTGTTTGAACTAGCAAATTTATCAGCTACTTTACAAGCCGAAATTTGATCTTCAGACCATAAGAAAATATTAGTACCAGTTAATTCAATATCACCTAATTCTGCATTTTTAACAGCAACTGTAACTAAAGTATTTTTAGCAACCTGTACTTTTGTGTTATTAGCTCTTGCTTCTTTTCTTAAAGTTTCTAACTCTTTATGAGTAAGTCCTTTATAGTCACATACAACAACTGCTAATGAATTTTTAAATTCAACTGTTAAAGAATCAATAATCTCTGATTTTTGTTGTTTAGTCATCTTTTTCTCCTCCCTTCAAAACATCGACTTAGGCGGGACTTACAAGAAACGGAGGTGTCTCTTACCAGCTGTCTTCAGTTTTATTTCAGTGCTTTGAATAACACTCAATAATAAAGAATAACTTCTTCATTATTGAATGCTAAAAAAAAATCAGATAAGGTTAACCTTATCTGATTTCCATTAATTCCATATTATCTAAGATAATTGATGGACTCATTGTTAATGATATAGCTGCATTAGTAATATATCTACCTTTTGCAGTTGAAGGTTTAGCTCTATTAATAGCAGCAATAAATGCAGCAGCATTTTCTCTTATTGCTTCTGCACTAAATGAAATTTTTCCAATTCCTGCTTGCATATTACCTTTTTTATCAACTCTATATGTAACTTGACCACCTTTAGCATCATTAACTGCTTTAGTTACGTCCATAGTTACTGTTCCAGTTTTAGGATTCGGCATTAAACCTTTTGGCCCTAAAATTCTTCCTACTTTTCCTACAATTCCCATACAATCAGGAGTTGCAATTAAAACATCAAAATTAATGTTTCCAGCTTGGATAGCTTCAGCTAAATCATCGTTACCAACAACATCAGCACCTGCTGCTTTTGCTTCATCCATTTTTAAACCCTTAGCAAATACTGCAACTCTTACAGTTTTACCAGTTCCATTTGGAAGAACAACAGCTCCTCTAATCATTTGGTCTGCATGTCTTGGATCAACATTTAAATTAAGTGCGATTTCAACACTCTCATCAAATTTAGCTGATTTTAAATCTTTTAAACTTGTACAAGCATCAGATAAAGTATATTTTTTATCTTCGATTTTTTCTGTTAATGCTTTATATCTTTTTGAAACTTTTGCCATTATTATCTCCGCAATTTATATTATTTTGCTACCGCCATTATTGAGTCTGGTGGTAAGACTTAAATTAAAACAGAATATTATAATTCTGTTTCAATACCTATTGATCTAGCTGAACCAGCAACAATTCTTGCAGCCGCTTCTTTATCATCTGTATTTAAATCTTTGATTTTCATATCAACGATTTCCATAATTTGATCTCTAGATAATTTTCCAATTTTTTGTTTTAATGGATTACTAGAACCTGATTTAATACCAGCAACTTTTTTAATTAAATCTGTCATTGGTGGTTGTTTTACTTCGAATGTAAAACTTTTATCTGTATAAACTGTAATAACAACTGGTAATCTAAACCCAGCTTTATCTTTAGTTTTTTCATTGAAAGCTTTACAAAACTCCATTATGTTAACACCTCTTTGACCTAGTGCTGGTCCAACTGGTGGTGATGGGTTTGCAGCACCTGCAGGTATCTGTAATTTAATTAGACCTTGAATTTTTTTAGCCATGCTATTCCTTTATCAATATTTTAATGATTAGACATTAGGCAAGAAAACTATTTAATAAAGAAGCTAGTTTTATTGCCTAATGCCTACTAGTGTTAAATCAAACTACTCTTTCTACTTGAGTATATGAAATTTCAACAGGTGTATTTCTTCCAAATATAGAAACATTTAATTTTAATAAACCCGATACCATATCAAAATCTTCAACTAAACCATTAAAATTAGAGAATGGACCTTCATTAATTCTAACCATTTCACCTTCATCAAATGAAACTTTTGGTTTTGCTGCTGCTCTATTTTTAACTTTTTCTAAAATTAAATTAATATCTTTATCAGATAAAGCAGTTGGTTTTTTTGATTCACCAATAAATCTTCCAACCTTTGGCATTGACTGAATTCTATGCCATAATCCAGTATCTAAATCTATTCTTGCAAATGCATATGCAGGATATAAAGGTCTTTCAACGATAGATTTTTTACCTTTTTTTATTTCAATTAAATCTTCAGTAGGAACTAACACATCTGATATTCTATCATCGGCCATTTCTTCTGCTAATTGTAATAAAGCTTTTTTAACTGATAACTCACTACCTGAATAAGTTTGAATTGCATACCATTTATGTGCCATAATTACTTCCTTAGTTAATAATTGAAGATAAGCTTAATGACATAATTCCATCAATTAAAGCTAAAAATAAAGTTATTACAGTAACAACAATAAAAACAGATAAATAAGCAGATCTAATTTGTTCTTTTATAGGAAAGATAACTTTTGACAATTCTGCTTTTGCATTTTGATAGTAGTTTTTAACTTTATTCACTATTTACTCCGTTTTGATTGCAATTATTTATTAATAAATTCTTTCAAAAAAAGAGTTCTTACTTCTTTTAAAAAAACTTAGTGGCAGGCCAGGGGGGATTCGAACCCACAACCATCGGATTTGGAATCCGGCGCTCTACCATTGGAGCTACTGACCTATTTTGTTAAAATGAGCTTATGGTTATACCATAAGCTCATAAAATTACGATTTAAGTTTCACTTCTTTATGTAAAGTGTGTTTCTTTAATCTTGGGCTATATTTTTTAACTTCAAACTTTTCAGTATGAGTTTTTGGATTTTTCCAAGTAGTATAGTTAATATCACCATTCTCTTGACATTTTAATCCAATTTTAATTCTAACGTTTGCCATTATAAATCCTTATTCAATGATTTCAGCAACAACTCCAGCACCTACAGTTCTACCACCTTCTCTAATAGCAAACTTTGTACCTTTGTCTAGAGCGATTGGAGCAACTAATTCAACTGTCATTTCTACGTTATCACCTGGCATAACCATTTCAGTACCTTCTGGTAAAGTACAAGAACCCGTTACGTCTGTTGTTCTTACGTAAAATTGTGGTCTATATCCTGAGAAGAATGGAGTATGTCTACCACCCTCATCTTTAGAAAGAATATACACTTCACATCTGAATTTTGTATGTGGAGTAATAGTTTTAGGTTTACATAAAACTTGTCCTCTTTCTACGTCTTCTTTTTTAATACCTCTTAAAAGAATACCACAGTTATCACCAGCTTGACCTTGTTCCATTTCTTTTCTGAACATTTCAACACCAGTTACAGTAGTTGTTTTAGTATCAGAGAATCCAACGATTTCAATAGTTTCACCAATTTTAATTGTACCTTTTTCAATTCTACCAGTAACAACAGTTCCTCTTCCTGAGATAGAGAATACATCTTCAACTGGCATTAAGAAATCTTGATCAACATCTCTTTCTGGAGTTGGAATGTATGAATCAACTGCATCCATTAATGCAATAATTTTTTCTCCCCAAACACCAATAGAACCAGCTTTAGCTTCTTCTAATGCTTGAAATGCAGAACCTGCAACGATAGGAGTGTCATCACCTGGGAAATCGTAAGTAGATAATAATTCTCTAACTTCCATTTCAACAAGTTCTAACATTTCTTCTCTATCTTCTTCATCTAATTGATCTTCTTTATTTAAGAAAACAACGATGTATGGAACACCAACTTGTTTAGATAATAAGATGTGTTCTCTTGTTTGAGCCATAGGTCCATCAGTTGCAGCAATAACGATGATAGCACCATCCATTTGAGCAGCACCTGTAATCATGTTTTTAACATAATCGGCATGTCCTGGACAATCTACGTGAGCATAATGTCTAGCTTTAGTTTCATACTCAATATGAGAAGTAGCAATCGTAATTCCTCTTTCTCTTTCTTCTGGTGCATTATCGATTTGATCGTAATCCATCATAGTTCCACCATCTCTTACAGATAATACTGCTGAGATTGCTGCTGTTAATGTAGTTTTACCGTGGTCAACGTGACCGATTGTACCGATGTTAACGTGTGGTTTGTTTCTTGAAAACTTTTCTTTTGCCATAGAATTCCCCTTCTAAATTTTGGTTATTGCCCTCTGAGTAGATAAGCCCATTTGGCTTCTCTATTCAGAGGGGATTTAATTATTTAAATTACACAATAAAAATTGTGTGCGTATTATATTTAAAAAATACTGAAAAAAACTTTAATGGAAGATATAATATATATTTAAGAGTTATAAAAAATATTTGTGCTTATAACTCAGCTCCCAGTAATCAATAAAATAAATGGAGCGGGAGACGAGACTCGAACTCGCGACAGTCTGCTTGGAAGGCAGAAGCTCTAGCCAACTGAGCTACTCCCGCAACATTTGCGTGGTGGTGAGAGAAGGATTTGAACCTTCGAAGCCGTAGGCGGCGGATTTACAGTCCGCAGGATTTGACCACTCTCCAACCTCACCGTTGAAAAATATTATTGTTCTGGTCAAGCGCTGTTCTTTAAAAGAAGACGCACGACAAAAAAATGGAGCTGGTGAAGGGAGTCGAACCCCCGACCTGCTGATTACAAATCAGCTGCTCTAGCCAACTGAGCTACACCAGCATCCACAAAATGGTGGTTCGAGACAGAATCGAACTGTCGACACAAGGATTTTCAATCCTTTGCTCTACCGACTGAGCTATCGAACCCAAGCAAATTGGAGTGAGATTATACAAGTAAATTTATTAATTTTAACTTAAAGAGTGTACTAATTTTTTAAATTCATCACCTCTATGTGCATATGATTTAAATTGATCCAAAGAAGCAGCCGCAGGTGATAACATTGCAACTGAATTTTCTTTTAAAACTAAATCGATTTTTTCAACTGCAATGTTAAGATAAGTGCAACTTTCAACTTTTATATTATATTTTTCACAGTAATCAACAATTTTTTCTGTGTTAGTTCCAATTGCATACACACTAATATCTAAATCTTTTATATTTTCAAAAAGTGGAACTAAGTTTGCACCTTTATCATCACCACCTAATATTATATGTATATCTTTTTCATTATAAGGAACAATTGCATTGATTGTTGCATCTACATTTGTAGCTTTACTATCATCAATCCACAATCTATTTTTACTATCTTTAAACTCCTCAACTTTATGTTTATCAATTATAAATTGATTAATTAATTCATAATCTATTTCATCAAATATAATTTTTCTTACAACCATAGCTAAAATTGCATCTAATAAAAATGGTTCTTTAAAGTTTATTTTTGATTTACCTATTTTAAAATGTTTACATAAATCATCACTGTTTTTATAACTAATCACATGAGCATTTGTTTTAAAATCTTTATATTCAGCAGGAATTATTGCAATATCATTTTCATTCATTAATGACAATGGTTTTAATTTTGCATTTTTATACTCTTCAAAAGAACCATGCCAAGTTATGTGATCTTCAGAAATTGGAAGTAAAATATAAATATTAGGTTTTGTCTTATTTGTATAATGTAAAGTAAAAGAAGATGTTTCTAAAATCCAAATTGGTGCATTCTCATCTAAATGACTAAGCGGAACACCAATATTTCCACCATAAATAGAACCATACTCTTTTAATAAATGTTGACACATTTGTGTAGTAGTTGTTTTTCCATTTGTTCCTGAAATCCAAACAGAAAAAGGCATAACTGATGAAAATAAATCATAATCACTAATCAAATTCTTAGAATTTAAAATCATATTATTATAAGGAGGAATTCCAGGACTTACTACTGTATATTCATTTGAATTAATATCATATTCGCTAAAATCATTATCATCATACAGTGTTGCATTAGGAAATTTATCTTTTAATGCAAGTGCAGTAATTCCCTTTCCTAAAATTCTAATTTTTTCATTATTTGTAATCATTGTTTATTCTTTATCTGATTTTTAAACTTAGTAAGGCAATTAAATTTGTCATAAATGAGATTATCCAAAATCTAACTATTATCTTGTTTTCTTTCCATCCCTTTTGCTCAAAGTGATGATGAATAGGAGCCATTAAAAATACTCTTTTTTGTCTTAGTTTGTAAGATCCAACTTGAAGTATTACGGATACAGTTTCTAAAACAAATATAAATCCTATAGCTAATAATAGTAATTCAGATTTTGCCACAATTGCCATATATCCCATGAAAGCGCCAAGAGGGAGAGAACCTGAATCTCCCATAAATATTTCAGCAGGATGAGAATTAAACCATAAAAATGCAATTAATGCACCGCAAATAGCACTTCCCATTACTGCTAACTCACCTGCCATTTGAATACTTGGTAGTAATAAATATGAAGAAAATATTGCATGTCCTGTAACATAAACTAAAACAGAAAGTGAAACAAATGCCATAATTGATGGAACTGTAGCCAAACCATCTAAACCATCTGTTAGATTAACCGCATTTGATGAAGCAACAATAACTAACATCCACAATACAATTGCAAAAATTCCCATATCAAATAGTGGTAATTTATAAAAAGGTGTGTATAACTCTGTAGTGTGAGCACAATAATAAAGTATATAACCTATTACAAATGCACATATAAACTGTAATACAAGTTTTGCTCTTGCACTTAGGCCGGCAGAATTTTTATCTTTTGATATTTTTGAATAATCATCTTGCATTCCAATAAATGAATATAATGCCAATGTTAATAATCCACCAACGATATAAAAGTTATTCAATTTAGCAGTGAGAAGTGTTGCTATTATTGTTGAAAAAATAAAAACAACTCCACCCATTGTTGGAGTACCAGCTTTTGCTTGATGTGATTGAGGTGCATGTTCATAAATAGGTTGAGAAGCTTTTTTTGATTTAGCCCATTTTATAAATTTTGGCATTAAATACATTGTTAAAACAAAAGCAATAAAAAAACTCATTCCAGCTCGAACTGAAATATATTGAAAGATGTTAATCTCTAAATGTCTGTATAGCCAATAAAACAAACTTGAACCTTGATTTTGATATAATTGCGCGATTATATTATATTATACTTTTTAAAAGGTTTAAATCATGACAAATAAAACATTACTTATAATTACAGATGGAATTGGACACAACTCTTCAAAAGAAGATAATGCCTTTGCATCAGCTAATACTCCAACTTACGATAATTTATTTAAAAATACTCCTTATTCACTGATTCATACCTATGGAAAATTTGTTGGTCTTCCAGATGGACAAATGGGAAATAGTGAAGTTGGACATATTACTATTGGAAGTGGAAGAATTTTATATCAAGATTTAGTAAAAGTAAATATTGCAATTGAAAATGATACATTAAAAGATAATAGAATTTTTAAAAACATTTTAAATGAATCTAACAATATTCATTTAATTGGTCTTTTAAGTGATGGAGGTGTTCATTCACATATTGAACATATAATTGCTATGGCAAAAATTGCAAAAAACTCTAATAAAAAAGTTTTTATTCATATAATAACTGATGGAAGAGATGTTGCACCTGATTGTGCAAAAACTTATGTAGAACAAACTCTTGCAATTTGTGATGAAGATATTAAAATTGCCACAATTGCTGGAAGATATTATTCTATGGATAGGGATAATAGATGGGATAGAGTTAAAAAAGGTTATGATGCTATGGCATTTGCACAACCTTCAACCTCTTCTGATGTTTTAACTTATATTAACGATTCATACAAAAATAGTATATTAGATGAATTTATTGTTCCAACTGCTTTTAATGGATATGATGGAATCAAAGAAAATGATGGAATAATATTTTGTAACTTCAGAAGTGATAGAATGAGAGAAATTTCATCTGTATTCGCTAATAAAAATTTTAGTGAATTCCCTACTTTTACTCAAAAATTAAATCTTGCAACTATGACTCAATATGATAAAAATACACCTATACCAGTATTATTTCCTAAAGATTCCCCAATAAATACTTTAGCTGAAGTAATTTCAAATGCTGGATTATCTCAACTACATACTGCAGAAACAGAAAAATATGCCCATGTAACTTTCTTTTTTAATGGTGGAGTTGAAGAACCATTATTAAATGAAACAAGAGTATTAATTCCATCACCAGCAGTTGCTACTTATGATTTACAACCTGAAATGTCAGCACATGCTGTAGGAAGTGCTGTACAAACTGCAATGGAAAATCAAACTGATTTTATAGTTGTAAATTTTGCAAATGGTGATATGGTTGGACATACTGGGGTTTTTGATGCTGCTGTAAAAGCGGTTGAGGCTGTTGATTATGAACTTGGACTTATTTTACAAAAAGCAAAAGAGTTAAATTATAATGTTGTTTTGACATCAGATCATGGAAATTGTGAAATGATGAAAGATGAAAATGGTAATACATTAACTAATCATACAGTGGGGGATGTTTATTGTTTTGTAATTTCTGAAGATGTAAAAGTTGTTAAAACTGGAAGTTTAAATAATATTGCTCCAACTGTTTTAAAATTGATGAATTTAGAAATTCCAAAAGAGATGGATGAACCATTAATATAAAGATAAATTTTGTTAAACATTAATATAAATAAATTAGAAATAAAAAGCAATGAAAAAAAATTAGTTAATATATCTTTTGATATTACAGATTCAACTGCTTTAATTGGAGAGAGTGGAAGTGGAAAATCATTAACCCTAAAAGCATTATTGAATCTTCTTCCAAATTCACTTGATGTAAAAAAAGATATAGATTCTAATTTTGAATTAAATTATAATTCAATTGGATTTATTCCTCAGAATCCTTTTACTTCTCTGTCAACAATGACAAAAATTACTAATCAATTTTTTTGTAGTGAAGAAAAAAAAGAAGAAGTTTTAAATTTAGTTGATTTAGATAGAAGTATATTAAAAAAATTTCCTTCACAATTAAGTGGAGGACAAATTCAAAGAGTTGTTATTGCAATTGCTTTGAGTCGAGATATAAAATTACTTTTACTTGATGAACCAACAACAGCTTTGGATGAAGAAAATAAAAACAATATTATAGATTTATTAAATGAAATAAAAAAGCGTTTGAATATATTAATTCTTTTCGTAACCCATGATATAAATTCAATAAAAGATATTTGTAAAAACATTATAATCCTGAAAAATGGAGAAATTATAGAAAAAGGATTAACAAATGATATATTATCAGCACCAAAAGAGGCTTACACAAAGAGATTAATTAACTCTACATTTAAAAATAAAATTTTTAGGACATAAATATGATTAAATATATTTTCGGTTTATTTATAATTTTAGGACTGGTACTAGCTGGATGGCTATACAATTTATATGATGAAATTAAACATGATGTGGATATCGTAGTAAATTATTCACCAAAACAAAGTACTCAATTTTTTGATAAAAATGGAAAATTAATTGCAAATACTTTTAAAGAAGAAAATAGAGAGTATGTAAAATATGATGATATTCCAGCGAGAATTATTGAAGGATTAGTTGCAATTGAAGATACTCAATTCTTTGAACATCATGGAATTAATCCAGATGCAATAAGTCGTGCAATAATTAAAGATATAAAAGCTGGTGGATTTGTTGAAGGTGCTAGTACTTTAACTCAGCAATTAATTAAAATGTTAATTTTAACAAGAGAAAAGAAAATACTAAGAAAAATAAAAGAAGCCCTACTTGCGATTAGGCTTGAAACTGTTTTAACAAAAGAAGAGATTTTAGAAAGATACTTAAACCATGTATATTTTGGACATGGTTATTATGGAATTAAAACAGCAGCAAAAGGTTATTTCAATAAAGACTTATATGAATTATCTTTAAAAGAGATGGCAATATTAGTTGGACTTCCAAGAGCTCCTAGTTTTTATGACCCAACAAAAAATCTAAAAATTTCTCTTGCACGTGCAAATCAAGTTATTACAAGACTTAATACTCTAGGTTGGATTAATAATGAACAATTTGAAAATTCAATGAAAGAGATTCCTGAAATATTTAATCAAACATTAACAAAAAATAAAGCTCCATATGCAGTTGATTACGCAATAAGTTTATTAAGTAATGATATTCCAGATATTTTATATGGTGGATATAAAGTACATTTAACTATAGATTTAGATGCACAAGAAATAGCACAAGATGCAATTAAAAAAGCTTATGATGATGCATTAAAAAGAGATTTGGATTTTAGAAAAGGTGAAAGAAAACCTGATGACGATACTTATGTAAAAGAGTTAAATGGAGCTATTATTTCAATGGAAAGTAGTACTGGAAAAATTTTAGCCTTTTCAGGTGGAATCGATTACAACCAGTC
This sequence comes from Campylobacterales bacterium, assembly GCA_038248665.1. GTDB lineage: Bacteria > Campylobacterota > Campylobacteria > Campylobacterales > Arcobacteraceae > Aliarcobacter. Next base: position 31,761 of record JBBRXF010000007.1, on the reverse strand, counting down.
AGTATTTAATAGAGCTTTTCAATCAAGAAGACAACCAGGAAGTTCTATAAAACCTTTCTTATACCAAGTTGCACTAAACAATGGATACAATCCAGCATCACAATTAATTGATATTTCAAGAACATATAATTATACAGTAGGTGGCGTTGAAAAAAAATGGCAACCTAAAAATTATGGTGGTAAATTTGAAGGAATTGTAACACTAAGAGATTCCTTAACAGAATCAAGAAATTTATCAACTTTAAACTTAGTTACAGATGTTGGCCTTCACACAGTAACAGAAGAATTAAAAAACTTTGGATTAAAAGATGTACAAGAGAATCTTTCTATAACATTAGGATCAATGAGTGTTTCTCCAATTGAATTTACAGAAGCATTTAGTATATTTTCAAATAATGGTACACAAGTTAAACCTTATATAATTGAACAAATTGTAAATAAAAGTGGGCAATCATTAACTTTTGAACCACAAACTAAAGAATTACAAAAACCTGAACAAATTTATTTAATGACCTCAATATTAACTGATGTTGTATCAAAAGGAACAGGTAAAGGAGCTCAAGTTCCAGGAATTGAACTTGCTGGAAAAACTGGAACAACAAATGATAACATTGATGCATGGTTTTGTGGTTATTCACCATCTATTCAAACTATTATTTGGTTTGGAAAAGACAACAATACACCAATGAGAAAAACTGAAACTGGTGGGAAAATTGCTGCCCCAGCTTTTTCATATTTCTTTAAAAAATATTTAGAAATTCATCCTGAGATTCCTAGAAACTTTACGATGCCTCAAAATGTTTATACTTCAAATATAAATGGCCGAAGTGAATTTTATACTGATATGTCACCTATTCCTGATGAAGAAATACAAGTTCAACCTGAAACTAAAAATGGGGAAGTAATGGAATTTTAATAGTATCACTATTAAAAATTTCATTGATTTATAGACATAAAAAAAGGGTAAGTTTAAAAACTTACCCTTTTTTATTTTAGCAAATTAAATACTAACAAGAATATGTAGTTTTTAACTCAAATGGAGTAGGTCTTGCTTCATTAGGCCATACTTGAGTTTCAAATTTATAATGTTGGTATGTATCAACCATATCTTTTGTAAATACTGGTTGTAAGAAATCATTATCTCTTACTAATGCTTCTAATGCACCTCTTAAAGTGTGAGGCATTTGAGGAATTCCTCTTTCTCTAATTTCATCTAATGGTAATTCAAATAAGTCGTCATCCATTGGACCAACAGGCTCATATTTGTTTTTAATACCATCTATTCCAGCCATTAACATAGCAGCAAATGCTAAATAAGGACAAGAAGTTGAATCTGGGAATCTCATCTCAACACGTACTGCTTTTTCACCAGCACCATAAGGAATTCTACAAGATGCAGATCTATTTTGTGAAGAGTAAGTTAAGATTGAAGGAGCTTCAAATCCTGGAATTAATCTTTTGTAAGAGTTAGTTGATGGGTTAGTAAATGCAGCAACTGCTCTTGCATGTTTAAATACACCACCGATATAATGTCTAGCCATTTCAGATAGATTTCCATATTCACCTTGTGTGTAGAATAAGTTTTTACCATCTTTCCAGATTGATTGGTGTACGTGCATTCCATTTCCATTATCACCATAAAGTGGTTTTGGCATGAATGTTGCAGATTTACCATTTAAGTGAGCAACCATTTTAATTACATATTTTAATTTTTGAACATTATCAGATGCTTCAATTAAGTCACCAAATACAATACCTAACTCATGTTGACCTTGTGCAACTTCATGATGTCCTAATACAACTTCTAAACCAACTTGTTCTAATACTTGCATCATTTCAGCTCTTAAGTCAACACCTGTATCAATTGGAGCTACTGGGAAGTATCCACCTTTTGTTCTAGCTCTGTGACCCATGTTTCCACCTTCCATGTCAGTAGCATCATTCCACTCACCATCTTCAGTGTCAACTCTATAGTATGACTCATTTGCTTTATCAATGATTTTTACATCTTCAAATACGAAGAATTCATTTTCTGGACCAAAATATGCAACGTCACCAACACCTGATTCACTTAAGAAAGTTAATGCTTTTTTAGCAATAGATCTTGGACATTTTTCATACATTTCACCTTTGTAGATATCATAAACATCACAAAATACGATAATTGTAGAATCAGCTGTAAATGGATCTAAAAATGCAGTACCAACATCTGGTTTTAATAACATATCTGATCTATGAATTGGTTGCCATGCATCAATTGATGAACCATCAAAAGGCATTCCGTTATCTAATTGAGAAGCACTAACTGCACTCATCATATAAGTTACATGGTGCCATGTACCTTTCATATCAGTAAATCTAAAATCAACAAATTTTACTTCATTTTCTTTACAATAAACAAAAAACTCTTCAGTATTATTAACAAACTTTCCCATAGGTTTAACTCCTTCAAAATTATTTAGAACATTTTACCTAAATTACTATAAAATAAAATAAAATATACTGTATATATTATAAACAACTATAATAAAAATATTATATATAATATTTTTTCACAATTGAATATTTTTTCTCTCTCTTTGTTCAAAACTAACACATTGTTTATATCCTATTTGTTTTGCAAGAAGAAGCGCATCTTCATACATAAAACCAACTTGATCTACACTATGTGCATCAGAACCAAATGTAATATCAATTTGCATTTCAAAAGCTAACTCTAATAATTGCTTTGATGGATAAGTCTCATTTATTGGCTTTCTTAGGCCTGCAGGGTTTATTTCTAAAACCATATTTGACTTTTTTATTTCTAACAAAGCATCTTTTGCCAATAATCTAATATCTTTTTTTGGTAAGAATTTAAACACCTTTATTAAATCAAAATGTCCAACAATATCAAAGAATCCAGTTTTTGCCATAGCTTTTATTGCATCAAAATATTCAACCCAAATTGTATCAATATCTTTTGATTTATAAACACCTATAAATTCTGGATTATCAAATCCCCACATATCATTTTTATTTTTTAAAAAATGAACAGAACCTATTAAATAATCAACCTTAGCATTTTTAATTTCGTCTAAAATATAACCATCTAAATAATCAACTTCATATGCCAATAAAACTTTTATTTTATCTTTATACTTTTCTTTAACATCAAGTACCCATTTTTCATATAGTTGTTTTTGAGAAATATCCATTCTATATTTTGGATCGTAATTCATTGGTGCATGATCTGAAAAACCATATTCATCAATACCTAATTCAATAGCTCGTTGAACATACTCTTCAACACTACCTTCTGCATGATTACATAATATTGTATGATTGTGTAAATCTACTCTCATTTTTTTCCTATTAAATATTTATAATAAAATACCAGCACCAGTAATTGCTGTACTTCTATCTTTTGCATAAACTCTTTGTTTATTTATAATATCATATTTCCAAATTGGAGCTTGAGCTTTAAAATCTTCTACAAACTCATCAATTAATTCTAAAGCAACTCTTCTTTTTGGACTACAAACAGCAGCTATATATGAACTTTCATGATTAAATACATCTCCACAACTATGTGCCATTAAAACTATTGCATCCTTTTCATTTGCTTTTTTTTGCCATTTATCAAACCAAGAATTTAAAATTGGTTCATAAATATCAAAAGATAAACCCTCAATCTCATTTTCATCTCGTACAACTCCTACAAAAGTGACTATTGCTCCAAAATTTGAATTTCTATATTTGTTATACCAAGAATTTGTAATTTCTTCAACTGCCAAGCTACCATCAAATATTTGTAAAAACTCTTTTCTATTTTCCATTTATTCATCCACCACAAACAGGTGGAAGTAGTGAAACTCTATCACCATCTTTTAATTCAATATTTTTTGAATTTATTAATGTATCATTTACAGCAACTGCACAACTATCAAGCCAAGCTGACACTTCTTTATCATTTTTTAATATTTCACTTAATTGCGATAAATTATTTATATCTAAATTCATACTCTCTTTATTTATTGGTCCTAAAAATTCAATTTTTACCACTTTAACCCTCTCTTATAATATTTGTATTACCATATCAAAAAAATTTTACCATAATAAGGACAAATATTTTATGATATTTGCTAAAATAGACTTTATTAACTTACTTCCATTTCATATATTTATAAAAAAGAATATACAATCATCTCAATTAAAAGCAAGTATTGAGTACAAAAAATCTTATCCATCTGCAATAACTCAAAAATTTAAAAATAGAAAAGTTGATAGTGCTTTTATATCATCTATTGCTTCAAGAAATGAAAAATTCCTAGATTTTGGCATTGTTGCACATGATGATGTTTTATCTGTATTGTTAATTCCTGGAATTGAGGAGAGTGATTATCAATCAAAAACTTCAAATGCTCTTGCCAAAGTTTTAAACTTAAAAGGAAAAGTAATAATTGGTGATAAAGCACTAAACTTTTACCATGAAAACAGAGATTTAGAAAAAATTGATTTAGCTAAAGAATGGAAAAATAGATACAATCTCCCTTTTGTTTTTGCAGTATTATGTTTTAATGCAAATAAAAGAGCATTAAGTAAACTAACAAAAAATTTCAACAAAAAATATATAAAAATTCCCCAATATATACTAGAACAATACTCAATTAGAAGTGGAGTTTCAAAAAAACATATTCTTGAATATCTAAAAAAAATTGATTACAACTTAGGAATAAAAGAGAAAAGAGCCTTAAAACTCTTTTTAAAATTGACAAAAGAAAAAGGATTATTATGACGGTTTTAGATTCCATTATATTAGGAATTGTAGAAGGATTCACAGAGTTTTTACCAATATCATCAACAGGACATATGATAGTTGTAAGTGAATTTTTAGGACTTGAACAAACAAACATAAATAAAGCATTTGAAGTAATTATTCAATTTGCTGCGATTTTAGCTGTTATATTAACTTATCCTTCAAAATTTACATTTAAACATATAGATTTATGGACAAAAGTTCTTGTTGCATTTTTACCAATTGCAGCGCTAGGTTTTATATTTTCCAAACAAGTTAAAGCTATGTTTAGTATTGAAATCGTGGCATGGATGTTTATTATTGGTGGAATTGTTTTCTTAATAGTTGAAAAATTTTATAAAGAAGAAACTACTCATACTTTAGATGTTGAAAATGTAACTTATAAACAAGCAGCATGGATTGGATTTGCACAAATTTTTGCATTAATTCCAGGAACTTCAAGAGCAGGTGCAAGTATTATTGGAGCAATGTTAGTTGGGTTAAACAGAAAAACAAGTGCTGAGTTCTCATTTTTATTAGCATTTCCTGTAATGTGTGCAACAACTGCATATGACATATTAAAACATCATAATGAACTTTTTAATGAGGCTAATTTATTAAATTTATCTATAGGTTTTGTAGTTGCATTTGTAATTGCATTTTTAACAATAAAATTATTCTTAAAATTCCTAGAAAAATTTACTTTCGTAGCTTTTGGAATTTATAGAATAATATTTGGACTTTTACTTCTTATTATTTTCTAAAATAATATTCATAATTAAAGAGATAGCATTTGGATTAATTGAACTAATTAATTCGATGCTAATTTTGTGAATATCAGAATTAATAGCTTTAAAGAAATCTTCTTCATTTAACTCTTCTTCTCTTTTTAAAAAACATAATCCCTTATCAAACAAAGCCTTTGCATTATAATACTGATGATCACCAGCTGCGTGTTTATAAGGAATAAAAAATGTTGGTAATGAATTTGCGCATAATTCCCATAATGTAGAAGCACCTGCCCTACTCACTGCAAAATCAGCGCTAGCCATTTTACTTGGAATATCTTTTGTAAAATCAAAAACATCTGCTCTAATATTTAATTTTTTATATTCAGCATTAACTCTTTCAAAATCATTTTTTCCAGTTTGATGAATAATTTTTATTCCCATTTTATTAAGTCTTGGAGCTACTTTTAAAGCAAAATCATTTATACAAATTGCCCCTTGAGAACCACCAAAAAATGCAATTGTTTTTATTTTATCTCTAACTCTAGCACTATTAAAAAACTCTTTTGCAACAGGATAATCTCTAACTAATGAATTCTCATCAAATGAAGAGAAAACTTCTGTTGCAAATTTAGATGATATTTCATTTAATTTGCCCATTTTTGAGTTTTGCTCATGAATATATAATTTACAGCCAAATTTTAAAATAGATGCAAATGTTGCAGCAGCAGCAGAAAAACCACCTACTGAAACAACAGTTTTTACATTAAATTTTGAATATAAATTTAAACAATACAATGTTTTTGAAAAGATATTTAACAATGAAAGAACTTTTCCAAAAGAACTTTTATTAACCACACCTCTTGTATCTAAAAAAATTGCTTTTTTTAATCTTCTATCATTTTCAAACCAAGCTTTATCTTGACCATTTAAAGAACCTATAAAAATAACACTAATACCTCGATTATGGAACTCTTCGATAAAAGCATCTGCAACTTTTAAATGTCCACCTGTTCCACCACCTGTAACTACAACTGTTCCACTCATTTACGTCTAACCTTTTTATTTACCGGCTCTTCATCTTTTACCGATTTACTAATTGATAATACTAAACCAATGGCTATTGCCATTGAAAGCATTGAGGAACCTCCATATGATAACAGAGGGACAGCAATACCTTTTATTGGAATCATTCCTGATATACCATAAGAATTAATTAAAAATGCAATTATTATCATTAATGCAATTCCTAAAGTAAAAAGGTGATAAATTGGATTTTCTACCCTTCTACTAATTTTAAATATTCTCCAAATTATTAAAAAAAGTATTGTTGAAAATAACATTAATCCTGCTAGTCCTATTTCTTCAGTAATTCCTGCAAGTACGAAGTCTGTATGAACTTCTGATAAAAATCCAACTTTTAAATCACCTAAGCCAACACCTTGTCCAAAAAAACCACCATTATGAATCGCATTTAATGAGTGAGAAACCTGATAAGGTTCAGGTAAATCATCAATTCTAAGGTAAGTTTCTGCCCACGAAGGTAATACAGAAAGAATTCCATCTTGAACCATAGCCCACCAAGAGTGTATTCTTTGAATTCTATGGGGTGCAACAATAATTAATCCTATAATACCCACAATTCCTATCATACCTAAAGCCAAAAATATTTTAAATGATCTATTTGCAAAAATCAGTAAAACTACCAAAATAATCGCTAATAAAACAACTTGACCTAAATCTTTTTGCAAAAAAGCAATTACAAATACAACAACAAAAAAAGTGAAGAAATATGGAGCTAAAAGCAGAACTTCTTCTATTAATCCAATTTTCTTTGGTTTATGAATTACTTTTCTATGGAAAGACCAAGATAAAAAATATATAAATCCTATCTTAAAAAATTCCACAGGAGCTAGTGAAAATCCAGGAAGCCTAAGCCATCTATTTGCACCTCCTGATTCTGTAACCATAAAAGATGGCAAAAAGGGCATCATTATCATTAATAGGAAAAATATAATGAAAAATGACATGCCAATTTTTTCAACAATTTTATCTGGATCTATTAAAGAACAATACCACATTATAAAAATTGCAATAAAACCTACAAATCCCTGTCTTATAAAAAAATGAAATTGATCATACCCAAAAAATTCCACTGTATAAATGGTTAGAGAATATGAAAAAATTATGCTTGAAATAATCAATACTGACACCAATATAAACAGTGGGTAATCAGCTTCTTTGTTATTTAATTGATTGTTATTTGATTTAATATTAGTTTTGTTAAAATACATTTCTCATTATATAATAATATGGATAAATATGCATTCAAAAAAAATCGAAAAAGTTGATAAAACAAAAAAAATTGTAATTTTATTTTCTTTCATACTTTTGTTTTTACTAATTTTGTTTTTTTCAGTATTTAGAACAATAACTGAAAAGCGACACATGCCATCTTTAAAAGGCGAAAAAACTGAATTGTCTGTGCGTGGAGATATTATCAGTTATGATAATTTTAAAATTGCATCATCTAAAAAAGTCTATAAAGCAATGATTGATACAAGGTATCTTGACCCTTTAAAAGAAGAGTTATTCTTGAATTTATTTTCAATTTATAGTGGTATGGATTATAAATCATTAAAAGAAAAATTAATTGAAGGTAAAAAAGAACCAGGAAGTTTGGTATTATCATATAGTATTGATTCAAGATCAGCAAAAAATCTAAAAGAATTAGCTTTTAAACTAATCCAATTAGATGTTTTTAAAGCTAAACAAATAAATGGTGTAAAAATATTAAGAGGTTTAACGATAAGTGAGAGTGGAGAAAAAAGAACATTTTCATATAATGATACGTTAACTCCCGTAGTTGGTTATATTTCAAAATTTGAATCAGAAGTTGGAAAAACAAAAGTAAATGGAATTAAAGGTTTAGAAAAAAATTATAACAAAGTACTAAATCAATCAAAAGATGGAATTTTACAAGGAGATAGAGATGTATTATCATATATCTCATTTGATAAAAATTCAATAATCAGAAAAAGAATTGATGGGGCGACATTAAATTTAAATATTCCATTAAAACTTCAAAAAAATAATGAAATGACTTTAGATATGTACAAGAAGAAACTAAGCGCTGATGAAATAATTGTAGCTGTAATGGAAAACAAATCAGGTAAAATCTTAACAATGGCTTCTTCAAATAGATTCAATCCTGAAAAAATAGCAAAAGAAGATATTCCAAATCTAAATGTTAATGCAATTGAATATCAATTTGAGCCAGGTTCTGTAATGAAACCAATTTCTATATCTTTAGCCATTGATAAAAATTTAATAAAGAAGAATGAAAACTTCTATGCTTTTAATGAGGGAACAAGAGCTGCATCTGGAGTATTTCCAAAAGGTGCATATAAAATAGGTAGATTTACTATTAAAGATGACCATGAATTTGCTAAACATAACTTATCAGTAGATGATATTGTAATATATTCATCAAATATTGGAACTCTTCAAATTGCTCAAAGATTAACTGGTCCAGAATTTTATGAAGGAATGAAAAGATTTGGATTTACTAGAAAAACAGGTATAGACTTACCCTATGAGAAAAAAGGTGTAATGCCAAAAGTTTGGCAATTCGCTGCTGGTGATAAAGATAAAAAAGATAATGTATTTAAAGCAACAGTATCTTTTGGACAAGGTATGACATCTACTTTTATTCAATTAATCAAAGCCTATTCAACATTTAACAATGATGGTTATATGATTACACCAAGAATAGTTTCCCATCTAACATATGATAATAATCAATACAAAGCTTATGATGATAAACCAGAAAAAATCATTTCAAAACAAACAGCAGATGAAATGAAAAGACTTCTAATTAAAACGGTAGAAGAGGGAACAGGAAAATCAGCAAAAATTAGTGGTTTAGAAATTGGTGGAAAAACTGGAACTGCACAAATAGCCCGTGGGGGAAGATATTTGAAAGAGTATATTTCTTCTTTTATTGGATTTGTAAATGATGATCGTGGTAACTCTTATACAATTGGTGTTACTGTAATAAATCCTATCTCTACAGGAGTTAATTGGTACTACCACTACGCCGCATCTTCAGCTGTTCCAGTATTTAAAGAGATAATACAAAATCTAGTTAAACTAAACTATTTAACGCCTAGAGACAGTATACTTTTTGAAAAAAGTATAAAAGAAGATATAATTCCAGATTCAAATTTAAAGGATTAAAATGTTCGGATTCAAAAAAGAATTAAAAAAATATAATTTAACACAAGAAGAATTAGCAAAATTTGGCTATGCAAAAATCACTACAGATAAAGGAGTAATTTGGATTAAACTATTTAATCAAGAGACTCCAACTGCTGTATCAAATTTTGCAACTTTAGCAAATGATGGATTTTATAATGGATTAAACTTTCATAGAGTAATTCCAGGATTTATGGCGCAAGGTGGTTGTCCAGAAGGTTCTGGTGCGGGAGGTCCTGGATGGTCAATTGAGTGTGAAACAAAAGCTGAAAAACAAGTTCACAACAAAGGAAGTTTATCAATGGCTCACGCAGGAAAAAATACAGGTGGAAGCCAATTTTTTATCTGTTTTGTATCTTGTCCTCACCTAGATGGTGGTCATACTGTATTTGGTGGAATTGAAGAAAATGATGCTGATAGTTTTTCAGTTCTTGATTCAATTAAACAAAAAGACAAAATCGAATCAATAGAAATTTTAGAAAAAATAGATTAATTCTCTTTTTCGAGACCGTTATAAATTCTGTGTCAAGTCACCTAAAGTAACAAATACCCATTTGCTACAACTCTAAATAATTATCTAATCTCCCTTCGAAAAATATAGCAAGTTGGGAGATTGTTAAGCTCCAGTTATGAACAGGTTGAGTCCATTTTTCTTTTGCATTCCCAATTCCCATATATAACAATTTTAAAAGTGAATTCTCATTTGGAAATGCTCCTTTTGTTTTTCTCACACTTTGTGTTCGTTCTAAGCTGTCAATTTTCTAAATTGTCTATGAACAGATTCTATAATATTTGTTGTGTACATTATCTTTCTAATTGCAGTTGGATATTTAAAGTAATAAGATAAATTCTCCCATTTATTTTGCCAAGATTGAAGCACTATTGGATATTTCTTACCCCATTTATCATCTAATTTAAGAAGTTCATCTTCTGCTAATTCTTTTGTAGTAGCTTGATAAACAAGTTTTAAATCTCTCATAAACTCTTTTTGATCTTTAGAGGCTACATACTTCAATGAATTCCTTATTTGATGAACAACACAAAGTTGTACTTCCGTTTGAGGAAATATTGTTTTAATAGCCTCAGGAAAGCCTTTAAGACCATCAACTGATGCAATTAGAATATCTTCTAATCCTCTATTATTTAAATCTGTTAGTACTGAAAGCCAGAAATTAGCTCCCTCACTTTGAGATAGATATAATCCTAAAATATCTTTTTTACCATCAATTCCCATACCAAGAACTGTGTAAACAGCTTTGGTTACATACTTTCCACCATCTTTGATTTTATAATGGATAGCATCTAGCCAAACAAATGGATATATAGCTTCTAAAGGTCTACTTTGCCAAGCTTTTACTTTATCAATTATTTTATCTGTAATTGCACTTATTGTTGCAGTTGATAATTCTATTTGATAGATTTCTTCAATATGTTTTATTATATCTTTATAGCTTAATCCTAAGCCATACATTGAAAGTATTCTTTCTTCTATTTCATTTGATATTGTAGTTTGGTTTTTCTTAACAATTTGAGGTTCAAATGAACCAGCTCTATCTCTTGGAGTTTCTAGTTCAAATGTACCACTTGTTGATTTTATTGTTTTAGATGTCTTTCCATTCTTTCTATTTTTATTTCCAGAAAATACATCTTGAGTTATATGAGAATCTAGTTCTGCTTCCAAAGCAGCTTCTACTAGTTGTTTTACTAAAGGGGCAAGTATTCCATCTTTACCATTAATATTTTTACCTGATAATAATTGCTGCACTGCATCATTAAAATTAAATTGTTGTTTTTCTATTTCTTCCATCTATATCAATCCTTAATATTATTTTATCAGATTGACACAGAATTTCTAACACTCCCTAAAAAAGTTCTATTTTATATCCAGTATTATTTTGATTAGTAATTAAATCTTTATGGATTTTATTTCTAAGTCTAAATAATACAGACCTAAAAGCAGCATAACCAGCAGGTTCATCTTGCCAAATTGCATATTCAAGTTGTTCTTGAGAAACATTATGTCCAGGACTATCACATAAATATCTTACAATTTTCATCTCTTTAGTAGTTAGTTTTATAGGCTCATCTCCATAATATAATATTTCTGCCTCTTTATCAAATAGATAACCATATTTAAGTTGGATAGTTCTTGAACGTTGTTCACTATTTAATTCTAATTGATGAATTAAAGTTTTATTTACATTTTCAATCGCATCTAATTTTTTATTTTTTACGTTATCTTCTTTTGCTTTAGATAATGCTATCTCAATTGCTGCATGTAAATTTGATTTTTTATAGGGTTTTAAGATATATCCATAAGCAAGAGTTTCTGAAGCTTTTTTAATTGTAGAAACTTCAGAATTTGCAGTTAAAAAAACAACAGGAGTAAATGGTAATATATGTTTTAATTCTTTAGTTAATTCAATACCTGTTGTTGGTCCTTTTAAATAAATATCCATCAAAATCAAATCAGGAACAACTCCTTTTTCTAAAATCCTCATAGTTTTACATTTATTAGGGGCAATTCCACATGGTTCATAACCTAAATCCATTAGGGTTTCTTTTAGATTTAATGCTATTATTGATTCATCTTCTACTATTAATATTTTGATTTTACTCATTATTCTTCCTCATTTTCTGAAAATATGATATTACACTCTAATCCATTATTATTTTTAAACTCTATAGTTGCATCCAATTGGTCTTCTACAATTGAATGGATTAATTGCATACCTATAGAATCACTTTTATATAAACAATTAATATCTTCCAATCCTTCTCCATTATCTCTGATTTTTACATGTATTTTGTCATCTATCCTTTTCATATGAATACATAAAAGATTTTCTCTATTTTCTTTGAATGCATATTTTAAAGCATTAACACAAAGTTCGTGTAAAACCATACCAATTTGAATACATCTATTTGTTGAGAAGATTATTTTATCAATATGTAAATCTACTTCAAGTTGTGTATTTTGAGAAATATATAACTCTTTTATATCTTCAATTAATTTTTTAATATAATCTTGTAGATTTATGTAAGCTAGGTTTTCTCCTAAATATAAAAATTCATGAACTAATGCCATAGTATTAATTCTACTTTTACTTTGTTTTAAAATATTTCTTACTTCATCATCTTCTGCTCGTCTAAGTTGCATTGCAAGCAGTGATGAGATTATTTCCATATTATTTTTAACTCTATGATGAATCTCTTTTAATAAAATTTCTTTTTCATCTAAAGATTTTTGAAGTTCCAAATTTATATTTGTGATTTTTTTGTTTATCTCTTGTCTTTGACTAAGATCTCTTCCAAATGCACAAATGTACTCTTGTCCACCATAGGTAAAGCCATGTCCTGAAACTTCAACTGGAAAAATTTCTCCATTTTTTCTTCTTTGGGTTGTTTCTAGTATCCAATTTTGGGTATTTCTAATTTTATACATTACTTCAATTGCAGTTAATCTATTAAAATTAGTATCCATAACTTCAAGATATTTACCTAATAATTCTTCTTTTTCATAGCCCAACATTTTACAAGCTGCATCATTTAAATAAACTATTTTGGCATCTATTGTAAACCAATAAATTCCATCTACAGAGTTATTTAATGCAAATTCATAAGGCATTAATCTCTCTTTATCTTGTTCTTTTAAATCTTTATATGACTTGTCAATTTTTGAAATTACTTTTTGCATATGATTTAAGATCACAAAAAGAACTATAACTGTAAAGATTAGGAATAAAAAAATAAAATTAAAACTCAAATGAGTTTCGAGACTTTTCTCATTATTTTCAGAGTAAATTATAAACAACTTATTTATTGAAGCAATCCCAATTATTGCACTTAATAAATAGAATATTGAGAATTTTACTGGAATATATTTATTATTTAAAAAATATTTTTTAATTAATTTTTCAGAAAAGTGTCTTTTCATTAAACTCATATATTAATCCTTTTATTTTTTGTATTTTAACAGAATTAACTTTTTTTTATTTTTTTTGCGAATAATTCGCGATTTTATTTACATAGTATTCCCTTGTTCTAAAGACTAACAGAGTAATTTAATTAGGAGTTTTAATGTATGAACTTATGCCAAATGAAAAAAAATTTGTACAAATCATTAGTATAAAAGATAATGGATTTGTAGAATTTAATTTTGCAGTAGGTGAAGCTGTAATGAATGTTGAATTACTTTTACCATACAAAGCTTTTATTGAGTTTTGTCAAAATAATAGAGTCTCTTTTTTTACAAAAGAGCAAGAAAATGAACTATTAATTGACAGTCAAAATTGGAAATATGGATTAAATTAAACTAAGGAGAAAATATGGAATTAAATATAGCTAGTGTTGAAATTGAACCAAAAAGACATACTTTTGGACATGTTGCAAAAAGATTAGGTGAAGATAGACCAGCTTCAAGATATGAAGAAGCTATGTATGATGCTCAACCAACTGAGAATTTTCATTACAGACCACAATGGGAACCTGAATTTGAGATTTATGATAAGAATAGAACAAAAATCAAAATGAATGATTGGTATGACTTATTGGATCCAAGAAAGTTTCATTATATGTCTTATGTTTCAACTAGAGCTTCACAAAATGCTGCAAATGAACAAAGTTTTGAGTTTATAGAAAAAAGAGGTTTGGTTAATTTTATCAAAAAAGATAATTTACAAAAAGTATATGAATTCTTAACACCATTAAGACATTATGAATATGGTGCAAATATGAATAATCTTTGTATTGTTGATAGAGTTTATGGAACAGCTATGATGAGTGCATGTTTATTTCATGCTGAAGATAGACTAGGAATGGCACAACATATCACAAAGACAATTTTGCTTCTTGGTGATAATGATGTTTCAAAATTAGATGCAGGAAAAGATGCTTGGTTAAATTGTCCAAAATGGCAAGGTTTAAGAAAAGCTGTTGAAGACTCTCTTGTTGAAAAAGACCCAATTAGACTATTTGTAAAACAGAATATTGTTTTTGATGCTTTTGTAATTCCTTTAATGATTAATGAATTTTCAAAAGAGTTAGCGCAAAATGATGAGATGACAGTTTCAATGTTAAATGAATTTATTGTTTCATGGTATGAAGAGACAGTTAAATGGTTAGATAGTGTTATAAAAGTTATGGCAAATGAATCAGATGAAAATAGAGAATTACTAACTTCATGGATTAAAGAAGATATTGAAATTATGGAAAGTTCTATGGAATCTTTATCGACATTTTCAACTAATTCTAAAGAATTAATATCAAATGTGAAAGCCGAATTAATCGAAAGATTAAATAAATCTGGAATAAGTTTATAAAACTTACAAATTAAATAAAAAGGTAACTAAATGTCAGCAAGTATAGCATTATTATGTCTTCAAGCAACAGAAGATGGAAGAGCAATAGCAGAAGCAATAAGACAAGATAACGAGGGTGTAGTAATTACTAATAAACCAGCAATGATTCAACTTGAGCGACCTGAGAGAATTACTGTAAAAGCTTCAACTGTATCAGAAGCTTTAGGAAGAGCTTGGGAACCTGAAGAGTTACAATTAGTACTTATTTCTTTAGGTGGTCAAGTTGATGAAACAGACGATGAGTTTATCGTTTATTGGAATAATTAATAGATAATTTATATAACAAAGGGAGATATTATGAGTGTAGAACCTAGAAAAAAAAGATTAAATAAAAAAGATGCATATAAATATATGACTAGACTTGGTTGGGATCCAACTTATCAAAAAGAGGAAGATGTTTTTCCATATTTAGAAATGGAAGGATTAAAAATCCATGATTGGGAAGCTTGGGAAGATCCATTTAGAATGACTATGGATTCTTATTGGAAATTACAGGCTGAAAAAGATAAAAAACTTTATTCAATTATTGATGCTTTTGCTCAAAATAATGCACAAAAAAATATTTCTGATGCTAGATATGTAAATGCACTAAAACTATTTTTAACAGGTGTAACACCACTTGAATATAAAGTTGTTCAAGGTTTCTCTCATGCTGCAAGGGCTTTCAAAGGTGAGGGTGCTGCAATTGCTTGTCAAATGCAAGCTATTGATGAGTTAAGACATTTCCAAACTCAAGTTCATACTATGAGTCATTATAATAAATATTTTGATGGTTTCCATGATTATAGCACTATGCATGATAGAGTTTGGTATCTATCTGTTCCAAAATCATTTGGTGATGATGCAAGTACTGCTGGACCTTTTGAGTATTTAACAGCTATTTCATTCTCTTTTGAGTTTGTATTAACAAGTCTATTATTTGTGCCATTCATGAGTGGAGCTGCTTATAATGGAGACATGGCAACTGTTACATTTGGTTTTTCTGCACAAAGTGATGAATCAAGACACATGACACTTGGACTTTCTGCTATTAAATTTATGTTAGAGCAAGATGCACAAAATGTACCTATTGTTCAGAAATGGATGGATAAATGGCTATGGAGAGGTTACAGAATGTTAGGTCTTGTAGCTATGATGATGGATTATATGTTACCTAATTCTCCAACTTCATGGGGTGAAGCAGTTGAGTTATATATCGAACAAAACTGTATGGCACTTTATAAAGATTTAGAAAAATATGGAATAACAGTTCCTGCGAAACTTGTAAATACAATTGTTGCAGAAAAAGGACATTTATCACACCAAGTTTGGAATATTTTTTATAATCATACAAATGCAGCGGCTTTCCATACATGGATGCCAGATGAGAATAAAATGAATTGGTTAAGTGAAAAATATCCAGATACTTTTGATAAATATTATAGACCAATGTTTGAAAGATATACGCAACTAGAGAAAAAAGGTGAAAGATTCTATTCAGAAGTTTTACCACTTGTTTGTCAAACTTGTCAAATTCCTTTAGGATTTACAGATATTGAAGGTGGAAATCCTGATGTTTATACACATAAAACTTCTGAGTATAATGGTGAAATATTCCATACTTGTTCAGATGGTTGTAAACATATATTTGATGCTCAACCTGAAAAATATGTTCAAGCATGGTTACCACCACATCAAATATTCCAAGGAAATTGTGGTGGAGCTACAATTCCTGAAGTTCTAAATTGGTACAAAATTGAACTAGGTGTTGATAATATGGATTATGTAGGTTCACCTGATGAAGCTATGTGGAATAAATTAAAAAATAAATAATAAGGAGAAAAAATGGCAACTCAATCAATTGGAGAATATCCAATCATAATGAAAGATAGTTTAGATAAATTTCATGGGAATCAATTAGTATTTATTTATTGGCATGGACACAGGGTTGTTTGCTCTCCTAGAGCATTTCCTTTCCCTCCTGAAATGCCTTTTGGAGCGTTAATATCAGATATTATTCCTTTGACTTATAGCATTGAACCTGATTTTGCTGATTTAGATTTTGATAAAACAGAAGTTATTTGGGAAATTGATGGAAAAGTTGTAGTTCCTGATTTTTCAAAAAGTTTAGAAGAAAATGGTGTTGGTCATAAATCATTTATTACATTTATAACACCATCTTTAACAGGTAAAGTAGGAGCATAAATTGGCTTGCAAATTAGAGATAGAACCAACAGGTGATATAGTAGAAGTTCAAGAGGGTCAAACCCTTCTTGATGCTGCTTTAAGACAAGGAGTTTATCTTCCTCATGCTTGTAATCATGGACTTTGTGGAACTTGTAAAGTTGAAGTTTTAGAAGGTGAAGTTGATTTAGGTGATGCCTCACCTTTTGCTTTGATGGAGAGTGAGAGAGAAGATGGATATTGTTTAGCATGTACAGCAACAATTATTGAAGATGTAGTTATTGAGGCTGATATTGATGTTGATGTAGATGCCAGAAGTATTAAAGTAAAAGATGTTTGGGGAACAGTTATTAAAAGAGAAATGTTAACTCCTAGAATTCTTGGACTTTGGATTGAATTAGATGAAGAGTTAGATTTTCAAGCTGGGCAATATATAAATTATCATGTTCCAGGTTTTGATGAACCAAGAGCATTTTCTCTAGCCAATCAACCAAGCACTGGAAAAATAATTGAATTAAATATTGGAATTATCCCAGATGGAGAAGCAACTCCTTGGATTCATGGTAATGTAAAAGTTGGAGATAGAAGAAAAATAACTGGACCTTTTGGAAGATTTTTTGTAAAAAGAAGTGCCCAAAAACCAATGATATTTTTTGCAGGTGGTTCAGGACTTTCAAGTCCAAAATCTATGATTTTAGATGAATTGGAAAATGGATGTACATTACCAATTACACTTTTTCATGGAGCAAGAAATGAAGAAGAGTTATATTATTCACAACTTTTTAAAGATTTAGAGACAAAATATGAAAATTTCAAATATGTACCAGTCTTATCAGATAATAAAAATCCTTCGTGGAGTGGTGAAATTGGATTTACAAATGTAGTTGCAAAAAAATTATATGATAATCAATTTGCAGGAAATAAAGCTTATTTATGTGGTCCTCCTATGATGAGTGATGCATGTATTACAGCACTTATGCAAGGAAGATTATTTGAAAAAGATATTCATACTGAAAAATTCTTTTCAAAAGCTGATTTACACAGTGATAAAGTAAAAAGTCCTCTTTTTAAATCTATATAAAAGATACAATTTTTAAAAATTGTATCTTTTTTTATTCTCTCAAATAGCGTAAAATTCGCGACTATAACTTGCTAAAATTGAATTTAAAAACTACAAGGTTGATTTATGTTAGATATACAAACAATAATATATTTCTTATTATTAGGCTCTTTTGTCGGAGTTGTTTCTGGACTTTTTGGAATAGGTGGTGGTGGAATTATTGTTCCTGTATTAACAAGCATTTTTCTAGCTCATGGAATCGATGAACATAATGTTGTACATATGGCACTTGGTACTTCAATGGCTATTATAATAATAACTTCAATTTCAAGTATAAAAGCTCAACAAAAGAAAAAAGCAATCGTTTGGGATGTTGTTAAAATGATGGCTCCTGGAATTATAATAGGTACATTTTTAGCAACTTTTATTGCTTCAAAGTTAGACTCTTTTTATCTTTCTATTATTTTTGCGGTATTTATGTTTTATTCAGCAATTCAAATGTTTATTGGTAAAAAACCAAAGCCAGATAGTAAAGTATTTTCAAATAAAACTCATATTTTATCAGGTGGAATAATTGGCGCTTTATCATCTTTAGTTTCTATTGGTGGAGGAATTTTAAGTGTTCCATATTTATTAGTTCAAAATATTGATATAAAAAGAGCCATAGCAACATCTTCTGCGATTGGTTTTCCAATTGCACTTTCTGGAACATTTGGTTATATAGTAAATGGTTGGGCAAATACTTCAATGGATACTTTAACTCTTGGGTTTGTAAATTTAACTGCTTTTGCTTGTGTTGCATTTGCTAGTTTTTTAACTGCACCAATTGGAGTAGCATTAGTTCATAAAATAGATGTAAATTTAATGAAAAAGTTATTCTCTTTGATACCTTTAATATTAAGTATTAGAATGATTTATGCTTTGATTTAAAATAGAACAATTAAAGTTTATAATATGAGTATTATAAACTTTAAAAGTATTTGATAGTAGATTTATTTCTCTTTAACGTGTCTCTTAATTGCAAAAAGATGTATATTAAAACGGCTTTTAATTAATCCCCATAATCCTTGAGGATATTTAATCATTACAATAATTGTAAATAATCCTAGAATTATTAAATACCAAGTTCCAAATCCATTAAGTGTTTCTCTTAATGTAAAATAAACAATAGTACCTATAATTGGCCCTTCAATTGTACCAATTCCCCCAATTACAACAATAAAAAACATAATTACTGTCCAATCAATAGAAAATGCAGCTTCAGGTGATACTCTTAATTTTGTAATAAAAATTAATGCTCCTGCCATTCCACATCCAAAGGCTGAAATTAGATAAACAAGTAGTTTTACTTTTTTAACTTTTATTCCTAAACTTTCAGATGCCACTTCACTATCTCTAACAGCTGTTAGTGATAATCCATATTTAGATCTTAAAATATAATTCACAAGTAAAACAGAACCAATACCTATAAAAATAGCAAACCAAAGAGTCATTGACTCTCTCCACCAAGTAGGAATTCCATTCATTGTTTTTGTAATAGATAATCCAGAACCACCACCTAACCAAGATACATTTGAAAATAGTAATCTAAATGTTTCTGCTAATACCCAAGTTCCAACGGCAAAATAAGCGCCTTTAAGTCTAAATGCAACTTTAGAAACTCCAAAAGCAACAATAAGCGAAACAACACCAGCAATTGGAATAACTAAAAAAGGATTTAAGCCTAATTTATAAGAAAAAATCACTAAAGTATAAGCACCAATTCCAATAAATAATTGTTGTCCAACAGATAATAATCCACCATAACCTGCAAGTAAATTCCACATTTGAGCTAATGCTAAAATATATAAAAATTCAGTTATTCTTCTAACATCTGCTCGATCTAACCACCAAGCTGTAGTTATTAAAAATATTATAAAAAAAACAGTAAAAATACTAAAGGCATAAGTGAGTTTATTTCCCCTTGTAATTTCATATTTACTTAAAAAAGATTCCATTATTTTCCCTTCGTCTTTGGAAATAATCCATTTGGTTTAAACATTAGGATTATAAAAAAAGTGATATGTCCAGCTAAAATTCCCCAACCAGGATCAAAATTTGAACCAACAGTTTGAGCAATTCCTAGAATTATTCCTCCAATTAAAGTTCCCCAAAATGAGCCAAGACCGCCAATGATTACAACTTCAAAGGCGTATAATAGTTGTAAAGGACCAGCTGATGGATCAAAATTTGTACGAATTGCCATTAAAACTCCTGCAATTGCTGTAACTCCAAGAGCTAAACCCATAGCCATTCCATAAATGTGTTTTGTATTAATTCCCATTAGCTCAGATGTAACATGATCATCAGAAGTTGCACGGAAACATCTTCCTAAACGTGTTTTATAAAATATAATTTGTAAAGTAACAATAACAGCAATTGCTATAATAATTGTAATTAAAGGAAAAACACCAATGGCGATATTATCACCTAATGAAATACTTGCAACTTCTACAACTCCTGCATTTAATCCTCTAGAGTCTGCTGAAAATATCTCTAAAAGTAAATTTTGAATAATAATTGACATACCAAAGGTAACAAGTAAAGGAGATAAAATATTTTCTCCTAATGTTTTATTTAATACTAATCTTTGTAAAATATATCCAAAAATTGCCATTATTGGAACAATTAATAAAATCATATAAAAAGGATTTATTTGTAGAGGCTGAACAACTGCAAATGCAAGAAATGCAGCCAAAATAATAAAATCACCATGGGCCATATTAATAAGTCTCATTACTCCAAATGATAAAGATAGACCTGTGGCAAAAAGTGCATATATTCCACCAAGTAATATGCCTTGGGTTATAACATTAATCCATTCAATCATATTTATACTCCAAAATAAGCTGCTGATATTTCATCGTGAGATAATTCATCAGGTTTTCCGTGTAATGTTACTTTTCCTTCTTGAAAACAGTAAACCCTATCAGAAACTTTCATAGCTTGGTTTATGTCTTGTTCTACAATTACAATACAAATTCCTTGTTTTTTAATCTGTGGGAAAATTGCATAAATATCACGAACAATTACGGGGGCTAGTCCTAAAGATATTTCATCACAAAGTAGAATCTTAGGATTCGACATTAAACCACGTCCAATTGCAACCATTTGTTGCTGACCTCCTGATAGGGCAGTTCCAGGACTATTTCGTCTCTCTTTTAAAATTGGAAAAAGTTCATAAATTTTTTCTAAATTCCATTCACCTTCTCTTTTTGATTCTGCACCCATAAGTAAATTTTCTTCAACTGTTAGACTTGGAAAAAGTTTTCTACCCTCAGGAACCAATGCAATTCCTAATTTATTTATAACATCAGAGGATAAACCACCAATATTTTTATCATCAAAAGTAATTGAACTGTTTTCAACACTAATTACACCCATTATAGATTTTAAAAAAGTAGATTTTCCAGCTCCATTTGAGCCAATTATTGCAACAGTTTCTCCAACATCAAGCTGGAAATCAATACCAAATAATGCTTGAAAATCACCATATTTTGCAATAAGATTTTTACATGTTAAGATACTCATTAGGCATCAATCCCCATGTATACTTCTTTTACTTCAGGACTATTCATAACCATTTGAGGGTCTCCTTCTATAAGCATTTCTCCAAAATTTATCGCAATTAAACGATCAACAACTGATAATAATGCATGTACTATATGTTCTATCCAAATAATAGATACACCTTTTTTACGTATTTTTTGAATTAATTCAATTAATTCATGAACTTCATGTTCAGTTAATCCCCCCGCAATTTCATCAAGAAGTAAAATTTTAGGTTGTGTAGCCATTGCTTTTGCAAGTTCTAATCTTTTACGTTCAAGTAAAGATAAACTTCCAGCTAGTGCTTCTGCTTTATTTATTAAGCCCGTTTCTTCTAAGACATAAAGGGCTAACTCTTCTGCTTGTTTTTCTGAATAGTTATTACCAAAAACAGCACCAACTAAAACATTTTCAAAAACGCTCATCCCTTCAAAAGGATGGGGAATTTGATATGTTCTTCCAAATCCCTCTATACATCTTTGTGCTGGACTTAAAGATAAAATACTTTTGCCATTTAATAATATATCTCCACAATCGGGAGTTATATCTCCTGAAACAAGATTAAAAAGGGTTGTTTTTCCTGCACCATTTGGTCCCAAAATTCCTATTGCTTCACCTTCTTTTAAATCAAAAGACAAATTATTTGTAACTTTAAGAGAACCAAAATTTTTGGAAACATTTTGTACTGATAATAAACTCAAAAAGACTCCTATTAAATTGATTAAAAAAATCCATAATCTAGTAAAACTATATTATGGATTTAAAGATTATTTTAAAAATATTTATACTAGTTAATAGGTTTTAATTTACCTTGCACTGCAATATCTTTAGCTTGTGAATTTTCTACAATAATAAGTTCTAAGTTTTTATCTTTTCTTTCCCATTGTCCTGATACTAATGGTGTTTTACTAATATTTGGAACTGGACCTGTTTTAAAATTTACATTTCCAACAATTGATTTATAGTTAGTTTTTGCAATTGCATCTCTAATAGCTTCTGGATTTCCTGGCCCTTTTGAACGTTTTAATGCATCAATAGCAACTTCAAATAAAGCATGTTTAAATCCAAGAGGCATTGACCATTGTTTTCCTGTTGCTTTTGTGTATGCACTTGCAAGTTGTGCTGATGATTGTCCTGTTAATCCTGATGAATAAGGGTGTTCAGGAGACCACCAAACTTCAACACTTAATTTGTCAGCTCTATCTCCAAATGGAGCAATTGCCATTGGGAATTCACTAGCTTTTGCAACAGTTACAATTTTTGGATTAAATCCTTGTTGACCTGCTTGATTCCAGAAGTTTGCAAAATCAGGAGGTGGAATTACACCTGTCACTATCTCAACACCTTGTTTTTTAAATTCATAGATATATGAAGAGAAATCACTTGAAGGAGATTGGTATCTTCCTAAATCAACAACTTTAAATCCTTTTTCTTTTAATACAGGAGGGAAACCTCTTTCTTTATCTCCCCATGCATTTCCATCTGAATCGTTAGGGAAAAGTACACCTACAACTTTATTTGTAGGAATTTGTTCCCAAAGATTTGTATATGAACCTATAATATCTTCAAGTCCCCAGAAAAAGTGATATGTCCATTCAAATCCCTCTTTTGGATCTCCACCACGACCGAAAAAATGTGGTTGCCAAGGTGTATCTGTTGTGATACAAGGAACTCCATTTAACTCACATTGATCAGCAACAGGATTTGTAGTTGCAGGCGTACTAGCAGCAATTACAATATCAACCTTATCTTTTAGTATTAACTCAGAAGCAACTTCAGATGCACGGTTTGAATTAGATTGACTATCTTTATAGATTATTTCTACAGCATAAGTATTTCCATTAATAGTAATACCATTTTTTAGTGATTCTCTAACTTGTTTTAATGTAAATTCATCAGGCTCAGCAAATATTGCTAAAGGTCCAGTTTGAGGACTTACATAACCAATTTTAAAAACTTTGTTTTTGTCCGAAGCAAAAAGAATAGTGGTATTTAAAAGTGCGATACCACTTATTGCTGCTCCACTTAATTTTTTTAAAGCTTCCCTTCTAGGTAATGACATAATATTGTTGTTCATGATTAATCCTTTTAATTTGTTTTACGATTTATCTTAGGCACAGAAGGATTATTACAAAATGTAATCGCTTCTTAATCGCAAATTAAGGGAAAATTAATTTTAAGTAATTTTTATTAGAAAGTAGGTAGAACAGAATAGAGCTTATAAAAGTTCTATTCTATATCCTGTATTATTTTGGTTAGTAATTAAGTCTTTGTGAATTTTATTTCTAAGTCTAAATAATACAGACCTAAAAGCAGCATAACCAGCTGGTTCATCTTGCCAAATAGCATATTCAAGTTGATCTTGAGAGATTTTTTGCCCTGGTGTTTTACATAGGGTTTTGATAATATCTGTCTCTTTATTTGTAAGTTTTACTACATCATCTCCATAATATAGAATCTCTTTTTCTTTATCAAATAAATAGCCATATTTTAGTTTGATAGTTCTTGATTTTGATTCTTCATTTAGAGTTAATTTATGTTCTAAAGTTTTGTTAATATTTTTCATTGATTCATAATTTAAACTTTTTAAATAGTCTTCATTAGCTTTTTTTAAAGCCAACTCAATAGTAGCAAAAAGAGTATTTTTTTTATAAGGTTTTACCAAATAGCCATAGGCAAATGTTTCTGATGCTTCTCGAATTGTTGCTAATTCAGAGTTAGCAGTTAAAAAAATCACAGGTACATAAGGCATTGTTTTCTTTAGCTCTTTGGCTAATTCTATACCAGTAGTTGGACCTTGAAGATAAATATCCATAAGAATTAAATCAGGAATTACATTGTTTGATAAAATTTCCATAGTTTTACATCTATTATATGTGATACCTAAAGTTTCATAACCTAACTCATATAATATTTCTTGTAAATTTAAAGCTATTATTGGTTCATCTTCTACAATTAATATTTTATACTTTTTCATACTTCCTCCTTTTGTGGGAATATAATATTACATTCCAAACCTTTATCAATTTTAAAGTCTATTTTCCCATGTAATTGGAAATCAACAATTGAATAAATTAATTGTAATCCAATCGAATCTCTTTTTTGTAGGCTTGTTATATCTATTTGATTATCTCCATTATCCCTAATTTTTATATTAATATTCTCATCAATTTTATTTATATGGATGCATAATAAATTTTTCCTATTCTCTTCAAAAGCATATTTTAAAGAATTAACACACAATTCATGTAAAATCATTCCAACTTGAATACATCTATTAGCTGAAAAAATAAGATTATCAATATCTAAATCAACATCTAATTTTGTATTTTGAGAAATATATAACTCTTTTATATCTTGAACTAATTTTTTTATATAATCTTGTACGTTTATGTGTGCTAAATTTTCACCAAGATATAAAAATTCATGAACTAAAGCCATAGTATGAATTCTACTTCTACTTTGTTTCATTGCATTTTTGAAGTTTATATCATCACTTCTTCTTGCTTGCATATTTAGTAGAGATGAAATAATCTCCATATTATTTTTAACTCTGTGATGTATCTCTTTTAATAAAATCTCTTTTTCATCTAAAGATTTTTGTAAGGCTAGATTAATATTTGTGATATTATTTTTATCTTCAAGTCTTTGGGTAATATCCCTTGCAAATGCACAAATATAAACTTTTCCATCAAAGGTAAATGCATGACCTGAAACTTCAACTGGATAAATTGTTCCATCTTTTCTTTTATGAGTACTTTCTAATCTCCAATTTTCAGTATTTTTTATATCTTGCATACATTGTATTGCACCAGCTCTATCAAAAGATGGATCAATATTCTCTAAATACATATCAGTAAACTCTTCTTTTGTATAACCTTCTTGTCTACAAGTTGATTCGTTTACATATAAAAATTTTCCATCTAAACTTAACCAATGAATTGAATCAACAGAATTATCAAGGGAAAATTCATAAGGAGCAATTCTATTTAAGTCTTTTCTTTTTAGCTCATTATATGAGGTATCTATTTTTTTTAAAACTTTTTCCATATTGTTTATTATTATGTACAAAATCATTCCTGTCATAATCATAAATAATATAGCAAGGGTAAATGGACCTTGTTTTGATATATCATTATTTACATGAAAAATTTGTACTAATTTATCAATAGAGATAACTCCTAATATTCCAATAATTATAAAAGTGAGTGAGAATTTTTTTGCCATTTTTTTTCTTATAAATAATTTGTGTGAAGTATAACATAATCAAAAAATTAAAAAAAACTCTGCGATTAGAAAGCGATTGGATTTATATAGCATTTCAAAAAATAAAAAAGGAGAGATGTGAATAATAAAAAAGTTGGAATAATTGGAGTTGGAAATGTTGGTGCTACTTTGGCTTATACTTTAGCTTTGAAAAATATCTGTTCTACTATCTTATTAAAAGATATTAGAAGTGATTTAACAAAAGCTATGGCTTTAGATATTTCTCAAGCTACTTTTGCCTCAAAGCAAAAAACAAAAATTATACCTATTTATGAAAATGAAGATTTTTGTGATTGTGATGTGGTTGTAATAACAGCAGGAATTGCGAGACGTCCTGGAATGAGTAGAGATGATTTATTAAATATAAATGCTGGGATTATGGAATCTGTAATTAATGATGTGATTTTATATAATCCAAACTCAATAATAATTATTGTTTCTAATCCATTAGATGCAATGGTTTATAAAGCCTTAGAAATTTCAAAATGGCCACGAAATAAAATTATCGGAATGGCTGGAATTTTAGATAGTTCAAGAATGAGTCATTTTATATATGAAAAATTAAATTGCAAAAAAGATGAGATAGTTTCATCTGTAATGGGTGGTCATGGAAATGAGATGGTTCCATTAATCTCTTCCGTAAAAATCTCACAAACTCCTTTGACTGAACTTTTGTCTACAGAAGATATTAATTGCATTATAAATGATACAAAAAATGGTGGAGTACAAATAGTTGATTTATTGCAAACTGGTTCTGCATATTTTGCCCCTGCAAATTCAACGGCTGTAATGATTGATGCAATTTTAAATGATAAAAAAGAAATTTATCCTTGTTCTGTAATGTTAGAAGGGGAGTACGGATATAAAAATGTTGTTGCAGGAGTTCCTGTAATTTTAGGGAAAAATGGAGCAGAAAAGATAATTGAATTAGATTTAGATGAAACACAAACTGTCTCATTTGACAAATCAATTAACGCTGTAATCGAACTTATTGATATATTAAAGGTAAAAATCTAAAATATTTGCAAAAAGAGTTAATCGCGATTTTTATGCGAATCTTTTAAAGTATAGTACCAATACTTAAAAGGTAACTTTTAATTCAAACAAGAGATATAGGCATTTTGTTTATATTGTAAATTTAAAATGAAAGGATATTTTTGAAACATAATATCTTAGTAAAAAACAAAGAAAAAGAACGAGCTTGCGCTGAAGAAAAACATCTTATGAGTTCATTATCTGTTTGCACAGATTTGGTACCAAGAGGTTGTCATAACGGTGCTTGTGGTGTATGTAAAATTTTGATTCATAAAGGTACTTATAAAAAAGACAAAATGAATCGAAAACACATCTCAGAAGAAGAAGAAAACTCTAATATTGTTTTAGCATGTAAAACTTTTCCTACAAGTGATATGGAAATAGAGTTTATATCAAAACCAAAATCAGAGATTTATGCGCTTGGAAATTAATTTATAATAAAAGGAATTAAAATGGGAGTTATGAGAATTGGACACATAGATATTAATGTTTTAAACATTAGTGAGTCAAGAGAATATTATGTAAATATTATAGGTATGGATGTAACAAGAGAAGATTCTGATGGTACATTATATTTAAAATGTTGGGATGAATGGGATAAATATAGTTTAGTTTTAAGACCTAGTGATGAAGCAACTTATAATAAAGTTGGTTATAAAGTTGAAAAAGATTCTGATTTAGATCAATTAAAAGAAAAAATAGAAGCCTATGGAATTAAAACAGAAATGTTAGCACCTGGTGAAGTTGTTGAATGTGGAAGAGTTCTAAAATTTATTGCTCCAAGTGGACATGAATTTAATCTATATGCTGAAAAAACATTTGTAGGTAAGGTTGTAGGTGATACAAATCCAGCACCTTGGCCTTTTAAAGGAAGAGGAATAAAAGCACACTGGATTGATCACGTTTTATTAATGTGTCAAGGACCAGAAGGTGTTATGGCTTCAACTAAATTTTTCCAAGAAGTATTAGAGTTTAGTTTAGCTGAGCAAGTATGTGTTGGACCAAATGGTTCATTACAAGCAGCAACTTGGTTATCTAGAACTTCAACTCCTCATGATTTAGCTTTTGTTGCTGGTCCTGAAGTTGGTATGCATCACTTTGCATTTTTCCTAGATGGATGGAATGATATTTTAAGAGCAGCTGACGTTATGGCTATGCATAATGTAAAAATTGATGTTACTCCTCAAAGACATGGTATTACAAGAGGTGAGACAATTTATTTCTTTGACCCATCTGGACATAGACTTGAAACATTTGCAGGATTAGGTTATTTAATGCAACCTGATATGCCAACAGTAACATGGACTGAAGATGAGTTATGGAGAGGAATTTTCTACCATACAGGTGTTGAAAATGGTGCATTTACAACAGCCTATACATTGTCTGCCTATAAGTAAAATGAATACTGTAGTAGTAGAAAAAACAATTTCAAGACAAGCCTCTATGGAGGCTTGTCTTTTTGCAGTTAAAAAAGCTGAAGAATTAAATATATCTATAAATGTAAGCGTTGTTGATAACAAAGGCTTAGAAATGGCTTTTTTAAGAATGGAGAATTCGTTTATTCATTCGATTAATATTGCAAAGGATAAAGCTTTTACAAGTGCAAGTTTTGGTTTCCCTACTGATACTTGGACAAATATTTTTAAACAAATGCCACATTTGGAACAAGGATTTTCTAATAGAGATAGACTTATTCCTTTTGGTGGTGGATTACCAATATTTGATGAAAATAATGTAAAAGTTGGAGCAATTGGTGTTTCAGGTGGAACTGAAGAGGAAGATATTATATGTGCAAAATATGCAATTGAACAAATAGGATTAAAATAATGAAAAAAGTACAACACTATATTAACGGAAAATTTATGGACTCTATCAATGGTGAGTTCTTTGATAACTTTAACCCAGCAACAAATGAATTAATATCAAAAGTAGCATTAGGAAGAGAAGCAGAAGTAAATGCAGCAGTTGCAGCTGCAAAGGCTGCACTTATAGGTGAATGGGGGCAAATGAAGTTAAATGACAGAATTGCTTTAATGTATGAAATTGCAAATGAGATTGATAGAAGATTTGATGATTTCCTTGAAGCTGAAACTTTAGATACTGGAAAACCATACTCAATTGCTAGACATATTGATATTCCAAGAGGTGCTGCAAACTTCAAAGTATTTGCAGATACTATGAAAGCAGTTGCAGATGAAGCTTATCAAGCTGATACTCCTGATGGAAAAAGAATGTTTAATTATAGTGTGCGAAAACCAAAAGGTGTAATTGCAGTTATCTCACCATGGAATTTACCATTATTACTTATGACATGGAAAGTAGGTCCTGCTATGGCTTGTGGAAATACAGTTGTTGTAAAACCATCTCAAGTAACTCCTACAACTACATCACTTTTAGGTGAAGTTATGTCTAAAGTTGGTGTTCCAGCAGGTGCATATAATGTTGTTCAAGGAAAAGGTTCAATTACTGGTAATTTAATAACTGCTCATAAAGATATTGATGCAATTACATTTACAGGTGAAACAGTAACAGGTGAGATGATTATGAGAGCTTGTTCAGTTGGAGTAAGAGATGTTTCACTTGAACTTGGTGGAAAAAATCCTGCAATAATTTTTGATGATTGTGATATCAAAAAAGCTGTGGCAGAAACTACAAGATCAGCATTTGCAAACTCTGGACAAGTATGTCTTGGAACTGAGAGAGTTTATGTTCAAAGACCTATTTTTGATGAATTTGTGCAAGGATTAAAAGAGTCAGCATCTAAACTTAAACTTGGAATCCAACATGATGAGTCTACTGATATTGGACCACTTGTAAGTGCTTCACATAGGGATAAAGTATTAGCTTATTATGCAAATGCAGCAGCTGAGGGTGCGAATATAATTCTAGGTGGAAAAGCTCCTGTAATGCCAGGAAACATGAAAGATGGATATTGGGTGGAACCAACTATTTGGACAGGACTTCCAGAAACAGCAACAGTAGTAAAAGAAGAAGTTTTCGGTCCTTGTTGTCACGTTCAACCATTTGATACAGAAGAAGAAGTTATTAAAATGGCGAACAATTCACCTTATGGACTTGCCGCTACTGTATTTACAGAGAATTTAGATAAAGCGCATAGAGTTGCTGGACAAATTGATGCGGGAATCGTATGGATTAACTCATGGTTCTTAAGAGATTTAAGAACTCCATTTGGTGGAATGAAAGGTTCAGGTATTGGAAGAGAAGGTGGACATCACTCACTTGAATTCTATACAGAACTTAAAAATGTATGTATAAAAATGTAATGATTGGATTAAAAATGACAAATGAAAAAATAGAAAAATATGGAAATGAATTATACGAAGCATTAAAAGGTAACTACACAATTGAGCCAATAAGTTCTAGAGAAACAGATGCAACTATTGAAGATGCTTATGCTATTCAACACCATTTTTTAAAAAGAAGAATGGAAGATGATAAATCAAAAATCATTGGTAAAAAAATTGGTGTTACTTCAAAAGTAGTTATGGATATGTTAGGTGTTCATCAACCAGATTTTGGATACCTTTTATCTGATATGATTTATTCTGATGGTGATGAAATAGATGTTACAAATGGAATGATTCAACCAAAAGCAGAAGGTGAAATAGCTTTTGTTTTAAAAGAAGATTTAATGGGACCAGGAGTTACAACAGCTGATGTTTTAAGAGCAACAAAGTTTGTAATGCCTTGTTTTGAAATTGTTGATTCGAGAATTAAAGACTGGAAAATCAAAATCCAAGATACAGTTTCTGATAACGCATCTTGTGGATATATAGTATTTGGTGGAAAAGGAGTAGACCCAAGAGATGTTGATTTAACAACTTGTGGAATTACTTTAGAGTGTAATGGTGAGTTATTACATACAGGTGCAGGTGCAGCAGCACTTGGAAGTCCTGTAAATGCAGTGGCTTGGCTTGCAAATACACTTGGTGAATTTGGTGTTGGATTAAAAGCTGGTGAAGTTATTCTTTCAGGTGCTTTATGTGCAATGGTAACAATTAAACCAGGTGATAATATGACTATAAACATTGGTGGAATCGGTTCTGCTTCTTGTAGATTTGTATAGAAGCAACTCGTTGCTTCCTTTAGAGTTTGCTTCTTTAGTAGGAATTTACTTCCTACGTTAAAAGAAGTTATTAAAGAAGAGGTCCCCTTCAAAATTGGGACAATTTTTAAGGATAATAGATGGAAAAAATAAATTGCGCATTAATTGGATCTGGAAATATTGGTACAGATTTAATGTATAAATTAAAAAGAAGTGAAGTTTTAAATCCTTTATGGATGGTGGGAATTGACCCTGAATCAGATGGATTATTAAGAGCAAAAGAAGCTGGAATGAAAATCACGCACGAGGGTGTTGATGGATTACTTCCTTTTATATTAGAAGATGGTGTAAAGATTGCATTTGATGCAACATCTGCTTATGTTCATGGTGAAAATAATAGAAAATTAAAAGAGTTAGGTGTTATGGTTATTGACTTAACACCAGCTGCAATTGGCCCATTT
>JBBRXF010000006.1:0-63992 GCA_038248665.1 Campylobacterales bacterium | reverse complement strand
CTTTTAAAAGCAATTTTACCTTTGACATATTATATCTTGCCAGTTGCATTTTTAGAAATGGTAATTTCATTTTTATTCTTGAGAAGAATAAATACAACTTACACTAAAAATGAAACTCTAACTTTAGATAAAAATGAGTTATTTAAAGGGAAACTACTATCTAAAAATATAGAAGTAATATTTGCAAATAATATCATCTCTTTATCAGTAATTGGATTGTCAGTATTTTGGGGAGTTTCACAAGCCTTGATGGCAGTTTTTCCCTCTTATGTAAAAGAGTATTTAGGAATAACAGATGTCTTTATGATAAATGGAGTTATTGGAGCTTCGGGAATTGGAATTGCCATTGGTTCAATATTGTATTCAAAAATCTCAAAACACTATATAGAAATTGGAACAATTCCCCTTGCAGCTTTGGGAATGGCTTTGATGATTTATATATCAACAGTTGTTCAAACTCCATTTCTTTTAGGGATTAGTTTTTTAGTGTTTGGAATTTTTGGAGGATTATTTGTAGTTCCTTTAAATGCCTTAATTCAATTTAATGCTAAAAAGAGAGTTTTAGGAACTATTCTTGCTGGAAATAACTGGTTTAATTCACTAGCTATGTTTTTGATGTTGGCACTTACTACAACAGTTTCATATTATGAGTTAGACCCACTAAATACACTTTATCTGATTTTATTAATCACAGTTATTGGAACATTTTATACAATTTATAAACTACCACAATCTTTGATTTTACTTTTTTTAAAAAGAATCGTTGGATTAAAATACAAACTTGAAGTAAATGGTGTAAAAAATATTCCAGCATCTGGTGGAGTTTTACTTTTAGGAAATCATATTTCATGGATAGATTGGGCTGTTGTTTTAATGGCAACTCCAAGGGAAGTAAGATTTGTAATGCATAAACCAATTTATGAAAAATGGTATTTAAATTGGCTTTTAAAAATCTTCAAAGCAATTCCAATTTCAAATGGTTCAAGTAAAAACACAATTCAAACAATAGCAAAAGAGTTGGATGCTGGAAATGTAGTTGTAGTTTTCCCTGAGGGTGCAATCACTAGAAATGGTCACTTAGGCGAGTTTAAAAGAGGTTTTGAAAAAATATTAGAACGAACAACTACTGATGTAATAGTTGTGCCTTTTTACATTAGAGGACTTTGGGAATCTATGTTTTCACGAGCTAGTAAAAAGTTCAAAAAATCAAACAAAACAAACAATGTAACAGTCTCTTTTTCGAGAATGATGAGAAAAGAAAAAGCAAATATCATAAGTGTAAAACAAGAGCTAATAAAACTATCTACAAAATCGTGGCAAGAGCATATTAGAGATCTAAAACCTTTAAATGAAACTATTTTTGATAGATTAAAAGAGGTCGGTTCAAACATGATTTTTGCAGATTCAACTGGACTTGAATTAAGTGGAGAGAGATTTTTAACCGTTTCAATTATATTTAAAAACTTGTTAAAGGCTGAAATTAAAGGGCAAAATATAGGTTTATTACTTCCTTCAACTGCTGCTGGAGCATTTATTAATTATGCAGTTTTGATGATGGGAAAAACTTTAATAAATTTAAACTATACAAGTGAATTAAACTCTTTAAAAACAGCCGTACAATCAGCTCAAATAAAAACTATTATTGCTTCAAGAAAGTTTATAGAAAAACTTGAAAATAAAGGAATAAATATAAAAGAGATTCTTGAGTTGGTTGAAGTTGTTTATGTGGAAGATTTAAAAGAGAAAATTTCAAGACCAAAAGGAATAGCTACATATTTTAGTGTGAAGTTAATGCCAAGTTTTATATTAAAAGC
This sequence comes from Campylobacterales bacterium, assembly GCA_038248665.1. Classification (GTDB taxonomy): domain Bacteria; phylum Campylobacterota; class Campylobacteria; order Campylobacterales; family Arcobacteraceae; genus Aliarcobacter. The sequence continues at coordinate 62,178 of JBBRXF010000006.1, read as the reverse complement.
ATTTCATTTAACAAAAACCTCAAAGGCTGATACTGTTTTAATTTTGTTCTCATCAGGAAGTGAGGGAACTCCAAAAGGTGTGGAATTAAGTGGAGATAATATTTTAGGAAATTCTCAACAAATTGCAAATATTATAAATGCAAACGAAGACGATATTATGGTAGGTTCATTACCACTGTTCCATGCTTTTGGAATAGTAGTTACTACATTCTTACCTTTAATTGAGGGAATAAAATGTGTTTGCCATCCAGACCCAACAGATGGTTTAGGAATTGGAAAATTAGTTTCTCAATATAAAGCCACAATTATGACTGGAACTTCAACTTTCTTTAGACTTTATACAAAAAATTCAAAAGTTCATCCTTTGATGTTTGAAAGTCTGCGACTTTGTGTAGCAGGTGCTGAGAAATTAAGAGAAGATGTAAGATACGATTTTAAAAAGAAATTTGGAAAAGATATTCTTGAAGGTTATGGAACAAGTGAAACTTCACCTGTTGCAGCTTGTAATTTGCCAGATGTTTTAGCTCCTGATGATTTTAGTGTTCAAGTTGGAAATAAAATAGGAACAGTTGGTATGGCAATTCCTGGAACTACTATAAAAATAGTTGACCCTTTGACTTTTGAAGAATTAGCTACAAATGAAGAGGGAATGATTTTGATTTGTGGTATTCAAGTAATGAAAGGTTATTTAAATGATGAGGTAAAAACTTCACAAGTGCTAAAAAAATTAAAAGGCAAAACCTATTATATTACAGGTGACAAAGGAAGATTGGACGAAGATGGCTTTTTAACTATTGTTGATAGATATTCAAGATTTGCAAAACTTGCTGGAGAAATGATAAGTTTAGGAGCTGTGGAAGAAAAAATCTCAAAAATAGTAGCTTTAGGTGAAGACTCTTTGGTTGATTTTATTGTAACTTCAATTGAAGATGAAAAAAAAGGTGAAAAAATAGTTCTTTTAATTTCAAATGTAAATGAAGAGTTTGTAACAAATTTAAAAGAAAAAATGATAAGTAGTTTTGATAATAAACTAATGATTCCATCAACAATAAAAATTGTAGAAGATATTCCAAAACTTGGAACTGGAAAAAAAGATTTTAAAGGAGCAAAAGAGTTAGCTTTGAGCTAACTCTTTTTGATTATCCATACTAGGAATAATATTTTTCCCATTAGATTCATTTCTTGTATAAAAATTAGTTATCTTTATCTCTTATGCAGATAAGATCAATAATTTCTTCTTGTTTTGAGCAAAAATTCCCATCTTTTTCTATTAGTATTAAGTCCCTTGCATAACCATTTAGAGTATGTAATTTTGCACTTTCAATTTCAACTTTGAAATCATCAAATATTCTAGCAATATAAGCAAATAATCCTTTTTGATCTTTTGCAATAATTTGCATTGAAGCTAAATAAGCCGTGTGATTACAATCTATTCTTATGTCATCTTTTCTAATAAGTGGGGTTTTTGTTGGTGTTGTTTTACTCATATCAAAAGAATCTTTTATAATTTCTTCAATTAAAAATAAATCTTCATCATCAATTTTCTCAGAAAAAGAGATGTCAAAAGCTTTTTTATTATCATATAGTTTAAAAATATTCATAGCTGCAATATTTAGAAATTCTAATTTTCCTAATAAATATCCTAAATTTAAAGGAGATTTTCTAATAATTCTAATTGTTAATTGGCTTTCATTTGTTATTTTATAGATATATGTTTCAACATCTTTTGCTTTTATTCCAATATCTAAAATATCTTCTGCTTTTAATCTTAAAAAGATTTGATTTGATGCAATATACATGATTTTCTTTTGAAGATTTATAGGCAATTGTTTATATCTGTCTAAATTTTTAATTGCATTTTGTTTTGCAATTCTTCTTCTACTTTCATTTAAAAACTCCTCATTTTCAAATGCAGGAAGTGATTGTAAATAGAGTTGCTTTAAAAGTGATGCTGTTGAGCTATTAAAAATATTTTTACCAACGGCTGAAATATCGCAATATGTAATTACATATAACATTTTAAGAGCTTCTTTTGTTTTTATAAGACCTGTAAAATTTAAAATAGTTTTTTCAGAATAAATATCTTCATGGGTTGCCATGTATGACATTGTATTATGGTATCTAACAAGTCTTGCTCCCAGCTTTATAAACTCTTCACCAAAATCAAAAGATTTCATCATACTTTTAAATAATTTCTCTCCAACTATATGATGATCTTCTGTTCTTCCTTTTCCAATATCATGGAAAAATGATACTAATCTAACTAAAATCTTTTGTTCATTTGTTAACTCTTCAAAGATTGATTTTATATAACTATCTTCAATATTTTGAGAAAATTTCAGTGTTTTAATTGAGTGAATATCAACAGGATGTCTATGATAACCATCAAATTGAGGTTGGTCAATTATTTTTTTCGTACTTGGAAGTACAGCTTGAAATAATCCAGCATTGTAGATTAGTTTCATTAAAGGGTATAAATTTGGTTTAGATAAAATTGTTTTAACACTTTTTTTTAGCTCTTTTGTTTGAACATTTGGTAATTTTGAACGACTTGCATAATAGATATATGATCTATCAAATCTTTCAACATTTGTAGGAAGTTCAATTAACTCTTTTAATAGAGTATTTAAAGTTTGGCTTTTTCTATGAAAAGAGCAAAATAGAGTATTTTCAATAATATAAAGATTTTTCTTAAATCTTAACTCTTTTAATTTTGGAATATTTGATGCTTCAAAGATAATTAATCTTGTAAATTTTTTTACCATAGTTGCTGTAAAACTATGGATTATATGTAAACAAGATAGAATTTTTGACATACATTGTCTATCTTTTGTATATCTTGATTTATTTTTAAATCCAAGCTTAGAACTTAAATCTGGCAATATATCAAAGGTAACTTGGTCTTGTTTTTTTCTAGCAATATTATGTAAAGCATTTCTTACTTGAAATATAAATTCTAAAGATTGTCTATATTTTTTATATTCATCTTCTGTAAATTGAGTTCCAATTAAATCTTTTGTATTTGTAACTCCATATAAAATATTTGCCATCCAATACATCATATTAGATTCTCTAATTCCACCATATCCATCTTTGATATTAGGTTCCATTTTTAAAGGATATTTTAGAAGTCTTTGTTTATGCTCTTCAAGTTTGTCTAAAACAAACTCTTTTTGATTTGTTTTTCTAATTTTTGTTAAAACATTTTCATATCCATACCAAAGGATTTTTGAACCATAAATTAGTCTTGATTCTAAGATAGAACTTTTTATAGTTATATCTCCTTTTACAGCTTCAGAAATTTCATTTAACTCATGAACTCTTGAACCTAATTTTAATCCACAATCCCAAGCTAGAGTTATAAACTCTTCCATAAGTGTTTTTAGATTATAACCTTTTACATTTTCATATAAAATCATAATATCAATATCAGAATAGATACAAAGTTGTTCTCTTCCATAAGAACCTAAGGCGATCAAAGAAATAGGAATTGAAGTACTCATTGGTTGATGAGAAGTAAAATTTTTTCGTAGAATATATTTATAAAGTAAAATCAAAAACTTATCAGTATGTTTTGTATGTTTTATGAAAAAATCTTTTCCACCTGTTGTTTCAACGGTAGTATCTATTGAGTCTAAATAGTTTTTATAGTAAGTTTTAAAAACTTTTGAAATTTGAAAATCTGTAGCATTATTTGAAATTAATTCTTCAATTTGTATATTTAACTCTGTCATAATAAATCTTTATAAATTTCCAGTTTCTTTCTTAATGTGATTCTATTTAATCCCAAATGTTTAGCTATTTGAACTTGAGATTTATATTTTTTTGTAGAAGCTTTTAAAAGTGGAACTTCAAAGATATAAGATAACTCTTTATATGAGTTTTCTCCTCTTAGATTTTCACTTAGATATTTTTCTAAGAACATTAAAATTTCATGTTCACCGATTGTTTCAAATAGGTATGAGAAATAGATTGATTTTCTTAGACTATGAGTGTTGTTTGATATATTAACGATTAGTTTTGAAGAAGGAATTTTTGGTAAATCTAAGATAGTACTTGCTTCTTGTGAAAATTTATTTACTAAAGCTTTAGTATCTTCTTCTCTTTTACTAAGATTCGGTATTTCAAGGTTGATTGAAAAAATATCTTTTAGTTTTTGATTTAAATTTTCTGTGTTTGAAATTGCAATTACTCTAATATTGTTATCTTCTAACCATTTTAAGAATAAATCAATATTTGTAATTTCATTTATTTTATCAATTATTATTGCTTCATTTTGTAAAAGTAAAATATCATCACTAATATCTTTTTGTAAATTTTTGGCATCATAAATATCAGAATTTGGCAATATATATTTTGCAAGAGATTTTTTTCCTGTACCTGCATTCCCTAGAATTAGAGCATTAACCTGAACAGCTTGTAAAAGTTTAGCTGAATTTAATATTTCTTTTGAAATTCCATCTTCCGCAATAAAATCTTGCATATTTACCACCTCTTTTTTTAATCGATACTTTTTAGATTAAAAAATATTATACTGTATAAAAACAAAAAGTTTATATTTTATTGTATATAAAATATACTTTTGTTAAATTGAAATTATAAAATAATAATTTTTTTATTATACTAGGCTATAATAACAAAGTAAATTTATTCTAAAGAGATAATATTGAGAAAAAATAAATATATTCTAGGTATGATAATTTCATTAATTTTAGTGACGATATTTTCTATTTTTATAGGAATATATTTTATTTTGGAAAAAGAAAAGAATTTACTTGAGAAAAGATATAGTGATTTAACAACTAATCTTAAAGAAAAAGTTCATTCGCTAATACATACTAAAGAAAATGCAACCTTATCAATTGCTATTACTCTTGCTGAAAATGACAAAATTAGAAGAGCTTTATTAAATGAAGAAATATACGATTTAAATGAACTATCAAAAAAATTAAATGAACATACAGATTTTAAAAATGTATGGTTTCACCTTATAGATAAAAATGGAGTTTCAGTTTATAGAAGTTGGACAAATGACAAATTTGATAAGATTAAAAACATAAGATTAGATTTACAAGAGTTATATAAAAATCCCCAAGTTAAAAGTACAATTAGTATAGGAAAATATGATATTACTTTTAAATCAATAGTTCCAATATATCAAAACAATCAGTTTTTAGGTGTTTTAGATATTGTTACCCACTTTAATTCAATCACAAAAGCTTTGAATGATTCGGATAAATTAGAATCTCTTGTAATAGCTGAAAAAGAGTTTACGAAACAGTTAAAAGAACAGAGTTTTAGTAAAATATTTTTGCAAAATTACTATGTTGCAAATGTTTCTGTAAATAAAGAGATATTAGATTATTTAGACAAACAAGATTTAGAAACAATGTTTGAATTAAATAATTATTTAATAAAAGATAATAATTTGATAATTAATGTTCCAATAATTGAATCTGGAAAAAAGCTAGCAAATTTTTTAATTATCAAAGATTTAAAAACAATAGATACCTTAGAGATAGAACAATTTAAAATCCATGCATTTTGGTATTTAGCTTTTTTCATTGCACTTTTATGCTCAACAATCTCTTTTATAGGTTATTTTATTTATTCAAAAAAACTAAAAGAGTTAAACTCTTCTTTAGAACAAACAGTGAATAGTGAAATTCTAAAAAATGATGAAAAGAATAAAATCTTATTTCAGCAAAATAAAATGGCAGCAATGGGAGAGATGATTGAAAATATTGCCCATCAATGGAGACAACCACTATCTGTAATTACAACTGTGGCCTCTTCCTTAAAACTAAAAAAAGAGTACGATATTTTAAGTGATGAAGAGTATGTTCAAGACCTAAACCATATCGTAAATACTGCAAATTATTTATCAAATACTATTGATGATTTTAGATACTATTTTTCTCCAAATAAAGATAAAAATTTGTTTAATACAAAAGGTTTAATAAGCAGATGTATAAATATTGTAAATATTGATTTCTCAAATAAACATATAAAAATAGTTCAAAATGTTGAAGAATTAACTATGTTTAGTTTTGAAAATGAGTTGTTACAAGTAATGATAAATATTCTAAACAACTCAAAAGATGAGTTAATAAAAATTGAAAATGAACAAGATAGAGTGGTTTTTATAAATTTATATAAAGAGCAAAATGAGTTAATAATAAAAATAAAAGATAGTGGTGGTGGAATACCAAAAGAGATTATTGATAGAGTATTTGAACCTTATTTTACAACAAAACATAAAAGTAAAGGTACAGGAATTGGTCTTTATATGTGTGAAGAGATTATTGCAAAACATATAAAAGGAAAAATAAAAGTTTCAAATGAAGAATATATTTATGAAGATAAAAGTTTTACTGGTGCTTTATTTGAAATATCAATTCCAATAGAATAAAGAGTATAAAGTTTTATACTCTTTATTCTTAAATTTTTATTCAGAAATAGTATCTTCTTTTTTGTTAGAGAAGTGAATAAATATAGTTAATGAAATTAAAATTAATGCAATTCCTGCAATCAAATAAAATGCATTTATCATTTGAACATAATCATTTATTGCAATTTTAAATACAACGATTAAAGCTTCAATTGAAAGAGCAATAATAATAGTAGTTAAAAACTTTGTTAAAATTTTTGTTTCTACTTTTGAATTTTTTGAATATGATTTAAAAAATACCTCTTGTTCTAGAATAGTTTTTGCTAAGTCAAATATTGCAATACTTAAGGTCAAAGCAATAATAGGTTTGAATATCATCTCTAGCGATAAATCATGATTAGATAATAAATAAGCAACAAAATCATATAAGGAAAATATAATAGTTAGTAATGATAAAATTATCATTGAAAAACCTGCAACTATATAAAAAACTTTTGTTATACCATGGAAAGGTTTGTTTAATTCAATTAGGTTTAATTTTTGCAATAAAATATCTATTTGAAAATCTAAGAAAAATATTTCATCACCTTCTTTTATTGTAACAGTTACACAATTACTACTTGTGGCACTACTGATATAAGGTGAAGAAAAAGCAATATTAGACTCTTTAAAATGCAACTTTGATATTAAATGAGATCTATCTTTTCCCTTTGCATTATCATCTGTTTTATATCTATAAAAATTTTGAGAACTTTGGATTTTAGTATCTTTATTTACAATGTAAACAAGTTCTAAAGAAGGGAAAATTTTATAGAGTTGTGCAAAATTATTTTTTTTATGATTAGCTAAGATTCCTGAATTTCGTAAACTCTCTTGTAAAAAGTATTCAATATCTTCTTGATGTTTTATATATGTTTCGAAAAATTCTTTCATATTTAATCCTGTATATTTTTTATCATATTATACAGGATTTATATGAAGCTACAAGTATATATTTTGTATACAATCCATACAAATGAACTTAATCTTTTTTAATGTTAAACTCTTTTATCATATTATCAGCTAATAATCTTAAATTAACCATATCTACTTCTTTTTCTACACCTTTTGTAAGTGTTAAAATATTTGGATGAAACTTTTCAAGAAATTGTAAAATCTTTGGATCTTTTTTTAGGTTATTATTTACTAATGCACCAACATCAAGCATTTCAATTACTAAATCTTTTTTACCCATAAATGCTGCGTAATTAATAGGTCTAATTCCATATCTATCAGGAACATTTACTATTTCATTATTATAATGGTGAAGTAGTCTAAAATATTTTGTAGTATTTTTCCAAATACAAGTATGAATAATACTTCTTCCTTGTTTATCTGTTGTAAAACAATCAGCTCTCATTTCTAAAAGAAGTCTAATTGTATATTCACATTTTTCACCAACAGCAACATGTAAAGCAGTTAGTCCTTCATTGTTTTTTGCATTTATATCAATACCAGCATTTATAAGACTTTTAATTGTATTTAAATAGAGTTTTTTATCTTTAATAGGATTTTCATTATTAAAATTCATAAGCTTGAAAATAATATTATTTCCCTCTTTATCTCTTTGATTTAAATTAATATTTTTAGTTCTTAGTAGTTTAAATAGTTTGAAGTTAAAATGAACAATTGCATCAAAAAATAAAGGTTCACCTTTTGAATTTAATTTATTAATATCTACATTATAATTTCTTAAGATATTCTCTAAAACATGAGCATATTCAGCATTTTCATTTAATGATATATCATAGTCAAACTCTAAAGGTTTTCTATTTTCTGAATATAAAATAATATCAATTAATATTTCAATAATTGATTTACCAGCTTGATTTACTAAATCAGGATTCGCGCCTTTTTCTAAATATAGTTTTATCAAATCACTATTTCTAATACCATTTAGAACTAAAATTAATAAAACTGTATCACCTTGATTATTTTGATGATTTAAATTTATATTACAATCTTCTAAGAAACTTGTAATTAACTCTCTATCTTCACTTCTAGTTGCTAAGAAAAAAGCATTTTCATTGTTATTATCTAATGCATCTACATTTACACCTAAACGTATTAACTCTTTAATCATCTCTAAATGACTATTTCTCATTTCAACATTATCTTTAGGAGTATTTAGAAAATAAATTATAGATTCCATTAAAAGTGTTTTATTATTACCACTTTTACTATTTATATTACAACCTAAGTGAACAGCTTTTTCTAAAATAGAGATATTTTCAATTCCTTTTGATATTGCATAAAAAAGAAAATTCTTTCCGTTTTTATCTAAAATAGTTGGATCTGCTCCTAAATCCATAAGTAATAAAGCTAATTCATTATTTTTTAAAACACTTTCTTTATGGAGAACAGTATTTCTATCTTCATTAACTTGGTTTATGTTAACTTCTTTTATTGAACCAATTTTTCTTATAATATCAATATTACCATTTGCAACTGCATCAAAAATTAGGTTATTACCATGAATATCACAATTCCCAAAAGATTTACTAACTTGAATTAAATAGTTTACAATTCGATTATTTGCACTAATAACAGCATCTTGTAAAGCTGTTCTATAATAAATATTTCGTTGATTAAGATTTACATTATTATCAATTAAAGTTTGTAATATAGCACTACTTTTTGCATGTATAGCATAAAAAATTGCTGTCTCTTTTTGAGCATTTTCAATTTCTATATTTATTCCATTTGCAATGAGCCAAAGGACTGCTTGAAATAAATCTTTTTTGCAACAGTAATGTAAAACATGTTCATCTTGAACGTATAAATTATTCAAGTCTAAATTAAGCTCTCTATACATTTTATTGAGCTTTTCATTATCCATATTTAAATTTAATAATTCTTTTAAAAAATCTTCTTCAGTAGCATTTCCCTTATTCAGGAGTTTTTTGAACATCGTACCAACCCATATTTATATAATATAATTTATTTGTGATTATATAATAAAAAACTGAGTTCTAAGCATTAAGAAAAAAAAAATTAATAAATAATTATGTGTATATAAAACATACAATAAAAAATTCGTAAAATGATATAAAATTTATATAATTTAATCAATAAAATTAATAAAGGGTTTATATGGAAAATTTTGCTGATGTAAAATATATTTTAGATGGATTTTTATTTATATTTTCAGGAATCCTTGTAATGTGGATGGCAGCTGGATTTGCTATGTTAGAGTCAGGTTTAACAAGAAGTAAAAATACTGTTATTGTCTTAACAAAAAATATTGCACTTTTTGCAATTTCATCTATTATGTTTTATTTTATAGGATACAACTTCATGTATGGTGATGGTAATGCATTTATTGGAGCTGGAGCAATGTTATCTGGTAAAACAAATGAAGAATTGGGTTACCCTGTAATGGCAGATTTCTTTTTCCAAGTGGTTTTTGTAGCAACTTCAGCATCGGTTATATCAGGAACAATTGCTGAAAGAATGAAATTATGGCCATTCTTATTATTTATTGTAGTTTTATCAGGAGTAATTTATCCGATTCAAGGTCATTGGTCATGGGGTGGTTCAGAATTAGGTGGACTAATTTCTGGCTTTTCTGATTTTGCTGGTTCAACAATTGTTCATTCTGTTGGAGGATGGGCAGCCCTTGCTGGTGTTTTAATTTTGGGTGCAAGAAAAGGTAAATATGGAAAAGATGGACAAATAAGACCACTCCCTGGTTCAAATCTTCCTATGGCAACACTTGGAACATTCATTTTATGGATGGGGTGGTTTGGATTTAATGGTGGTTCTCAATTAGCTTTAGGTTCAAAAGAAGATATAGATGGAATTGCTTCTGTAATTGCAAGTACAAATATGGCTGCATGTGCAGGTGCACTTATAGCTGCAATTTTAACACAACTTATTTATAAAAAAGTTGATTTAACAATGGTTTTAAATGGTGCATTAGCAGGATTAGTTTCTTGTACTGCTGGTCCTAATTTAGGAATTAATGTTGCATTAATTGAAGGTGTAGTTGGTGGAGCTTTAGTTGTATTTGCTATTCCATTCTTTGATAAAATTAGAATTGATGATCCCGTTGGTGCTTTGTCTGTGCATTTAGTATCTGGTATTTGGGGAACACTTGCAGTTGGAATATTTAATCCAGAAGTTGCTCTTTTAGCACAAGTTAAAGGTATTATAGTAATTGGTGCATTTGTTTTTATATCATCTTTTATTGTGTGGAAAGTATTAGATTTGGTTGTTGGATTACGAGTTGATGAAGAGACAGAAGTAAATGGTCTTGATATTCATGAAACAGGACTTGAAGCATATCCTGAATTTAAAAGAGCATAATATAAGGAGAAAGAATGAAAAAGATTGAAGTTATAATAAAACATTTTAAACTTGAAGATGTAAAAGATGCTTTAGTAGAAGCTGGAATTACAGGTATGAGTATATGCGATATAAAAGGTTATGGAAGACAACAAGGACATAGTGAGCTATATAGAGGATCTGAGTATTTAGTTGATTTTCTACCAAAGATAAAAATTTATATTGTTGTAAAAGATGATATGGTAGATTTAGTAATAAAAACAATACTAGGCTCAGCAAAAACAGGAAAAATTGGTGATGGAAAAATATTTGTATCCTCTTTAGATGAAGTTATTAGAATTAGAACAGGGGAAAGAGGTAGTGAAGCTGTCTAGTTTTATATCGAAGGTATACTTTTCCTTTAATTGTATATAATTTATACATTAAATTTTTTCTATATATTTTCTATACTGTTATAATATTCAAAAAATTAAGGAATATTAATGAGTATAGAATCTATCTCTTACATTATTAACACTTTGTATGCAATTTTTGCAATGACATTAATAATTTTTATGGTTCCGGGTTTTGCAATGTTGGAAGCAGGAATTGTTAGAACAAAAAATGTATCGGCTGTGTTAACTATAAATACACTAATTTATGCGGTTGCATCTTTATGTTTTTTACTATTTGGCTACTCTTTAGCTTTTGGTGAATTTGGCAGTGATACAATGAGTAAATGGGCTGCATTTTTATTTCAAATGGCATTTGTTGGGAAAGTAGTAAATATAATGAGTGGTGGAGTTAGTGAAAGAGCTAAAATTATTCCTTTAATGCTTTTTACTGTTATCATGGCTTCATTCCTTTATCCTTTAATAGTAAATATTACTTGGGGTGTAAATTTTCTTAAAGGGACTATTTTAGAATTATCAATGCATGATTTAGCAGGTTCAACTGTAATTCATAGTACTGGTGGATGGGCATTATTAGCAGCTATCTTGATAATTGGAGCAAGACGTGGAAGATACACTAAAGAAGGAGGAATTAGAGTAATACCTGCTTCAAATATTCCTCTAGTGACTTTAGGTGCATTTTTATTATGGATTGGTTGGTTTGGATTTAATGGTGGAAGTGTAGGTTCAATTGCAAGTAAAGAAAATGCAGACTTAGTTGCACTTACAATTATGAATACTAATACAGCAGGATTAAGTGGAGCAATTATTGTTGCAATAATTATGCAAATTGTTTATAAAAAACTTGATTTAACAATGATTCTAAATGGAGCATTAGGCGGATTAGTTGCAATTACTGCTGGTCCTGAATTATATGATATTTATACACCAATATTTATTGGTGCATTTGGTGGATGTTTAGTGGTAATTGGAGTATCATTTTTTGATAAAATGAGAATTGATGATCCTGTTGGTGCGTTATCTGTACACCTTGTAAATGGTATTTGGGGAACTATCGCTGTTGGTATTTTTGCTTCAAATGCAGATAACATAACGTTATTAGGACAATTAAAAGGAATTTTCCTTATTGGTATTTTTGCTTTTGTTGGTTCATTTATTGTATTATATATAATAAATAAAATAATGCCTCTACGGGCTGGAAGTGATGAAGAGATGCAAGGATTAGATGTAGAAGAGTGTGGTATTGAAGCTTATCCTGAATTTAAGCGTGCATTCTAATATTAATTTAAAAAAATTTTGTTAAAATATAAGAACTAAAAAAAGGATTAATAGTGAAAAAAATTGAAGCTGTAATTAAACCATTTAAACTTGAAGATGTAAAAGATGCATTAGCAGAAGCTGGTGTAACAGGGATGACTGTATCTGATGTTAAAGGTTATGGAAGACAACAAGGGCACAGTGAACTTTATAGAGGTGCTGAGTATGTAGTTGATTTTTTACCTAAAATTAAATTAGAACTAATTGTTGCAGATGAAGATGTAGATTCTATTATTTCTGTAATTATTGAATCAGCAAAAACTGGAAAAATTGGGGATGGGAAAATCTTTATTTCACCTATTGAAAAGATTGTAAGAATTAGAACTGGTGAACAAGATGAGGAAGCAATTTAATGTCAGATATTTCAACTTTTGAGATAAATGAACCTTTAGATATGCATCTTCACCTAAGAGATGGTGATATGTTAAGTCTGGTTGGTCCATTAACATCTGAAACTTTTAGTGGTGCATTAGTTATGCCAAATTTAGTGCCTCCAATTACTACAAAAGAGGAATTATTATCTTATAAACAAAGAATAAAAGATGTTTGTGAAAAGGATAATTTTGAACCTTATGTAACTCTATTTTTTAAAAATGATTATTCTTATGAATTTTTAGAAGACATAAAAAATGATATTATTGCAATTAAACTTTATCCAGCGGGAATTACAACAAATTCTGAAACGGGTGTTTCTTCAATGGATGTTGAAGTATTAAGACCCACTTTAGAATCAATGAGTAAGTTAGAAATTCCTTTATGTATTCATGGTGAAACAAATGGATTTGTAATGGATAGAGAAAAAGAGTTTATGCCTATTTATGAATCAATTGCTAAAGAGTTTCCTAATCTTAAGATTATTATGGAACATATAACTACTAAAGATGCAATAGAATTGTTAGATAAATATGAAAACTTATATGCAACAGTGACTTTACATCATCTATTAATTACCCTTGATGATGTTGCTGGTGGTATGTTAAATCCACATCTATTTTGTAAACCAATTGCAAAAAGACCTGAAGATAGAGCAGCATTATTAAATGCAGCAATTGGCGCACATCCAAAACTTATGTTTGGAAGTGATTCTGCTCCACATCCAAAACATAAAAAAGAGTCTTGTGGTTGTGCAGCAGGTGTTTTCACATCACCAATTGCCTTACAAGTTTTAACGCAACTTTTTGAAAAACATGGATGTTTAGATAATTTAAATAAATTCGTATCTTTAAATGCGCAAAAAATTTATAATCTAACTCCTGTAAAAAAAACAGTAAAATTGATAAAAAAAGATTTTATAGTTCCATCTGCTTATGAATATAAAGAAGAGAGTGTAGTTCCAATGTATTGGGGTGAAAAACTATCTTGGAGTATCAAGAGCATAAATTAGATAAGATGACTAAAAGTCATCTTTCTGTTCTAGTAATTTTCTAATATTTTCAGACATCTCTTTTGCTTTTATTTCTCTTTCTTCTCTCATAGCTCTTAAATTGTCTAAAGTTTCTTGTTTTTCTCTATCTAAGTTAGCTCTTATTTGAATGGCTTTTCTATTATTTGAGATTCCAGAAATTGCTGAAAATTTCTCTTTTTTATTTATGTAAATCGTGGCAGATGAAGATGTTGCATTTTTATTAAATACAATAACGTCATCAACCTTTAGATGTAAAATCTCATAAGCCGTTAATTCTGTTTCTGCCATTATTGATTCTATTCTCATTCTAGCACCAGAAATTAATGTTTTAATATCTCTTTTTCTACTTGATTTTCTATTTTTCCCCTCACTAAATATTTTTTCAACAACTTTATTTAATAGTGGTTCAAAATATGAAATTGGATAACAAATTGATAAGAATCCTGACTCTTCATCTATAGTAATTTCTAAAACAACGAGTAAAACTATTTCATGGTCTGATACAATTTGAATAGCGTTAGCATTTGTATCCCTAGATTCAATCTTATAGTTTAATACAGAAATATCACTCCATGCTCTATACAGATTCTTTATAAACATTTTATAAAAATGTTCAAGAATCTCAACTTCTATTTCTGTTAATTCCCTATCAATATTATCACTGGTATTTACTGCACCTGAACCTAATAGTTCTGCAATGATTTTGTGTGAAATTGCAGGATTACACTCAATTACAACTCTTCCATCAAGTGGTTTAATTGATAAAGTATTTAAAGAGGTAATTTGAGGAATAGATAAAATAAATTCCCCATAAGTCATCTGCTCAATTGAATATAACTTAACATCAACAATTTTTCTAAGCATAGAAGATAAGTCATTTACAAAATCTCTTAACATTTTATCATGCATAGCAGAAAAGGCTTTTAATTGTTCAGGTGATATTCTATTTGGTTTTTTAAAATCATAAATAGAGTAATTTTTTTCTTTTGAAACAATCCTTTCTATAGGTGTTTCAATATCCTCACCCTGTTCTGCAATATCTAAAAGGGCATCAATTTCATCTTGACTTAAAAATTCAGCCATTCTATCCTCTTACTTCAATGTCAACATCAATGGCACCCATTTCTTTAATCATTTTTAATGTATCAATGATTTCAGTCATAGGTAATTTCATAACCTTCATCGCTCTTACTAAATCTGATATTGTTGGTGTACCTTTTGTATTAATCATTGCATTATCAATATTTATAACAGGCTTGTCAGCAATTTTTACATTATCACCAATATCTACACCTGGATTTTGTGCAGGATCTTTCCATCCATCATCACTTAAACCTGATTTAGTAATTCTAATTGAAAAAGAAGGTCTTGCTATTGTTACTGGATTTATAGGAATATCTCCACCTGTGATTACAGATTCTCTTGACATATCAACAATAACTTTCTTTTTGAAAATTTCAGCATCAAGTTCAATACCTTCTACCATAGAAATAAATTTAACTACTGAGATATTATCAGGTCTAATTATTTCAATTGTTCTTGTGTCTACAGCAGTTGCTAGTTTCTTCCCAAATTTATTATTAACTTTTGTTTCAATTAAATCAGCATTTCGTGCAGAACTTTTGTAAAGACTTAATTGAATAGATTTTTCATCTTTTAAATCATATTGAATTTCATTTTCTACTGATGCCCCTTCATAAATAAAACCAGTAGTTTTATTATTTTCATTCGCGACAATAGTTCCTTGGGCTAATGCATATACATTCCCATCAACACCCTTTAGTTGTGTAATTAAAAGTTCTCCATTATCAACAGATTTGGCATCACCAATTGTTGAAACTTTTACTTTTATTTTGTCACCTTGTCTTGAAAAAGCTGGTAATTCTGCTGTTACCATAACAGCTGCAATATTTTTTGAATTAATTGAACCAGCTGGAATTTTTATATAAGAATTTCTTAAAAGATTTTGTAAAGACTGCATTGTAAATTTTGATTTATCACCAGTTCCTGCAAGTCCAACAATTAGTCCATAACCAATTAGTTGATTTTCTCTGATTCCAATTACATTTGAAATATCTTTGATAGTTTGTGAGTACAAAGATGATAATAAAAATGTTACTATTAAAAAGTTTCTCAATATTATCCTCCATTATTAATTGTTTACATTTTATCGAAAATTTAATAAAAAAAGGTATAATCGAAGATAATAAAATTATTTAGCAGGGTTATAAATTGAAGATTTACATTTATGGTAATCAAAGTTTTAAAAAAGAGATACATGAAACACTAGAACATTCAAATATCAAATTTAAACTTGACAATGCTACTGTAATTGAAGAAATTAATAGTTTAACAAAGTTAAAAGCAGCTATTAATGAAAATCCTAATGATATTTATTTAATTGATGATGAAAAAATTATTAAAAAAAATTCATTAAATAAAAAAATCAAATTTTTAACTCCAAAAGATGGAATTGATGAAGAATATTTACTTGATAGTGGAATTGCAGATTTATCAATAGATTCTTTGAGTGAATTACCTAAATATATAATTAAAAGATATGAAGAGTTAAAATTACTTGAACCAAAGAATATAGAAACCAAAGAAAATGATGTAGATGAAATTGAGCCAAGTAGTATTGAATTAGATGAAGAATTAGCTTTACTGTTATCAAAAGGCGATAGTAAAAAACAAAATTTAACTCCTCCTGAAGATTTGGATGATATCTTTGGTATGGAAAAAGATATAAATCTTGATGATCTTGATGATATTGTAAATTTTAATGATAATTTTGGATTAAATAATATATCATTAGATTACGATGATAACGATGTTTTATATAAAGAAGAGAGTGATGAAGATTTATCAAATACTACGCCAAAAGAGAGTATTGATATATTTAAAGAATTAGATTTTTTAGGTGAAGAAGTCGAAGAAAATGATACTGAAGAGATCATGGATTTAGAAAAAATCAATAATGATTTATTTGGGGGGTTTGATTTTTTAAATGAAGAGATACAAGAAACTCCAAAAGTCAAGATAAAAGAGGAAGATATTGATATAATAGAAAGTAATCCATTTAGTGATTTCGATTTTTTAAATGATGACTTAGATGAAGAAGAAATTAGAGAAGATAAAAAATTTGATAATGAAGATGATGAAGAAGAGATTAATACGCTAGAAGTTGATCCTTTTAGTAAATTTGATTTCTCAAAAGAAGAAATAGTACAAAGTAGAAAAAACAGTGAATCTGTACAAGGGGCTAAAATGAGTGATGAATTTTTTGAATTGGATTCTTTAAATGAAAAAGATTTATTGGAGGCATTAAGTTACAATGTTGGTGAAAATAATTCTATAAATGAATACAAACCGATGGTTTCAGAATCAAAAAATGAAACTCTAAGTATCGATAGTTCAAACGTAAATGATCTTTCAGTACTAATTTCTAAATTATTAACTAATAAAACTTTAGAGATAACAATAAAAATAAAAGATTAAACATGGATTTAATTGCAATTTCTGAAAATACTGTAAAAATAATATTAATCCTTGGATTGCCTTCATTAATTGTAAGTATGATTATTGGACTTATAATTTCAATTTTTCAAGCAGTAACACAAATTAGTGATGCTTCTTTATCGTTTGTTCCTAAAATGATTTTAGTGTCTGGTTTTATTTTGATTTCCCTTCCTTGGATTGGCGATCATATAGAGGCTTATACAAAAGATTTATGGGATATAATACTTGTATTTGGTAATAATAATTGATAGATAAATTATATAAATTAAAAAAAAATCAAACTGATCAGAAGTTAATGCAAAAAGCTCAATTTTTATCAAAAATTGAGCAAATTAATATTGAAATTGCTTTAACACAAAATAGAATAGATACAGCAAGTGTTGAAAAACATGGAGCAATTTCAGATTTTATGATTTTAACTATACATAAAAATACCATGAAAATGCATATTCAAAAATTAAATAATGAAAAAAATAGTATAAATATGCAAGTTGAAGTGTTATTAAAAGAGATAATAGAGCTTCAAAAAGAGGCTGAACAATTTTCATATATTTTAGAAGAAGAAAAAAAAGAAGCTTTTAAAAAGATTTTAATGGCAGAAGAAGAGGCTTCGAGTGAATATATTCAAAGTAAATATATTAGTAGACAAAAGGATATAGTTTGATTAGGTTTTTATTATTATTTATCTGTTTTGGAACTCTTTTATTTGCAGTTGAAGAAACAAGTAGTTCTTTGACAAAACAAAGAATAGAAGTTATGGAGTTAAAAAAAGAACTAAATATTTTTTATAATGAAAAAGAGACAGAGTATCAACAAAGAAAAAAAGAACTTGAAAATATCCTTGCTCAAATTGAAAAAGAGAAAAGTAAAATACAAAAATTGCATGATGAAAATGAACAAACCTTAAAAGATATTAAACAAGAAGTTGATAATAAAACTGCAAAAATATATAATGCTATGAAGCCTAAAAATACTGCAGATATTTTTAATCAAATGATAGGTGAAGGCAAAATTGAAGATGTTTTTGATATAATGATAAAATTAAAAGAGAACAATGTAACACAGATTATGAAATTTTTAAGCGTTTCAAATGCTTCAATGATTACAGAGAAGCTTCAAAATTTTGGTGTTAATAATGAGAAAAAGGAATAATTATGGCAGATGATAATCAAGAAAAAAGTTCAGGTGGTGGAAAGGGCTTAATGATTGTATTAATTGCCTTAGTAGTAGTTCTTATCCTTGCAGTTGTTGGGGGTGGTTTTTTCCTTTATTCTCAAGGTGCATTAGGTGGAAATAATTCTCAATCAGAGCAGACAGAAGTTAAAAAAGATGAATCTTCAGATAAACCAGATTCTTTTAAAGCTGATATAAATGATTTGGTTTTAAATTTAACAGATTCAAGGGGAAAAGAGAAGTTAATGAAACTATCTTTTTCAATTAAAAGTAATGAACCTACAATTGCAGCGCTCGTAGAAGAGTTTAAAGCTGAAATTATTGATGTTGTTATTTCACAAATTAGTTCTAGAAGTTCAGAAGAGTTATTAACAGTTGGCGGTAAGAATTTATTAAAAGATGAATTATTACAAGATATAAATAATGTTGTTAATGAGGTTACTAAAACTAAACCAGAAGTAGCAAAAAACAATATTAAACAAATATTATTTACAACTTTTGTAATTAAATAATAATGATAGTTGCAGTAAAAAGAAATAAAAAAAGAACTCTACTAAAGGTAGTATCTTTATTAGTTTTAGCTGCTATGCTAGCAGGATATTATTTTCATATGAATAAAAGTTTTGAAGAACAACAACAAAAAGAGTTAGAATCAAAACAAGCTTTAAAATTAGAAGAAGATAAAAAAGAAAAAGAAAAAAAAGATATTGAAAAAGCAATTCTAAGTGAAGTTGAAAAGGCTATTGATTTAGTTGGACAAGAACATATTAGACATGTTAAAATTATTGAGGATAAACTTATTATAATTTGTGAGCCAGCAACTAATTTAGATGCATTATTAGTAAGATATGGTGCAATGGCACTCATTAAAAAAACTTTAAATGAGACAATAATTGCAGTTGATATTAATTTTATATTAAAAAGTAAATTAAATGCGAAATAGTATAATAGTAATTCTAATTTCAATTATTTTTAGTGCATGTGTTGGAGAGAAGCAAGAATTAGAATTTGATAAACCTGAAATACAGATTCCTAAGAAATTACCAGAACCGAGAAAAAATAAAGGCTCATTATATTCAATGCAAGGGGCATCACTATTTGCAGATAAAAAAGATTTACAAGTTGGGGATATAATCCAAATTGTTATATCAGAAAATACTAAATCTGCTGCAAATAATAAAAGAGAGCTGTCAAGTACAAGAGATAATAATTTGGGTGGAGGATTATTAGCAGCAACAGGAACTAATGGTTTAAGTAGTGCAATTGGAAATGCTGCGAATGATTTCAATTCAAATCTTGGTGTAGGCTTTGGAACAAATAGTTCATCAGCAGATAAAGGAAGTGTAAAAACACAAGTAGCAGAAACTTTTTCTAGTACAGTTTCTGCAATAATAGAAGAGACTTATCAAAATGGAAATTACTATATAAAAGGTAAAAAAGAGATGTTAATTGAAGGACAAAAACAAGAAGTAATAATAAGTGGTGTAATAAGACCTTATGATATTAGTTCTGATAATTCAGTTAACTCTTCACAAATTGCAAATCTAAAATTACTATATGATAAAAATGGTACAGAAGCTGATATTTTAGAAACACCATGGGGTTTAAAGTTTATAAGAACAATATGGCCATTTTAATCTAATTTTAAGAAATGTAATGTAATAATTTGAAAATTATAGGAAAAGGAGTCTCTATGCTAGGTACGTTAAATGTAGCGCAAACTGGACTAAATGCAGCAAGAATAGCAGTCGAAAATGTATCTAACAATATAGCTAATGAGAGTACTCCTGGATATAAAAAAAGAATTGTACAACTTGATGAGTTAAATCAAATGGATTCGCAATTTACTGGTCGAGGAGTAAATGCGACGGGAGTATATAGAATTACTTCTCAATATATGTATGATAAATTGATGTCAGAGAATACAAAATCGAATTATTATGACAAATTATCTAATATGATTTCGAATGTTGAATCAATTTTTGCAGAGACAAAAGATAGTGGTTTCTCAGTTGATTTAGATAGATATTATCAAGCAGTAGAAAATTTAAGAACAAATCCAAATTCACAAGTTTATAAATCATCACTACAAACTCAAGGTACTATAGTCGTAGATTCTTTAAAAAATCTTTATTCAAGTGTAGAAAAACAACAGCAAACAGAAAAAAAAGAGCTTTATGTTAATGTTGATGATGCCAATAATATTTTAAAAGAAATAGGGGCTTTGAATGAAAAGATAGAAAAATTTGGTGAAACAAATGATTTACTAGACAAAAGAGATCAGTTAGAATTAGATTTATCAAATTATGCAGATATAAGTGTAACAAAAAATAATGGTTACTATGAATTAACACTTGGTGGACAAACTGTAATTAGTAATAATACAAATGTAAGAACCTTAAATGTAGTGGAAGAAGATAATCAACAAAAAGATAAATATACCTTAGTAAATGGTTCAGTTACACCTAATGTTGTATATGATGCTTTAAAATATAATGATGATTTCACTCCAAAAACAATAGATGCAAATGATATTGTAACTTATAAGTTGAATAATGAATTTTCAGTATCTGTAACAATGGGAGAGAGTTTAACTGCAGATTGGGATAATGATTCTAGTACTGCTGATACTACCCAAACAATAGATCAAAATAATTTAACTAGAGCTTTAGTTTTTAAAATAAATTCAAATGCTGATATGAAAGATTCAATAACTGCATATAATGGTGATTATACTGTTGATGCAAATGGAAATAAAATTACTAATAATAATCAAGATAATTTTTTAAGAGTTGAATCAAATTCTGCAGGTGTGTCAAATCAATTTGATGGAAGAATAAGTATAGAAAAAAGAGATAATACCGATTCTACAATTGTTGATAGTAGAGAAACTGTTTACAAAAATGATAATCAAAGTACAACTGCTGAATCAAAAGTTTATATAGCAATTAATGATAAAGAAGTTTCAATTAAAAGTGGTTCATTAAAAGCGCAGGTTGAAAATTTATCATCAGATTCACCTAATAATAAGTATCAGACTTATCTTGATAAATTGAATACTTTTGCACAAACTTTAGCTGATATATCAGATAAATATATTCAAACAGGAACAAATCAGTATATTTATGGAGAAGCAGCAGCAAATGAGTCTTTAGGAATAATAAATTCAACTGGCTTATTTAGTGGTTCAAATATTAAAACGTTAAAATTTAATAAAGATTTAGTGAATGATTTAACTCAAGATAAGTTAGATTATTTAGCAACTATACAGTGGAAAAATGATTTGTCTTTTGATGGTAAAGGTCAAAGTACAAGTGCAACAAATAAAAGTTCTTTAGGTGAATTTTATAGAGATTTAAGAGTAAATGTATCAGCTGACAAAGAAAATGTAGATTTTACTAAAACTACTCAGGCAAATGTAACAATGTCAATAAATAGTACTTATAATCAATTAACAAAAGTTGATAAAGATGAAGAGATGTTGAATTTGATTAAATTCCAAGCAGCATATACTGCAAATGCTAAGATGATAACTGTAATAGATGAGATGTTACAGACTTTACTTGGCTTAAAAAGATAAAGGATAAATTATGGCAAATGGTGTTTTAGGTTTAGGTTCAGGGCAAGCAGCTTCGTTAAATAGTGATTTAATAGATAAGCTAAAAACAGCAGAAAGAAAATCTGCAGTTGAGCCTATCGAAACAAAAATAACGAAGATAGGAACAGAAAGAAAGACTTTTACAACTATAGAAGAAAAAGTTACTGCTCTTTTGGATGCAATTAAACCTTTTGATTTGTTTGTATCAGGTGGAGTTACTGCTTTTGAACAAAAAGTTGCAACTACCTCTGGTGATTCAGTTACTTTTGATGCAGCTGACATAAAGGCTTTAAATAAAGGTACTACAAATGTAGATGTAACTCAACTTGCACAAAAAGATGTTTATCAGTCAAACAGTGTTAATGCAACAACAAAAGATGCTGTGATTGGAGCTGGTACTTTAACTATTAGTAGTTTAACTTCGGGTAGTATAGATTTTGATACTACAAATAAAACTTATCAACAACTTGCAGATGAAATTACAGCAAAATCTGGGATGAATGCAACAGTTGAACAAGTCGGAACAGATTCATTTAGGTTAGTTATAAAAAGTGAAGAATCTGGAGTTGATAATAAATTAACTATTAGCGGAGCAGCAAGTCAAGCTTTAGGTTATACAACAGATGGAACAACTGTTGATACTACTAATTATATATTAGAAGCAAAAAATATGATATCAAAAGTTGATGGTGTTGAATATAATGTATCAACTAATAGTATTACTGTTGATGGATTAAAAATCACAGCAAATAAAATTGGCGCATCAAGTATTAATATTGTTGAAGATAATACTCAAGTAGAATCACAAATGCAAAATTTTGTTACGAAATATAATGAATTAGTAGCAATGGTTGATAGTGAAGTTTTTAATGCAGATTCTGCAATATCAGATAAGTCTTCAATTAAAAATATTATAACTCAGTTGAAAGATAAATTATTTGGTTCATATGGATCATCAAATGATAAATCAGTGTTCAATTATGGAATAGAGTTAGCTAAAGATGGCGGATTATCAATTGATTCAACTAAATTCAATGACGCAGTACAAAATAATATGTCAGGTTTAAAAGATTTATTTTTAGGTGCGGCTGAAAATAAAGGTTTAGGAACTATTTTAAAAGAAACAATAGATAATATGAAATATACAGGCGGGCTTTTATACACTTATGGATCGGAAATGATAAACCGAGAGGCAACTCTAAATGATGAAAAAACAAAAGCTGAAAAAGCATTAGATGCCAAATATGAACAGTTATCCCTACAATTTAGTTCATATGGGGCTATCATAAATCAAATGGAATCATCATTTTCTGGATTAAAAATGTTAATCCAACAGTCGACTTCTGGTAATTAATTCTTAAAAAGGAGAATGGATTTATTCATTCTCCCTTTCTTTTTCATAATTAAGCAAATATATAATATACTGACACTATAAAAATGATTGTAATGAGGTATAAATATGGGAATAGAAGTATATAATCAACAAAATGCGATCTCTGATGATCCATATGTATTAGTATTAAAACTTTATGAAGGTGTTATAAAATATCTGTCATTTGTAAAAAGTGCTATGGAAGAGGGAAATGTTGAATTAAAATTTACTTATATAAATAAATCAATTGCTATCTTTGATGAATTAAGAAATGTTTTAGATTTTGATGGTGGAGAAGTTGCCTATTACTTAGATGGTTTATACTTATATCAAATTGAAACTCTGTTTAGTGCTGGAATTGATGATAATATCAATGCAGTTAATCAAGTTATGAAAGTTACTCAAGGACTAATTGACGCATGGAAAGAAGAGACTGGTCTTTAAAAGCGCTTAATGAATTAACTTATATTGATTCATTAGAGCCTTCAGAAAAAGCTGATGCTTTAATAAGATGGCATAAAAGTTATTTAACTAATGATACTATTGAGGATTTTGATTTAGAATTGATAGATTTAAAAAAACTTCAAGAACTTTTTTTTAAAAATATTAATTTTCTTAAAATTCATAGGGAAGATACAAGACAAGAGCTTGTTAAAATGCAAAAGATGAAGAGATTTCTAAAAAATTAACTCTTTTAGCTCTACTTTTTCTCTAAAAATATAAGCTCTCATATTTTTAGGGATCTTATTTATTCTATATAGTTCTTTATGCTTTTTATCAATAACTTCATTACAACATGGTGCTATCCAAATATAATTTTCTTGAATAGATATATTTATTTTATGAGAAATTGTAATCTCTTTTTGTCTTAATATTTCATCTCTTTGTGCAGATGTTAATAATATTCCTCTTCTTTTTAGTGATAAATCTATAGTTCTAATATTTAAATTATCATCATTTTGATTTAAAAATATCTCTAATGCTTTTATTTTTTTTATTGAACGGTTTTGAATATTTAGTGAAATCAAATCATTTTGTAAGTATTCAAAAGATTTTTTAACTCCCGAATTAAACTCTTGCAAAAACTTATTTGAAAAATTATGTCTAAAGTAGTTTCTTTTATATTTTTCATCAAAATTTGATTGGTCAACAAAATATTTATGATTATTGTTTTTTAAATAGTTTTCAAGTTCATCTTTTGTTATATTTAAAAGTGGTTTATAAATTTGAAAGTTTTCTTTTTGCTCAAACTCATTAAATCCAATAAGTTCAACTAATCCTGCACCTTTTGATAATTGCATCATAAACCATTCTAATTTGTCGTTTAACTGATGAGCTGTGATTAAGTTAGGATAAGAGTGTTTATCAATAATTGTTCCAAAAAAAGCGTATCTTATGTCTCTAGCTTTTTTTTCAAAATTTGAAGTATCAGGAAGATTTATTTCATGGATAAAAATCTCTTTTTTATACTGCTTTGCAAGTTCTTTTGCATAAGAGATTTCATCTTTGCTTTGTTCTCTTAAATTATAATTTACAATAGCTATATCAAAAGGGATATTTTGTTCAAGGAGTAAAAAAAATAGTGCAGTAGAATCAACACCTGCTGAAAATGCTAGCAGATTTTTTTGATTTTTAACTACACTAAAATCTAAGTTCATAACTATTTAATTACAGTTGCTAATAATTTATCTCCCGCAAGTTCTGTGATTTTTACAGTGTAAATTTGTCCAAATTTAATTTGCTCACCATCTGGTAATTCATTGTCATTGATATAAATCTCACCGTCAATATCAGGAGCCCAAAGTGTTTTTCTTGCACTTAATAAATACTCATGTTCTTCACTTTCTCCATCAACATAAACTTCAAAAGTTTTTCCAATTTCATTTTCTAATGATTCTTGAGTTGTCAAAGCAATTATTTCACCAATTTCTTCAGCTCTTTCATCAATAACTTCCTGCTCTATTAAATCTTTAGATTCGGCAGCTGTAGTTCCTTCTTCTGTTGAATATGAAAAAACATTTGCCCTATCAAATTTGAACTCTTCGATATATTTGCAAAGTGCTTCATGGTCTTCAAGAGTTTCCCCTGGATGTCCAGCAATAAATGTAGTTCTTACAAATGAGTTAGGTTTACTTCTCATATGATTCATAAGTTCATTTAGTTTTTCAACACCTTTTCCTCTTTTCATGATTTTAAGCATTGATGGAGTTATGTGTTGTAATGGCATATCAAAGTAGTTTACAAAAACTTGTGAATCTGCAATTTTATCAATTAGCGATAAAGTTGTAGTTGATGGGTAAAGATATAAAATTCTTGCTGTTTTAATACCATCAATTTTTTCAATCTCTTCAATTAAAAGTTCAAGACCGTTGTTAATTCCTTGGTCTCTTAAAAATGAAGAAGAATCTTGAGATACAAATGAAAAGTCTACATAACCTTTTGATACTAATGATTTTACCTCTTTTACAAGTGATTCTAGGGTTCTAGAGTGAAGTTTTCCTTTAAATGAAGGAATCGCGCAGAATGAACAAGTTTGGTTACAACCTTCACTTAGTTTTACGTAAGCGTGATATGAAGAACCTGTGATTACTCTTTCATTTTCATCACTTGCTAAAAATACTTCATTTGAAAAGGCACTTCTTTTTTCGTGCACAAGTAAATCGATTTTATCATAATCTCCAACACCTGTGAAAACGTCAATTTCAGGTAACTCTTTTTGAAGTTCGCCTTGGTATCTTTCACTTAAACATCCAGCCATTACTAAAACTGACTCTTTTTTTCTTTCATCATGCAGATTTAAAATTGTATTTAAACTCTCTTCTTTTGCACTATCTATAAATCCACATGTATTTACGATGATAACATCGGCATTTGCTGCATCATTTGTAATTGTATAATCTTTTAATTTACCTAACATAATCTCTGAATCAACAAGATTCTTAGTACAACCAAGGCTTACTAAATGTAGAGTTTTTTTAGGATTTTTTACTGAAAATTTCATATATTTATTCTTTTTATCTTAATTTTTTTGCAATTTTATCATAAACTCTTTTTAAAACAAAATGTTAAAGCCAAATATTATCAAGTAATCTAGTATTACCAAATCTGGCAACTACAAGAATAATTGTATTTTTAGGTTCAATATTTTCTAACTCATTAAATTCTCTATCTACAATAGCCACATATTCAACATCTAAAGTTTTCATGATTTCATAAATTTTATTTTTTACAGCTTGCACACTTCTTTCACCACTTGCTATTAAAGAACCTGCCATATATAAAGATTTTGAAATAAGTAAAGAATCTTTTCTTTGTGTTGCATCTAAGTAAATATTTCTTGAACTTAAAGCCAAACCATCATCTTCTCTTATTATTTCGCAAGGAACAATATTTATAGGTAAAAATAGATTTTTTACCATTTGAATGATTAGTGAAAGTTGTTGAGCATCTTTTTTCCCAAAATAGGCATTTGTTGGTTGAGTTAAATTAAATAGTTTTAAAACTACTTGTAAAACTCCATCAAAATGGCCAGGTCTTGTTTTACCTTCTAAAACATAACTTTTATTTGGAGCTTTAATTAATACTTCTTCTTTTATGTACATAGTTGAAATTTCAGGCATAAAAACATAATCAACTTTACACATTTGACAGATTTTTTTATCAGCTTCATCACGTCTCGGATACGCATCTAAATCTTCACCTGGTAAAAATTGAGTTGGGTTTACAAATATTGAAACAATAACTATATCATTTTCATTTCTTGCTTGTTTGATTAGTGAAATGTGACCATTATGTAAAGCACCCATTGTTGGAACAAATCCAACAGTTCCAGAAATATTTTTTCTAACTTCTTGTAACTCTTCAATTGTTTTTAAAACTTGCAATTCTTTTCCTTGTTAAAATTATCTAATCTATTTTTCATCGTAGTTTGGATTTAGCTTTAGTAAAACTAAATCTGCAATCATATTACCAATTAGTGTCAAAAAGGCACCAATTATCAAAATTCCCATAATAACGGGATAGTCATGTGATAAAGCACTTTGATAAAACAATAATCCCATTCCATCTATTGAAAAAATTGTTTCAAGAATTACTGAACCACCAATAATTCCAGGAAGTGAAAGACCAAGAAGTGTAATAACTGGCGGATATAAATTTGGCAAAATATAATATCTTAAAATCTGTTTTTGGCTTAAACCTCTGGCCTTTGCAAAAAAGATGTAATCAGATTTTAAAATCTCAATAGTTAAACTTCTAATATATAAAATCAAACTTCCAATTCCACCAAAAACCATAATAAATATTGGTAAAACTAAATGCCAAGCATAATCTAAATAGTAAGAAAAACTTCCATCATTAGGAACTCCATGAAGTCCAGCAATTGGTAAAATTTCAAAATTAATAGCAAATACTAGAACCAATAAAAGTGCCAAATAAAATGAAGGCATTGCAAAACTTAGAAGTGATAATTGCCCTGTAAATTTGTCAAATAATGAGTTTTTATTTAAAGCCGATTTTATTCCAAAATAAAGAGAAATGATGAATATTAAAACCATTGAAATAATATTGATTGTAAGTGTAATTGGAATTCTGCTTAATATTTCATCTTTAACCATTTCACCACTTGCAAATGAAATCCCGAAATCAAGATGAATTATTGCACTTATCCATGAAAAAAATTGTACATATAAAGGTCTATTTAAACCATAAATAGCTTTTAATTGCTCAATTGATTCAGGTGTAATATTTGGATTTAACTCACCACTTGCAAAAAAAGAGTTTGGAGCAGCGTTTATTGCGATAAAAGATATAAGGCTAATAATAAAAAGCATCGTGATAAGGTATAATAATTTTTTAAAAAATAGTTTCATGTTGGGATTATACAAAAGATAGGTTTAAATGATAGGTATAGATATAACATCAATAGATAGAATAAAAAGAATGTATGAAAAGTTTGGAATAAAGGCTTATGAAAAGTTTTTAAATCCAAAAGAGATTGAGCTTATAAAAAAGCCAGAAACTGCTGCAGGATTTTGGGCAGCTAAAGAAGCTGCTTCAAAAGCTCTTGGCACGGGAATTGGTGCATCTTGTGGTTTTCATGATATTAAAATCTCAAAAAGCGAGCTTGGAGCTCCTTTGATTAAATATAGAAAAAAAGTAAGAAAAGCTTTTGGTATAAAAAATTCTCATTTATCAATAACCCATGATTCAGGTTTTGCAATAGCTGTTGTTGTGAATGTTTTGAAGTGAATATAATTAATGTTTTTTAGCTAAAAAGCGCTCTAATATAATTTTTGCAGCGATTGAATCAACTCTTCCGTCTCTTTTGTATTTGATTTCACCTTTCATTAAATCTTCTGCTTCAATAGAACTCATGTTTTCTTCTTGAAATTCATAAGGAATAGAGAGTTCAAGTAAAGCTAAAAAATGTTTTATTCTTCTTTGCATCTCTTCACTTGCACTTGGAAATCCAACGATTAGTTTTTCAATTTCCCACTCTTTTAAAAAAGCATTTATATCTCGTGCTGCTTGGTCTCTATTTTTTCTTAATATTGCACTTTGTGGAGTTACAATATTTGAAGTTAAACAAATAGCAACTCCTATTCTTTTTAAACCAACATCAATTGAGGCTAATTTCAAGAAATTATCTCATTTGCAACATCAAATCTATTTGCTGTCATAAGGTGGATTTTTGGGTGAAGTTTATTTAAATCTCTGAATAAATCTTGACTTAATTGCATTCCAACTTTATATTCTTCCTCTTCTGAAATATTGTGAGCAGATTCAAGTGCATCAATCCAAAATTGAGGAACATGAATACCTGGAACTTGAGCTGATAAAAATAGGGCAGTTCGAAGTTTCGTAACAGGGAAAAGTCCAAAAATTAATTGAGCTTTTTGTTTATCTCCCTCAACTCCTTCTTTTGCAATGTTGAATGATTCCAAAAGTTTTTTTGCATTTTCTATATCAAATACTGGTTGAGATATTATTCCCATTGCCCCATTTTGAATTTTTAAATGCATTTTTTTCTCTAAACTTGAGAAGTTTTTTGCATAAGAGTTTGTAACTGAAAATGGAAAAATTTGTTTAGGTTCAATTTTAAAAGGATGACCGGACATATCCATACCATAATTAAAAGATTTTATAATTTTCAAAAGCATTAAAGAGTTTGCTTCAAATACGCCTTTTGCGTGTGGTTGATCACTCATTTTTGCAGGATCTCCTGTAAGAGCCAAAATTGCTCTTACATCAAAATCATTTGCTCCCATTAAGTCAGATTGTAAAGCAATTTTATTTCTATCTCTCATTGTCATAGTGGCAATTACAGGTTTTTTGAATTCCATTTGAAGTTTTAGCGAAGCAAAAAGTGCGCTATATTTTAGTTTTGCAAGTGGATTATCTGTACATGAAAAACCATCAACTCTATCTTGTAATTTAAATTTTTTAATTCTTTCAATAATATTATGCATAGATGGTTCATGTTGAGGTGTTGTTTCAAGTGTTAAGTATTTGTCTTCTTGAAGTTTTTGTATTAGTGTTTCAAACATTGGATAAACAATCCTTTAGTATATTTAGTTTTATTTGGCTAAAATTATACCCTTTAAAGAATAAAACTAGGGAAAATTAATGAAATTAGCTGTTTTCGATTTTGATTCAACACTTATGGATGGGGAGACTATCGACTTTTTAGCAGAAGAGTTAGGTATAGGTGAACAAGTTACAAAAATTACAGAAGAAGCAATGAGTGGAAGATTAGATTTTTTTGAATCTTTAACTACAAGAGTTGCACTTTTAAAAGGTATGGATTACCAAAGAGTTGTGGATATTTGCGCAAGCCTTCCTTTAATGCCAGGAGCTATGGAATTAGTTCCAGCACTTCAAAAAATGGGTTACAAAGTAGTTTGTTTTTCTGGTGGTTTTAGAATTGGTACAACTCCTGCAAGGGAAAAGCTAGGTTTAGATGCTGATTTCTCAAATGTTTTACATGAAAAAGATGGAAAATTAACAGGTCTTATTGGTGGAGATATGATGTTTGGATATTCTAAAGGTGATATGCTTCAAAGAATCCAAGGTTTAATGGGAATTACAAGAGCTGAGACTTTAGTTTGTGGAGATGGTGCAAATGATTTATCAATGTTTGCTCATGCTGATACAAGAGTTGCTTTTTGTGCAAGAGAAGTTCTTAAAAAAGAAGCAAATGTAATTATTGATACAAAAGATTTAACAAAAATTTTAGATTATATTAAATAGGCTTTATTCTTAAAGCCCTTTAGAGTTTGCTTCTTTAGACGAAATTTATTTTCATCGCTGAAAGAAGTTAAAAATGGATAGGTCCCTTTAAAATGGGACATTTTAAAGGAATAATTATGAGTTTAAAAGAAGATATTAATTTCTCTTTATGGTGTGATTTTATTGAAAGAGATTTTTTAGAAACAAGATTTAAAGAGATTATTAAAAAGAAATATATTCAAGGTGCAACTTCAAATCCAGCGATTTTTGAATCATCAATTACAAATTCATTAGCATACAAACAACAACTTGATATGTTACAAGCAAATAATGCTAAAACAATTTATGAAGAGTTGGCCTTAACCGATATTAAAAGAGCAGCAGCACTACTATCTGATTTACATAAAAATGATGCTGATGATGGATTTATTTCTATTGAAGTTGACCCACTTTTATGTGATAACGCTGCTGGAACTATTGAAGAAGGAGTAAGACTTTACTCTTCAATTAGTGCTGATAATGTAATGATAAAAGTTCCTGCAACTGAGGCTGGATATATTGCCATGAGAGAGTTAACTTCAAAGGGAATAAATGTAAATGCTACTTTGATTTTTTCACCTGAACAATCTATTAAATGTACTCAAGCTTTAGATGAGGGAATTAAAGATTCTAATAAAGATATAAAAGCTGTTGTTTCTGTTTTTGTTTCAAGATTTGATAGATTAGTTGATAATGATTTAAAATTAAAAGGTTTAGAAACTTCAAAATTAGGAATTGTAAACGCAACTAAATGTTACCATGAAATTAATAAATTTGGAAATCCAAATATTAGAACACTATTTGCAAGTACAGGGGTTAAAGGTGATGAATTAAGTCCTAGTTATTATGTTGATAATTTAATTTATCCAAATTCTGTAAACACTGCACCACTTGCAACAATTGAAGATTGGGTTAAAGATGGTTCAAAAGTAGGAACTCTTATTATGAGTGAAACTGATTGTGATAAATATTTTGCAATATTAAAACAAAAAGGGGTAAATATGGAAACTATTTATTCAAAACTTTTAATTGATGGACTTGAAGCATTTAAAGTTTCATTTAAAGATTTACTTTCAAAATTAATTCACTAAATTTAGAAATTATAATGTAGCTAGAATTTTATGCTACATTATAGTTTTAACTCTTTTTTACTATTACAAATCGATTACTTTTCAAGATTAACTCCTTAAGAAACTTTTAGCTAGAATTTGTGTAATTAAATAAAATATACAAAAGGCAATTAAAAATGAACAATTGGAATCCTAGTAGCTGGAGAGATTTTCCTATAAAGCAACAACCTACTTATAATGATTTAGAAAAACTAAAAAAAGTAGAAAATGAACTAGCTTCTTATCCACCTTTAATTTTTGCAGGGGAAGCCTTAAACTTAAAAAAACAATTAGCAGATGTAGTAAACGGAAAAGCATTTTTACTTCAAGGTGGAGATTGTGCTGAATCTTTCTCTTCTTTTAATGCAACAAATATTAAAGATTTATTTAAAGTAATGATGCAAATGGCTGCAGTTTTAACATTCTCTGGTGGTTGTCCAATAGTAAAAGTAGGACGAGTTGCTGGACAATTTGCAAAACCTAGATCTTCAGATTTTGAAGAAATCGATGGAATTTCTTTGCCTTCATATAGAGGTGATATTGTTAATGATATTGAATTTAGTGAAAAAGCTAGAAATCCAAGAGCTAAAAAATTATTAAAAGCATACAATCAAAGTGCTGCAACTATGAACCTTTTAAGAGCATTTTCAAGGGGTGGAATGGCTGATTTAAATCAAGTTCATTTATGGAATTTAGACTTTGTTAAAGATAATTATTTAGGTGCAAAATATGAAGAACTTGCAAATAAAATATCTGAGAGTTTAACATTTATGAAAGCTTGTGGAATTACAAGTGAAAATACTCCACAACTTAATCAAACAACATTGTTTACTTCTCATGAAGCACTGTTGTTAAATTACGAACAAGCACTTACAAGAAGAGATTCAATCACAGGTGATTGGTTTAATTGTGCTGCTCATATGTTATGGATTGGTGATAGAACAAGAGATTTAAGAGATGCTCATATTGAATATTTTAGAGGAATAAATAATCCTATTGGTTGTAAAGTAGGACCAACAATGAAAGAAGATGAATTAATTCAATTAATTGATACTCTAAATCCAAATAATGAAGCAGGAAGATTAAACTTAATCGTTAGAATGGGTGCAAATAAAGTTGGAGATTTCTTCCCAAAACTTTTACAAAGGGTAAAATCAGAGGGGAAAAATGTATTATGGTCAAGTGATCCAATGCATGGAAATACTATTAAAGCTGATAATGGTTATAAAACAAGAGATTTTGAAGCAATTTTAAGTGAAGTGAAACAATTTTTCCAAATTCATCATGCTGAGGGAACATATGCTGGTGGAATTCACTTAGAAATGACAGGACAAAATGTTACTGAGTGTACTGGAAGTACATCTTCAGGTGTAACTCAAGAGAGTTTATCTAGTCGTTACCACACACAATGTGACCCAAGAATGAATGCTGATCAAGCTTTAGAGTTATCATTTATGATAGCTGATACTTTAAAAGAAGCAAGAAAAGATTTGATTTAAGAGATTTTAGATTTCAAAAGGGAAGGAAGTTTTACTTTCTTCCCTTTTTTATAAATGAAGATATAAAATAATTAAGGATTTTAATGGGGAATAAAACTTCTAATTTAATTTTTGTGATATTAATTCTTTTAGGAGTTAATTTAAATCTACAAGCAAAAGATATTAGTTCAATAACAAATTCAAATTGGGAAACATTACATCTATATCATGGTGAAAATCAAAGAGGTGGACCATTTGCTTTTGATGACACTTATGTAGAGTTTGAATTTGGGGGAAGATATGAGTGGCTTGATTTATATGGATATGTAGATTTCATTGATGCTTTAAATAGTAAAGGTAGTGATAAACATGGACAAAATAACTTCTTTGTAGATATTGAACCTAGAATTTCAATAGATTATTTATTAGATAAAGATTTATCTTATGGAGCATTAAAAGAGCTTTTCTTTGCATTTGATATTTATTATGCAGATGAACCAAATGGAAATGGTTTAAAAGTAATTTGGATGGGACTAGGAAGTGATATTGATATTCCTTGGTTAGGAAAAAGTGGAGTAAATCTTTATACTAGATATATTGAAGAAAATTATGGAGCTAGTAATGAACACAGTTTTGATGGATATGTGGTTCACATAAATTGGTTTAAACCAATTTACAATTTTAGTAAAAGTAAATTTATATCATTTCAAGGTTATTTAGATTATGAATTTGGAAGTGATATTCCACAAACAGATTTTGAAAAAACATATAGAACGAGTGATTCTTTACAATCATATTTAGGTTTATGGTTACATGAGAAAAAATGGACAGTTGGATATGGTTTAAAAGCTTATAAAGATATGACACAATGGAAAGATGGTGAAGTATTAAATGGCAAAAAAACTGATACTACAGGTTTCGCACACTATTTTAATGTAGGATATAAATTTTAGAGTAGAAAATTCTACTCTATTATAAAAAAGTATTCTTATAAACCTCTTCATCCCAAGCTACAAGAACTTTATCATCAAATTCAATAACTGGACGTTTAAAAAGTAATGGTTCTTTACAAAGCCATTCATATTTTCCATTGTTATCAAGATTTAACTCTTTTAAATTTAATGTTTTATATTTTGTCCCTTTATTATTAAAAAGCACATTTATATCAGCTTTTGTAGTCCAATCTTTGATTTTATCACTTGCTGGAGTCTCTTTTTTAAAATCAAAAAATTCAACTTCTATGTTATTATCTTTAAAAAACTTTAGAGCATTTCTCACACTACCACAAGTTTTGATTCCATAAACTGTAATCATCTTTTACTCAATAATTTTTGGAACTATAAAATAACCATCTTCAGATTTTGGAGCATGTTTTAAAATATGGTTTGCTAGTTCTAAATTTTGTTCTGATACATCTTCTCTTAAAGGCGTTCCAGCCTCAATTGTACTAAATGTTGCTTCAATTCCTGAAACATCAATTTCATTTAAATTTTCAACAAAGTTTATAATATCACCTAGTTCTGATTTTAATTTTTCTTTTCTTGAATCATCAATCTCTAAACTTGAAAGTTTTGCTAATTTTGCTATTAAATTATCATCAACAGTCATAAATTTCCTTAATATTTAATATTTTTTATTTTAACTAAAAAGAGTTTATTTGCTTCTTTTAGCGTAAAACTCTTTTTTAAATTCAACCCAATTATCATTTAAAATAGCAGTTCTTGCTTCTTTCATTAAAGATAAATAGTAGTGAATATTGTGAATAGAACCAAGTCTAAAATATGTAATCTCTTTTGCTCTAAATAGGTGATTTAAGTATGCTTTTGAGAAATTTCTACATGTATAACAATCGCATGCTTCATCTATTGGAGTAATATCGTCTTTATATTCAGCTTTTTTGATATTTAATCTTCCAAAAGTAGTAAATAGTGTTCCATTTCTTGCATTTCTTGTGGGCATTACGCAGTCAAACATATCAACACCACGTTCGATATTTTCAATTAAATCCTCAGGAGTACCAACTCCCATTAAATATCTTGGTTTATTTTTGGGCATAAATTGTGTAGTCCACTCAACTGTTTCATACATATCAGCATTTGGTTCTCCAACACTTAATCCACCAATTGCAAAACCATCATAATCAGTTAAGGCACAAAGTTGTTCTGCACTTTGTTTTCTAAACTCTTTATCAGTTCCACCTTGAATAATTGCAAAAATATTTTGGTGTGTTCCAATTCCCTTTGCTTTTTGTTCCATGTGATATTCAATTGCTTCTTTTGCCCATTTTGTAGTTCGCTCAATTGATTTTGAAATTCT
This sequence comes from Campylobacterales bacterium, assembly GCA_038248665.1. Taxonomy (GTDB): domain Bacteria; phylum Campylobacterota; class Campylobacteria; order Campylobacterales; family Arcobacteraceae; genus Aliarcobacter. The sequence continues at coordinate 26,513 of JBBRXF010000006.1, read as the reverse complement.
CTCTTTTGTATTTGGTAAGGCTACTAAATCATCTAGAATCATCATAATATCAGAGTTCAAATCATATTGAGTATCTAGTACACTTTGAGGTGTAAAGTAGTGTTTACTTCCATCAATATGTGATTTAAACATAATTCCATTTTCATCTGGTTTTGAGTTTGAACTTAAAGAAAATGCTTGAAAACCACCAGAATCTGTTAAAAATGAGTTTGGAAATCTTGAAAAACCATGAAGTCCTCCAAACTTTTTAACAAGTTTACTTCCTGGTCTTAAATATAAGTGATAAGTATTTCCAAGTATGATTTTTGCTCCAAGTTCTAACATGTCATTAGCGTCAAGTGCTTTAACAGTTCCTTGAGTTCCAACTGGCATAAAAACAGGAGTTTCTATTGTGCTGTGAGCTGTAACTATTGTACAAGCTCTAGCTTTATTTGAAGTAGCGTCAATTTTAAATTCCATAAATAATATAAACCTTTTTTTTTGATAAGACAATTGTATCTAAAGTAAGATTATAGCTCTTAATTGATAGGCTTTTAAAATCTACAATTAATTTTTTTAAGCTATAATTACGCCCATGAAAAAAATATTAATTATCCTTGATGGTATTGTTGCAAAAAAATTAATGCAAAGAATTATTGAAGCTAATACAGGTGACAATAGTTACGATGTAATATATATGAGTGACTTAATTTTACCTGTTCAAAAACCTTCAAACTTTACCTTTTATAAGTTCGACCCAACTTCAACATCAAAACTAGCAATGGTTTTAGATAAAGATATACATACAGAAGTTTTAATTGCTCTAAATTCAAAAGATGAAATGTTAAATGTTATAAAAAATATTAGAGAGCATACAAAAAATCTTCAAATGACAGTATTAGATTATTGGGGAATGAAAGTAAATGATCCTTTAGTTCGTATTTATAGAGGAATTGAAGTTTTAGCAAATGGAATGGTTGAAAAACTTCCTAATGTTCCTGTTTTAGCCCAAAATATTGGATTAAGACAGGGTGAAATTATGGAGATTAGAATTCCATTTGGAAGCTCTTACGCTTATAGATATATAGGCTCAATTGAGCAAAAAGAGTGGAAAATCTTTGGACTTTATAGAAATCAAAAAATGATTACAATAAAACCATCTTTAGTTTTAAAACCAAATGATGTGATTTTAGTTATTGGGAAACCTGATGTTTTAATGCAAGTTTACAATGTAATTGGAAAAACACAAGGTCAATTTCCAATGCCATTTGGAACAAATATTTATCTATATTTAGATCTATACTTACAAAATGATGCAAGTGTAAAAAAAGTAATTGATGAAGCAAAATATTTAAATCAAAAACTAAAAAACAATCTATTAATTGTAAGAGTTACAAGACCAACAACAGTGCAAATTATGGATTATATAAAAGAAGAGTTAAAACATTTTCCATCAATTGTTTTATTAATTGATTATGCAAATAAAGGTTTTAATAAAATTATAAAAGAGGATTTTAGAAAAAATAACATAGGTATGATTATGTTAACTCCTGAAATGTTCAAAAATAAAGAAGATGTTAGAAGTGTTTTAGATTTAAAAATTCCAGTTTTCAAATTTGGGAAAGAGAATTTAAAAGCTGTAAAAAGAACTGTAATTATTCTAAATGACACAAACTCTTATGAGCAAATATCACCAATTGTATTTGATATTTCAAGTCAATTAAAAATAAAAACAAAAATATTTGATTTAGATCCAACAGGTGAAAAAGAGGGTAAAACTAACCTTTTAGATCACTTTGAAAATCTTGCAAAAATCTTTAATGAAAAAATAGAAGTAGTTTCAAGTGGACAAAATCCAATTAGAGAACTGAAAAAACAAAAAGATATGCTTCAGCTTTTACCTTTAAAAGAAAATATGTTCAAAAAGAGATTTTCTTTTAAATTTTTATATACAAACAGCGATTTTATAGCATTTGATTTAAATAAATTTAATCAATTATTGATTCCAATAGTTGAAGAATAAAAGGAATAAATTTTATGAATTTTGAAAAATATCCATTTGAAAAATTAAATGAGTTATTAGAAGGGATAATCCCAAATGAAAAATATGAATTATCAGCTTTAACAATAGGTGAACCAAAATTTGAAACACCAGCTTTTATTCAAGATAAATTAAAAGAGACAAGTGCAAGTTTACGAAAATATCCTTCAACAATTGGTGAGCCATTTTTAAGAGAATCAATGATAAATTTTGTAAAAACAAGATTTAATGTAAATTTAGAAATGAATCAAATTGTGCCATCTTTTGGAACAAGAGAAGTTTTGTTCAACTTCCCACAATTTGCTCTATTTGATAAAAAAAATCCAGTTATGGCATTTACAAATCCTTTTTATCAAATTTATGAAGGTGCTGCAATTGCTTCACGAGCTGAGGTTATTCATATTGATTTAACAAAAGAGAATGGTTTTAAAGCAAACTTAAGTGATGAAGATTTAAAAAGATGTGATTTAGTAATTTTAAATTTCCCAAATAATCCAACATCAGCTTCAATGAGTAAAGCAGATTTAGGTGAATGGGTTAAAAAAGCTTTAGAGTTTGATTTTATTTTAGTAAATGATGAGTGTTATTCTGAAATCTATTTTGATGAAGCTACAAAACCAGCTTCACTTTTAGAAGCTTCAATTTTTGTTGGAAATGATAGTTTTAAAAATGTATTAGTAATGAACTCTATTTCAAAAAGAAGCTCAGCTCCAGGTCTACGAAGTGGATTTATTGCTGGTGATGCAAATATTTTAAAAGCGTATTTACAATACAGAACTTATGTAGGTTGCGCAAGTCCAGTTCCTCTTCAAGAAGCAGCAGCAGTTGCGTGGAATGACCAAGAACATGTAGCAGGTTTTAGAAAAATTTATAAAAAGAATTTTGAAATTGCAAATGAGATTTTAGGAACACCAATTCCAGAAGCAACTTTTTATATTTGGTTAGAAGTAAAAGATGAATTAGAATTTACAAAAAATTTATATAAAGAAAAAAATATAAAAGTACTACCTGGAAGTTTTTTAGGTAGAAATGGTTTAGGTAAAGGTTATATTAGAATTGCTCTTGTTGAAAATGAAGAGAAAACAAGAGAAGTTCTTACAAGATTAAAGGATTTTATAAATGGATAAAGAAGCACTATTTCAAGCAAGAACAAACCCTGATTTTTTAAAATATTTAGAAGAGGCAAGGGTTAATTCTATGAAAGCTGAAGATATAGGTTTAATGTATGAAACATTGGATTCTATGTTAGTTTTAGATTTAGATGAAGAGAATGTAAATAAACTATATGAGCAAATTTTAAAAACATCATTTTCAAATGTTGAAAAAATATTAAACAAACATGAAAAATTAAATCTTGAGGGTGATAATTTACTTTATGTAAGAGCTTTATATGAACATGCGATTGAAAAATGGTCTTATGATAATTTTGATGGAGCAAAAGAATTAGTTTTTGTTTTAGCAAATATAATTGAAGATGAGGCCTTAGAAAAAGCATTAAATATCTTGATTATATTTTTAGCTTCAAAAATTCAACTAGATGATTTTTATGATACAAGAGTTGATTTAGAAGCTGATGTTGAAGATGAAAGATATGGATATTTTATTATGAATTTTAGATTTAAAAATCAAGAGTTTTTAAATGAAAACAAAGATATTTTAGCACAAGAGTACAAAAACTTAAAACATTTATTAGGAAATTAATTGAAAGTACATTTTATAGGAATTGGTGGAATTGGCCTTTCTGCCTTAGCTAGATTTTTAAATTTTGATGGACACGAAGTTAGTGGTTCTGATATGAAAAGCTCTTTAATTACAAAAGCTTTAGAAGATGAGGGAATAAAAGTTTCTTGTCCTCAAAGTGCTTCTAACATGAAAGATGATTTTGATTTAGTTATATATTCAGCTGCTGTTACCGATGAAAATCCTGAGTTAATTGAAGCAAGATTAAAACAAATTAGAACTCTTTCAAGAAAAGAAGCACTACCTATTATTCTTGGAGATAAGAAAAACTATTGTGTTGCAGGTGCTCATGGAAAATCTACAACAACTGCAATGTTGGCTTCAATTTTACAAAGTAGCGCATTAATTGGCGCAATATCAAAAGATTTTGGTTCAAACTTTAGATATGTAAATGATTTAATAGCTTTTGAAGCAGACGAATCAGATGCCTCTTTTTTACTTTCAAATCCTTATTGTGCAATTGTTACAAATGCTGAACCTGAACACATGGAATATTATCACTATGATTATGATAAGTTTTATGAGTCTTATGAAAGATTTATTTCCCTTGCTAAAAAAAGAGTTTTAAATGGTGAAGATAAAGATATACAAAAATTAAAAGTTGATAATGCTGAATATCTTTATCCATCAAAAGATATTAAAAATCTTTGTTATACACTAAAAGATAATCAACCTTGTACTAAATTTGATTTAAAAGATTTAGGTACTTTTGAAGTTTGGGGATTTGGTTTTCATATGGCTACAAATGCATCTTTAGCAATACTTGCCGCACTTAATGAACTTGATGTTGAAACAATTAGAAAAAACCTTTTAAACTATAAAGGTATCAAAAAAAGATTTGATATTGTTCAAGCAAATAGTAAGTTTGTAGTAATTGATGATTATGCTCACCATCCAACAGAGATTGATGCTACAATGAAATCTATTGAGTTATATGACAATCTTACAAATATAAATAAAAGAATAGTTCTTTGGCAACCTCACAAATATTCAAGAACAAGTGATAATCTTGAAGGATTTAAAAAGTGCTTTAGAAGATGTGATGAATTAATTATTTTGCCACTTTGGACAATTCCTGGTGAGAAAAAAATTGATATAGATTTTGAAAAAGAGTTTGCATCTTATAATCCAATCTTTGCAGATAAAATCACTACAACAGAAGGTAAAATTGACTTAATCAAAGATGGAGAAATCATCAAAACTTATGATGAGGGAATATTCTTAGGTGTTGGTGCTGGAGATATTACTTATCAATTAAGATTTTAAGCTTTTACAAATATCCCATTTTCAACTTTAACTTTTTCAAGTAGAAGATGGGTTTTCCTCTCTATAAAAATCTCATTTTCATTTAGTTTAAATTTTAATACACCATAATTTCTTAATTGAGTATTTTTAATTTTCCCAAACTCATCCTCTTTTAATTGCACTATATCCATCTTTTTATTTGTAACTTTAAAGTATAAATCCAACGGCATTACATAAATAATATCATTCTCTTTTAATTCATAGGGAGTTGGCGAATCTACATATGCTAAAACTTCATTTCCATTAAAAACTAAACTTTGATAACCCATAATATAATCCTAACTTTTAAACTATTATAATTCTTTCAATAAATGCATCTTTTATACCATTGTAATTATTTAAAAATATATAAAGCTTTCTTTACTAAAATAAATACATTAATTTCAAGGATAATTATTATGAAAGTTTTAGTTGGAAAATTTCTAGAAAAAGAGTCAGCATCTGGAATTATATTAATATTTGTTACTATAATTGCATTGATTTTTAGTAATACATTTCTTTCTGAATTTTATAATACTTTTTTACATACTAAAATTGAATTTCGAGTAGGAACAACTCTTGAAATTTCTAAGCCTTTAATTTTATGGGTAAATGATGGTCTTATGGCTATTTTCTTTTTAATGATTGGCTTAGAGATAAAAAGAGAGCTTATTTTAGGACATTTGTCAAAAATCTCAAATGTAACACTTCCCTTAATTGGTGCAATTGGTGGAATGCTAATTCCTGCTTTAATCTTTTTTTTATTTAACAAACATGATGAGTTTGCCCTAAGAGGTTGGGCAATTCCCACTGCAACAGATATAGCCTTTGCTTTAGGAATCTTAGTGTTACTTGGGAAAAGAGTACCAACTTCTTTAAAAATATTTTTAATGGCACTTGCAATATTTGACGATTTAGGGGCTATTTTAATTATTGCATTTTTTTATACGGCTGAATTATCTTCTATTTCATTGGTTTTTGGAACTATTTGCATTTTAATTTTAATTTTATTAAATAGATTTAAAGTTCATTATTTAAGTCTTTATGCCATTGTTGGTTTTATTCTTTGGATTTGTATTTTAAAAACAGGTGTACATGCTACATTAACAGGAATTATTCTAGCTTTTACAATTCCTATAAGTATAATAAATGAAAAAAGAAAACATATCTCTCCTATTAGAACTTTAGAGCACTTTATTCATAATTGGGTTACATATTTTATTTTGCCAATTTTTGCTTTTGTAAATGCAGGGATTGACCTTCGATTAATTTCATTGGAGCAGATGAATAACTCCGTATCATGGGGAATATTTTTAGGTCTATTTATAGGAAAACAATTAGGTGTTTTCACCTTTATTTATTTTGCAGTAAAACTAAATCTTACAAAACTTCCAACGGATGTATCATGGGCTCAATTATATGGAGTTGCAGTTTTAACAGGTGTTGGATTTACTATGAGTTTATTTATTGATTCTTTAGCTTATGTTGACTCCTCAACATTCTTTTATACAGACAAATTAGCTATTTTATTAGGTTCTTTATTCTCAGGTTTAGTTGGCTATTTAATTTTATTAAATCTAAAAGTTAAGAAAAGTATTCAACCTGAGGATATAAACTGAGAAAGGTATTAGATTACAATTAATTTACCGTTTTCTATTTTTATTTTTCCTTCTAATTCATATTCAAATATTTTATTTGAGAATTTTCTTACAGCTTCTTCATAGGTGGGGTGATTTTTACAAAAGTTTAATACTTCATCATCCAAGAAAGTAGTTTTTATGCCAGAAACTTTTTCTATAAATTTATCAATATCATAAATAGTTTCAATTAAGCCTTTTTTTAAGAGTTCTTGCGTTCCTAAACTCTCATTGATTCTATGGGGAAGTGTATAAACTTTTTTGCCCATTTTTAAAGCATAATTAACTGAAGTTAATGAACCTGAATTTAAATCAGCTTCAGTTACTATTAGAAATTCACTTAAGGCAACTACAATCTCATTTCTATGTATAAAAGTGTAGTTTCTTGCCTTTTCTTTCTCTTTATAGGCTGAAAGTACTAAGCCATTTTTTTCAATATCGATAATTAGATTTTTATTAATACTTGGATAGCGAATATCTAAGCCATTTGCTACAACTGCAATTGTATTATTTGAAGTTGCTCCTTGGTGAGCAAGGGCATCAACGCCCATGGCTGCGCCACTTACAATAGAGATTCCAGCATTGGAAAGTTTAGAAGCTAATTTATATGTGAACTCTTTGGTATAAGAATTTGGCCTTCTAGTTCCAATTATTGAGATTTTTTTTCTTTTTAAAAGTTCAAGATTTCCAATATAAAAAAGTTCATCTGGATATTTTTTCATTGATGATAATTCATCAATGGGAAAGTTTATTTTTGAAATCATAAAGGCTCTTTAATAATTAATTAAATTATTATATCCTATTTATTTAAGATATGGAAGTTGATTTACAAAAATAGGTTCTACATCTTTAAATAGGCTTTTTGAGTTCCTTAAAACTTGAAGTGTAACTTCATGTGGATGTCCAATTGCTATTGCATAACCTTGCTTTTTAGCTATTTCAATAGCTTCTTTTAATTGTTTTTGAACATATGAGTAACTTTGCTCATTATCTAGAAATGTATTTCTAACAATGTAAGGCATATCATATTTTTTTGCATATTTTTTTACAACAGATTTTGCACTTGTTCTACTATCAACAAAAATAAAATTGTATTTTTTTAAAGCTCTAAATAATTTATCTACAGCTTCATCATTTTCAGTAAACACAGAACCTGTGTGATTGTTTGTATAAACAGCATTTGGATACCACTCTCTTAGCTGTTTAACTCTTTTTTCAATTGTTTCATATGAGTCAGTAGTTCTTAGAGTATTAACCTCTTCACCTTTGAATGCACTAGATGCTTGCATAGGAAAATGAATCATATGAAAAGATAAACTTTGAGCAATTTTTGCTGAATTTGGATGGGCATTTGTTGGAGGTAAAAATGCCATATTTATTTTATATCCCATACTTAAAATTTTATCTTTTTGGGCTTGAGTTGTAACATCATCAACCAATATAGCAATTTTGGGTTTGCTATTTTTGTCATAAATGAAAGTATCTTTATTCGTGATTATACTTTTCTCATCTAATTTCTCTTTTGTTTTTGATGTATCTTTTTCATCTTTTTTTGTTGAAGTTGTTTCTTTATTTTTATCTGCTAATTTCTCTTTTTGTTTATTCTCTTTAATTTCTTCAACTTTTTTCTGGATAAGTTCATTCTCTTTGTTTATAAACTCTTCAGTTTCAGCTTTATCTATGATTACTTTTTCAAGCTCTTTTGAATACTCTTCAAATTTATGTTCATCTGGTACATTAAATTTTTCTTCAAAAAACTCTTCAGGTGTTTGCTCTTTAAAATCTTTAATTTCATTTATTTTTGGAAGAATTACATCTTTTTTTATTTCTTCTTTTATCTCTTGAGTTTTTGTTTCAATTTGAGTAGGAATATCTTTAATTGTATCTTTATTTTTTAATGTATAGTAACTAGCAGCAGTTGCTAAAAATGCAATTAAAAATATTATTAGGAAAATATTAATAAGTTTTTTATTTGATGAAGTTTTAGTTTTTTTTCGTGATTTTCTACGTGGTTTTTTCTGGTTCATATATCTCTTGAGTTTTTATTTAAGGAAGAAAAATCTTCCTTAAAATAAATTAGTTTTTGTCTTTGTTAACGATTTTGTTAGATGAAATCCAAGGCATCATTTCTCTTAATTGGTTACCTGTTTGCTCAATTAATGAAGCTCTCGCATTTGCTCTTTCAGCGTTCATTCTTGGGTATCCAGCTTGACCTTCTAAGATGAAATCTTTTGCAAATCTACCATCTTGAATCTCTTTTAAGATTTCTTTCATAGCTAGCTTAGATTCAGCATTGATAACTCTTTTACCAGATACATAATCTCCATACTCAGCCGTATTAGAAATTGAATATCTCATATCAGCGATTCCACCTTCGAACATTAAGTCAACGATTAATTTTAATTCGTGTAAACATTCAAAGTAAGCCATTTCAGGAGCATATCCAGCTTCTGTTAATGTTTCAAATCCAGCTTGAACTAAAGATACAGCTCCACCACATAATACAGCTTGCTCTCCGAAAAGGTCAGTTTCTGTTTCATCTTTGAAAGTTGTTTCAATAATAGCAGTTCTTCCTCCACCGATTGCAGAAGCATAAGATAATGCTAATTCTTTAGTATTACCAGTTGCATCTTGGTGAATTGCAATTAAATCTGGAATTCCTCCACCTTTAACAAACTCTGATCTTACTGTGTGACCTGGAGCTTTTGGTGCAACCATCATTACATTGATGTCTTTTTTAGGAGTAATTCTTCCATAGTGAATGTTAAATCCATGTCCAAATGCAATAGTTGCACCAGCTTTTAAGTTAGGAGCAATTTCGTTTGCATAAATATCACCTTGATTTTCATCAGGTAATAAAATCATGATAACATCACATTCTTTAGTTGCATCTGCAACTGTTAAAACTTTGAAACCTTTTGCTTCAGCTTTTGCCCAAGATGAACCATCTTGTCTTAACCCAACGATTACTTCAACACCTGAATCTCTTAAGTTTTCAGCGTGTGCGTGACCTTGAGAACCAAAACCAATCATTGCAACTTTTTTTGATTTAATTAAATCGATATTACAATCTTTATCATAGAATACATTTAAACCCATAAGTAAACCCTCTAAATATTAAATTTTTGAGATTATACAAAAAACTATCTAAATCTTAGATAACTTGGAAAATTAAAGGGAAGAATACTTTTAGTTTTGCTACTATTAGATGATTATTAAAAGGATTAAAATTGCTAAAAGAACTATTTATAAAAATTCAAACAAACTGTAAAAACTACTCAAAAGAGGAATTAATTGAGATAGAAAAGTTTTTTAAAGATGAAATAATAGTTACTAATGAAGATAATACTTTCGAATTAAACTCTAAATACAAAGTTGCCCTTGTTAAAGTAGGAAAAAATCTTGTAGTTCTTGAAGATTTAATAAGTGAACATAAAAATATAAAAATAGAGTTTGATGATTTAAATGGTGCTTATGATGGAGATTTAGTATTAGCAAAAAGGGTTTTTAATCCAAGAAGTAGAACCAAAGCAAAAATTGTACAAATTCTTGATGGTAAAAAAAATGATGTTTTAGTTTACATAAAAGATAAAGCTTTTTATACAGTAAAAGAAAATATAAAATTAGAGAATAAAAATGCTTTAAAATACCAAGATGGAGATGTTTTACTTGTAGAAAACAAGTCTTTAGAATTAATAAAAAATCTTGGAAATATAGAAAACCCAAAAATTGATGAACTTATCTCTTTACATTTATATAATGAAATTTATAGATTAGAAAAACATCTTGAAGTAAAAGCAAATATGGATGACCCAAAACAAAGGGTTGATTTAAGAGATTTATACTTTTGTACAATTGATCCAAATAGTGCAAAAGACCATGATGATGCAATCTATTTTGATAAGAAAGAAAATATTTTATATGTGGCAATTGCTGATGTTTCATATTTTGTAAAAGAGGGAAGTGAGCTTGATTTATTAGCCTTTAAAAAATCAACTTCTGTTTATCTTCCAACAAAAGTTTTACCAATGCTTCCTCCAATTTTAAGTGAAGAGATGTGTTCATTAAAAGAGGGAGTTGATAGGTACTCATATGTATTTAAGTTGCATTTAGATTTAGAAAATTTAAGTGTTAAAAAAGCTGAACTTTTTGAAGCTATTATAAATTCTCATAAAAATTTCTCTTATGGAAGAATTGATAGAGTTATTGAAGGACATCTTGACCAATATTCAAAAACAGAAAAAGAGATATTTGATTATCTAATTCCTTTATATGAAATTACAAAAAAGTTTAGAAAAAGAAGATTATTAAAAGGTTATGATTTTAGAACAACAGAGAATAGATTAAAACTAAAAAATGATAATTTAGAATCTATCGAAGTTGAAACATCAACTGCATCTCACCAATTAGTTGAAGAGTGTATGTTACTTGCAAATATAGAAGCAAGTAAAAAAGTAAATACAGTTGGAATTTATAGAATACATGAAGAACCACCTTTTAAAGCCATTTCAAAACTTGTGGATGATGTGAATATTTTAGGAGTTAATGTAAAACTTCAAAGTGATGTTCATGACACAATTGTTCATATTCAAGAAAAAGCAAAAATTTCTATGATGAGTGCAGAAATTGATGAACTAATTATTCAAGCTCAAACACAAGCTAAATACTCTTCAAAAAATTTAGGACATTTTGGTTTGGGTTTCAGTTCATATTCGCATTTTACAAGCCCAATTAGAAGATATTCAGATTTAGTTTTACACAGAATCCTCAAAACAAAACAAACACCTAAAAATATTGAAGATATTTGTGAATATATCTCTTTAAATGAAAGAAAAATCGATCAGCTTGTTTGGGATTTTGAAGATAGAATTTATGCACGATGGGCAAGTTTACATTTGGGTGAAGAGATAAAAGTAAAAGTGGTTGATACTGAAAAAGCAAAAGCAGTTTGTTATGAAAAAATATTTGGTATGAAAGTAAATTTAGAAAATTACAAAGGACAGAGATTATTTTCTAAAATGAGAGTGAAAATAAAATCTGCCGATATTGTAACAAAGGTTATAGTTGCTACTATAATGTAGCACACTTATCAATAGATGCTAAATATGGGTCAACTTTTTCGCCAGTTATATACTGACCAACAAGTTTTTCTTTTTCATTTATAAAAATTGGAGAAACAAGATTTATAATTGAATGTTCAACTGGGTTTTGAGAAACTACACAAAAATATATATCAAAATCCTCTTTTGATTTGATTTTTAATTTTTCTAAAACATCTGCATCTATTTGAAAATCAAATGATACTTTGTTTAAAACATTTATATTTACAATAGTGATTTTTGTTTTTTCATCAAAAACTAAAAAAGAGAAAAAATCATCAATTTTTTCAACACTTAAACTCTCGAAATTTTCAAACCCTAATATTGGAAGAACAACTCTATACATAGCTAAAACCCCTTTCAAATAATTAAATTGTATTGAAAGTAAACTTAGGATAATATTGGTTTATGTATAAAAATGAATTTGATAATTATCTAAAACAAAATAAAAAGTTTAAAGCTTATATGTTTTATGGACAATCTACTTTTTTGGTGGAGCAATATGCCTTAGTAATTGCCCAATCATTAGGAAATGAAGATGAAATAGAAAAGTTATATTTTGAAGATTATGACTTTAAATATGCAAAAAATAAATTACTGCAATCCTCTTTGTTTTCAAGTAATAATATAGTTTTAATAAAAATTGATAAAAAACTTCCAAAAAAAGAAGTTGATTCTTTAATTGAGGCATGTAATCTAAATCCAGATAGTACACTAATCTTCGCTTGTTTAGGAGATAGTGACTTTAAAACTATGGAAGCAAGTTTTTCACTAAAAACAAATTCAGCAGCTGTAAGATTTTTCCTTCCAACTGATACTGAAGCTATAAAATTCTTAGAATATGAAGCAAAAATGCTAAATATGAAAGTAGAATTAAGTGCATTAAATCACCTATATTTTATGCACAAAAATGATTTAGCTTTATGTGTAAATGATATGAAAAAATTAGCAATATTTGATGAAGTAATTACTACACACCTTGTAGATACCCACTGCTTTGGAATTGGAGCTGTTAATTTTGAAGATTTTTTATATGACTTATTAAGTGGAAAAGATATTAGTTCTGATTTAAGTCTACTTCTTGAAGAAGGAATGAATGAAATTTTTTTATTAAATCAAGTAACTTCATTTGTTCAACAACTTTTTATGATTAGTTCATATGCAAGAACAATAGGTCAGCCCAATCCAAAAGAGATTTTAGGTTTTATTCCACCAAAAAATATTTGGGAAAAAAAATCAAAATTAGCAATAAATAAAAAACCAGAAGTTTTTCAAGAGATTTTAGAATATCTATTAAATACAGAGTTAGATTTTAAAACTTCAAAGATTGACAATCAAAACTTATATCTTCAAGCAAGCTTAAGAAAGTTTACAGTTTTATTTAGATAGAATCTCGCACTTTACAAAGAAAGAAATCCTTGCTGATATTAGGAAATGTAAAGATACCGGCACAAACTATAAGGAGAATTAATGTCAAAAATCAAACATTATGAAACAATGTTTATCTTAAAACCTACATTAACTGATGAAGAAACTGTAGGACAAATTGAAAACATCAGAGCTATTATTGAAAAAAATGGTGGAGAAATCATATCATTTGACAATGTTGGTCAAAGAGAATTAGCTTATGAAATCGAAAAATGTAAAAGAGGTTACTATTATGTAATCTATTTCCAAGGTAACCCAGCAGGAATTGCTGAAATCGAAAGAAATTACAGAATGAACGAAAACTTAATTAGATTTATCTTCATTAAATATGATAGCAAAAAAGAAATTGCATCATGGACTAAAATGAGTGATGAGGCAGCTAAAAAAGCTAATAAATAATAATATTTAGGAATCTTACATGTATAACAAAGTAATAATGGTAGGAAATTTAACAAGAGATATTGAATTAAGATATTTACCATCAGGTTCTGCAATTGCAAAATCTGCTGTTGCAACATCTTATAAATACAAATCTTCAACTGGTGAACAAAAAGATGAAGTTTGTTTTTTAGATTTTAATATTTTTGGAAGATCTGCTGAAGTTGCTAATCAATACTTGAAAAAAGGTTCAAAAGTTTTATTAGAGGGAAGACTTGTATTTGAACAATGGACAGCCCAAGATGGATCTACAAGAAGTAGACACTCTTTAAGAGTTGATACTATGAAAATGTTAGATGCTAAGGGTGATTCAATGAATGTTGGGGACAACCAAGGTTATAATCCGCAAGGATCTTATAATCAACCAGCAGGTCAATACGATGAACCATCTTCTCCAGCAAGCTATGGTGGTATGAATCAAGCAAAACCAAGAGTTGAGCAAAGAATACCTGAAATTGATATAGACGAAGACGAAATACCGTTTTAGAAAAGGACATCAAATGGCAGAAAGAAGAAAGTACGGAAAAAAATATTGTAAATATACTGAGATGAAAGTTGATTTCATTGATTATAAAAATACAGAATTATTAAAATTATCTATGAGTGAAAGAGGTAAAATTATGCCTAGAAGACTTACTGGTAATTCTAAAAATTCACAAGAAATGGTAGAGAAAGCAATTAAAAGAGCTAGACATATGGCATTAGTTCCTTACATTGTTGATACTAAAAATATTACTGATTCTGCATACGCAAGATCATTTTACTAAGAATTATTTTTAGTACTCAAAAGGGAAGAAGTTTTACTTCTTCCCTTTTTTTATATTTAAAATTAAAAGATATATATGGAAAAGCGCTTAAAAGAAGCTCTAAAATTACGTTTTATGTATTTCAATATTTATGAAAATAAAGAAGATATTTGGCATGAAAAGTACAAAGGTCATGATTTATATAGTATTGTAGTGAAAAGTTTAGAATATGATTTTAAAGAGATTGCTTTGATGATGCCAAAATTGCTAGAAGAGAATGAGAAAAACTTATAGTTTTTCCCAAACAGTTCCATTTACAGTATCCATTAATGAAATATCCATTTTTGATAATTCATCTCTAACCGCATCTGCGGTAGTAAAATCTTTTACTTTTTTTGCTTCATTTCTTTTTGCAATTAATTCTTCAATTTTAGATATTGTAGTTTCATCTATTCCAAATTGGAAATATTCATAAGCATCATTAAATCCAATGCCTAAAATATCATTAATAAATAAGATATTTGCTATTAACTCTTTTTTTAGATTTTTATCTTTTGGATTAGCATCTAATTTATCATTTGCATTTCCAATCATTTCATCAATAACTGAAAGAGCTTTTGATGTATTCATGTCATCGTTTAAAGCTTTGAATATCTCTTCAGAGAAGTTTTTATTCACACTTGAAGCTTCAACTGCATAAACTCTTTTTTTAACTCTGTAAAGCTTATCAAGTCTTTTTTTAGATGATAGCAAATCCTCTTCATTGAAATTAAAGTTTGCTCTATAATGTGTAGACATTAAATAAAATCTAATAACTTCACCAGAATAAGATTTTAAAACATCTTTTAGAAAAAATGAGTTCCCTAAAGATTTGCTCATTTTTTCTCCATCAATATTTACAAAACCATTATGCATCCAATATTTTGCTAAATTTTGACCACTTGAACATCTTGTTTGTGCAGCTTCATTTTCATGGTGAGGGAAAAGTAAATCAGCTCCACCTCCATGAATATCTATTTGAAATTCAGAATCTTTATAAGCTAAATGTTTTTCAATCATGGCACTACATTCAATATGCCAACCAGGTCGTCCTAAACCAAATGGAGCTTCAAAACTAACATCATTTGTTTTAGCAAACTTCCAAAGTGCAAAATCTGATGGATTTCTTTTTTCATTATTTGCTTCAACTCTAGCTTGTGAGTTTTCATCACTTGCTTTGTGAGACAATGTTCCGTAAGAGTTATCTTTTGAAGTATCAAAATATACGCTGTCACTTGTTTTATAAGCAATATCTTTTTGTAAAAGATTTGAAATCATATCTTTCATACTTTCAAGGTTTTCTGTAGCTTTGGGTTCGATTGTATTATCTAGGATATTTAAAGCTTTCATATCAGCTTTATAAGCGTTTATATAAGTAGTTGTAATCTCTTCAAGGGATTTATTAGAGTCATACATTTTTTTGATGATTTTATCATCAATATCAGTGAAGTTTTTTGTCATAATAACTTCATAATCATTAGCTTTTAAAACCCTATGCAGTAAATCAAAGGCTATGGCACTTCTTGCATGACCTAAGTGAGAATCATCATAAACAGTAGGTCCACAAACATAAATCTTAGCTACATTAGGAAGAATAGAGTTAAACTCTACTTTTTCCTTTTTTACTGAGTCGTAAATATGTAGTTTCATCTTATTTAAATAGTGCTTCTAAAGATGCAGTATCAGTTATTTTTTCTTCAGTAATAGCTTTCTCATTATTGCTTGAAGAACTTACTGTTGATGCAATTTCAATTAATTCAATATCATATTTTGTAAGCATTGAAGCTAATCTAATATTTAAACCAGCTTTTCCAATTGCTTTTGATTTTTGATCACTAGGAATTGTAACAATTGCTTTTCCTTTTTCACCATAACTTGGGTGTTTCTCTATTTTTACACTATTTACAAGTGCTGGTGATAGTGCTCTTGAGATGAACATTTCAGGAATAGATGAATATTCAACACAATCTATATTTTCACCATTTAATTGTTTTGAAACAGAACCAATTCTTACACCTTTTACTCCAACAACAGAACCAATAGGATCAATTTGAGGATCAATTGATGAAAGTGCAATTTTTGATCTAGTTCCAGGAATTCTAGCACTTGCTTCAATATTAACTTTTTTGTCTTTTAATTCAGGAACTTCAAGAACTAAAAGATTTTCTAGGAATTTTGGAGAAGTTCTTGAAATATCAATTAATAAACCGTTAGTTTTATCAATATTTACACCTTTAACAACAGCTTTTAAAACATCACCAACTTTAAAAGTTTCACCTTTTATTCTACTTTTTCTTTGTAAAATACCTTTTACTTCACCAATTTCAATATAAGTATTTTCTTGTCTATCAATTCTTGTAACAGTTCCAGCAACAGTTTTTCCGATTTTATCTTTATATTTACTAACAAGATTCTCTTCAATAAATCTTTGAAGTCGATATTCGAAATTATTATGTAATATAGTAGCTGCATTTCTTCCCATATTTTCGAACTCTAAATCATAGTTCATAAAATCACCGATTTCTAAATCTGGGTCAATCTCTTTTGCTTCTTCAAGAGTAATAAAATTTTCATAATTAAGTGCTTCACCATATTTATTAACTGCATTAGCATGTAGTCTTTCATCATCTTCTGATACAACTTCAATTTTTTGAAATAGTTCTAATTTTTTATTAGCTCTATCAATATTTGCATCAAAAGTTAATGTTTCATCCACCATTTTTTGGGCTGTTTTAATTAACGCCTCTTTTAGTGCATTTTCAACATCATCAATTTTGAGACCTTTTTCATATGCAATTGAATCTAAAATATCTATTATTTTATCCATTAATAACCTTTTATTTGTTGACATTGAAATGATTGTTTTGATTTCCAATGTAGTATAGTTTATTAGTATAGCTAAAATACCCTTTTATAGAAATTAAAGTAATTTTGAGATAGAATATATGATTAATTAAAAAAGAAAAGGCTTAATAAATGGAATTATTATTTGCAAGAAATGAGTTAAATGAAAAACCAAAAAAAGTGCAATTAGATAAAATAAAAGAAGATTTAAAAAAAGATGGTCAAAAGATTTTTTATTTTGATAGAGATAATTCTCATAAAGATATGATGGCATTAGTTGATGCATTAGAAGCTGATGGTTATAATGTTTACTTCAGAGAAGTTAAATATGGTTTAGCTGATGATGAGTATATGTATGAGGTTCATTCACTTTAATATTTAGGTATTTAAGTAAAAAAATTATGAGTTCAAATAAAAAATTATTTATACAAACGTTAGGTTGTCAGATGAATGACACTGATAGCCAACATATTCAAGCAGAACTTGAAAAACACAAAGGTTATACAGCAACTGATAAATTAGAAGACGCTGATTTAATTATTATTAATACTTGTTCAGTAAGAGAAAAGCCTGTTTCTAAGCTTTTTTCAGAAATTGGGCAATTTAATAAAAAGAAAAAAACAGGTGCAAAAATAGGTGTTTGTGGATGCACTGCTTCTCACTTAGGTCATGACATTATCAAAAGAGCACCTTATGTGGATTTTGTTGTAGGTGCACGAAATATCTCTAAAATCAAAGATGTGGTTGATATAAAAGGTTCAGTTGAAATTTCAATAGATAATGATGAATCAACTTATGAATTTGCAACTGCAAAAACAAATCAATACCGTGCAAGTGTAAACATCTCTGTAGGTTGTGATAAAAAATGTACTTATTGTATAGTTCCTAGCACAAGAGGTGAAGAGATTTCAATCCCACCTGAAATGATTGTTGAACAAGTTAGAAAATCTGTTGAAATTGGTGCAGTAGAAGTTACATTATTAGGTCAAAATGTTAACTCTTATGGTAAAAATTTCACTGATGGAAGAGGAAAATATTCATTTACAAATCTTTTACAAGATGTTTCAAAAATAGAAGGTTTAGAGCGAATTAGATTTACTTCACCACATCCATTACATATGGATGATGAATTTATTGAAGAGTTTGCTAAAAATGACAAAATCTCAAAATGTATTCATATGCCATTACAAAGTGGTTCTACAGAAATTTTAAGAGCAATGAAAAGAGGATATACAAAAGAGTGGTTTTTAAATAGAGCTGCAAAACTTAGAAATCTTGTTCCAAATCTTAGAATTACTACAGATATTATTGTTGCATTCCCAGGTGAAACACAAGAAGATTTTGAAGATACATTAGATGTTGTAAATCAAGTAAAATTCGATCAAATTTTCAATTTTAAATACTCACCAAGACCAGGAACAGAAGCTTTAAATTTCGCTGATAGAGAAATTCCTGATGAAATTGGAAGTGCTAGGTTAATTGAATTAATTGAACTTCACAAAAGACATTTAGAAGAGACAATGCCTACTTATGTTGGTGAAACATTAAATGTATTAGTGGAATCATTAAAACCAAATGGTGAAGTTTGTGGATTTACAGATAATTTTTTACAAGTATTTACAAAAGGAAGTGACGAACTTTTAGGTAAATTTGTGAATGTTAAAATTACTGATGCTTCACGAACATCTTTAAAAGGTGATGTTGTACTTTAATGAAAAATTATTTTAAATTTAAAGTACTACCTTATATTATATATGTATTAATTAAAGTAATAGTATTTACAAATAAAAAAGTTTTTCATCATAATAAGTTAGAAGAAAATGAAGCTTATGTCTTTGCATCATGGCATGGAGATTTGGCTTGTCAACCAGTAAGCTATTTCAAACTAAGACCAAATGGTAGAATTAAAACTATGATTAGTCAAAGTAAAGATGGCGAAATTATTACAAAAGTTTATGGATTATTTGGGGCAGGAGCAATTAGAGGTTCTTCTTCTAAAGGTGCAACTAAAGCATTAATTAGTACAATAAAAGAAATCAAATCAGGTTGTGATATAGCATTGTCTCCTGATGGTCCAAGAGGTCCAAGATTTAGTTTTGCAGGTGGTGTTATAACAATTGCACAAAAAAGTGGTGCTAAAATTGTAGTTTGTAATTCTAAACCTAGTAAATACTGGCAGTTTAATTCTTGGGATAAGTTTATATTACCAAAACCATTTGGAAAAATTGATTTTTATATGTCAGAACCTCTTGATATTAGCAATCTAGAATTTGAAGAGGCGAGAGATTTTATTAAAAATAAAATGATGCTAAATGCAATTATTTAAAAGAAGTTAGATAGGAAATATATGTTTACTAAAGAGTCTTTATATATTAATGCTGTTAAATACGACACCCAATTAAAGCTTGATTATAAAAAATTAAGTAATGAAGCAATTATTGATACTGATAGTTCAGTCTTTTTGGTTAATGATGATTTATTACCTTTGGATATTGCTTTAAAATTAAACTCTTCTCAATCACAAATTGATAATACATATATATCTACGCTTCTAATAAACGACACAACTAAACTTATTCCAAAAGCTTTATCTTCAAAAATAAAAGATTGTGAAATTGCGAAGTTTAACAATGAATACGATATTGCTGTACTTAAAACAACACTTTTTGAAACTAAAAACTATTTTGTAAAAACTGGAATAGATTATATTTATTCAGCTTTTCATTTAATAAATCTTCATATTGATAAAAATGTTTCAAGAAGTGAAATAGTTGTATTTTTGTTTAATAGTAAGGCATTTATAGTTATTTTAGATGCGGCTGGAATTATAGTTCATAATACAATTTTAGATTTAGCATGTTTTGATTCAGTTAAAAAAACTCACTTTTATGAAGATGATATTGATGGACAAAAACTTTTTGATGAAATTTATTACTTAGAATTAAATGAGATTATTCATAATACTTTAAATAACTTTTATGAGAAAAAAAGCAATACCTTTGTAGAAAAAGTGACAATACTTTATGTGACAAAACAGCTAACTCAAGAACAAATCGGACAGTTAAGTGAAGATTTATTATTAAAAGTTGACTATCATCCAATAAACATAGATGAAGAAATTTTTGAATTATCTAAAGATAAACATCTTAAAAAAAGTTTTACAAAACCTAGAAAAAAGAAAAAGAAAAGAAATTATACAAATTTATATATCTCTTTATTTATTCTCGCTGTTGGATTTTTAGCTTATCAGGTTTACTTAAAAGTCGATATCAAAGGACTTTATGAAAATTATTTCAAAAAAGAAGTCACTATTGAAAAAGCTCAAGATGTAAAGAAAATTGAAAATGTTCTTGAGTTACCAAATCATGTAAATTTAAATGATAAAGTAGAACAAAGAATAAGAGCGGTATTTGAAACTATTCCTGACGATATTGTACTTCATGAGTTAAAAATAGATAAAAATATCTTAGAATTAAAAGGTAACTTTTTAAGAGAGAATAGTTTTGCAAACTCTTTAAAACCAAATCTAAATAAATTGTATAAAAATATAATTTATAATACTTCTTCAACTGATAAAAAGTTTAAAATTGATGGAGTTGTACTTGCAAAAGAAGATATCGATTTAAATAAAACATATAAAAATTACGATAAAGAGTATTTAACAGATGAATTTATGGCATTAGATAGAGTAACTGAACAATTAAAGATTTTGATGCCAGTTGACTCTATAATTAAATTTAATGCAACAACAAGCAGTAGTAATATCACTAGATTTGTTTATTCAGTAAATATTTTAGTTCAAGACCCAAGTGAATTTTTTGACATGATAGAAGTATTAAATAATGAATTATATTCAATACATATCTCATATCCAATTAGTATGTTAAAAACAGAGGCAGGTCTTGAAATGGAGTTTGTTTTAGTATTTAATCAAAAAAATGAAGTGAAAGAAGAAGCCAAAGAAGAAACAAAATAGAAACTTGGATTGTTTACCAAGTTTTTATTTCATTATAAATTGAGTCTCTCTCAACTGGTATAAAACCAGAATTCTTAATTAAATCTACAAATTCCATTTGAGCTATTCCATTTGCACTAGAAGCTCCCGCTGCACTTTGAATTGCTTCTTTTTCAATTGTTCCATCAACATCATTTGCACCAAATTCTTGAGCAATTAGGGCTAGTTTTACAGTTGAAGTTGCCCAATAAGCTTTTATATTTGGAATATTATCAAGTAAGATTCTAGCTATTGCATAAGTTTTTAATATTTCTTGACCAGTTAATGGCTCTTTTACTTTTAAGTAATTATTTTCAGTTTGATAAACTAAAGGAATAAAGGCATTAAAACCACCTGTAATGTCTTGTAAGTCTCTAAGTCTTAACATATGATCAATTCTGTGGTTTCTATCTTCGACATGTCCAAAAAGCATTGTAGCATTGCTTTTTCTACCTTTTAGATGCCAAAGTTTATGGATTTGCAACCATTGTTCAGAAGTTACTTTTCCACCACAAATTCTTTTTCGCACCTGTTCATCAAAAATTTCAGCTCCACCACCTGGCATTGAATCAATTCCATGTTCAATCATCATATTAATAATCTCTTCATAAGATAGTTTATACTCTGTGCTTAAAAAGTGGATTTCAGCAGCAGTTAATGCTTTTACATGAATGTTAGGAAAGTTTTCTTTGATTTTCTTAAAAACATCCATATACCATTGTAATCCTGTGTGTGGATTGTGTGCTGAAACAATATGAACTTCTTTAATATTGTTTTTTGAAGAGTTTTTTACGATTTCTAAAATTTCTTCATGGCTCATTGTATATTGCTCTGGATTTTTTCTACTTGCACTATAAGCACAAAATTGACAAACATCTTTACAAATATTTGTTGGATTTATATGTCTATTTATATTGAAATAAGTTTTTTTGCCATGCTTATCATTTCTTATTTTATTTGCATAAGAAGCAAGGGTAAACAGATCTAAATCATATAATTTAATAGCATCTTCATAATTTAATCGTTCGTTTTTTTCTAGTTTTTCTATAATACTCATAATTTTCCTATTCGCAGTTTAGATCTTTTTTATATTGTTCGTTTCTTTCTTGATGGATAAAACCAATACAACTTTGGCTTAAATCATTATCATAAAAAATTACTTTATAAACAGTACTTTGGTATCTAGTATCTTTATCTTCTACATTTAATTTATTGATAACTTTTAATTGAGTTATATTTGCATGACCTACAGTAGCGAGAACTTCAGTTATTTTCTTCTCTTTTAAATCTTTTATTACATAAAATATAACAAAAGCAATAGCTATAATTATACTAATTACAATAACAGTTTTTTTTGGAAGTCTTCTTACTTGATGAGTATTCATCTCAATTCTCCTTTAATGGTTCAAATGAACACTCTTCACCATCATAATATTCAATAGTTCCATCTTCTATTCTGTAATACCAACCATGTATTTGAAGTTCACCTGCTTTTACTTTTCTTTCAACTTCTGGGAAAGTTAAAAGATTTTCCATTTGGTGTACAATTGAGATTTTTTCTGTTGCTCTATATAATTTTTCTTTATCAGTTTTATCTTGAATAGCTAAAAGAGTGTATTCTTTTGCTCTTTTTCCTAATTCAAGCCATTTTTTTACATGAACTAAGTTTGGAGTATCATTTAAATCTTGATATAAACTTTTACAAGCTCCACAATGAGAATGCCCACAAACAATAATATGTTTTACTTCTAAAACAGAAACAGCATATTCAATTGCAGCTGAACTTCCATGATAATCATTATCTGCATGATAGGGTGGCACAAAATTACCAACATTTCTTAAAATAAACATATCTCCCGGTTTTGTATCAAGCATTAAATCAGGTGTTACTCTACTATCGCTACATCCAATAAATAGAACTTCGGGTTTTTGACCAGTTTCTACAAGTTGCTTTAAATCATCTTCATATTTAGGAAAACTAGCTTCTCTAAATTTTTTATTACCTTTTATTAAATCATTTATTAACATTTTGAATCCTTTAATAAGTTACATACTTTTGTTAAATCATTTTCATGTATATCTATTTTTGCAATTAATCTAATAATTGCTTCTTTTACTGTTGGTTGCCTAATTGCTCCAACTAAATAACCATTTTGCTTTAAATTTTCTTGTATTATTTTTACTTGCTTATTATCACCTATTAAAATAGGAATAATTAAACTTTGGGAATTTAAACCCAAGATATTATGAATAATCGTTAAATTTGTTTTTATTCTTTCTTTTAGTGATTCTTTATTTTTTATAATAAAATCTAAAGATTCATTTGCAAGTGCCGTATCAAATAGTGATGGAGCAGTAGAGTAAATAATAGGTTTGGCTCTGTTTGTAAGAAAATCAATAATCTCTTTAGATGCTAAAATATAAGCTCCATAAGAACCATAAGCTTTTCCTAGAGTTCCCATTTTTACATGATATTTGTTTGGTTTTATTTTGTAATAATCAAAAATACCTAAAAGATTATCACCAATAACACCAAAGCTATGAGCTTCATCAACAATTAAAATTGCTTTTTTATCATTTGCAATTTCAAATATTTCAAGGGGAGCTAAATCTCCACCCATTGAATAAACACCTTCAATTGCAATTATATTTCTTCCACTTCTTTGATTTTTTGAAATTTTTTGTTCTAAATCTTTAAAATCATTGTGTTTAAAAACAATAACTTGTTCAGGTCTTAAAAGTTTTGTTGCCAATATTCCGCTTGCATGGTACTCTTCATCTATAAATAAAGTATCATTTTTTCTGCAAAGTGCTTCAATCATAGAGATATTTGCTAAAAAACCAGAACCCACAATAACGCCAGCTTCAAAACCATTAACTTCACATAATCTATCTTCAAATTTTTTGTGAATTTTACTATATCCATTTACAAGCATTGAGGCTTTTGGTGAGTGATAATTCTCTTTTAGAACATTTTCATAAGCATTTTGGAAAAGTGTTTTATTTGTAGAAAGACCTAAATAATCATTTGAAGCTAAATCAATTAAAGTATCATCAAAAACTTCTCTTGTTCTAAACCGATTTGATTTTTTAATAGATTCTAATTCTTTTGAGTACAAATATTTCTCCGATAGTATTTTTGTATGATAACTAAAAAGTGCTAATAAAAAATTAAATTTTGAAATTTGTACCAAGTGCTAGATTATTGCTACGATGAGTTGTTATAATTACTATACTAATTTTATATACAAGTCCATAAAAGTAAGAGGTGTTTTTGCGACCTTCACCTCTTACTTTTTTATAACCAACACTCAAAAATCTCAATTTTATATTTCGTTACTAAAAAGTCTAATAAAAATAAATAATAATAAGATATGAGTAAAATTATGATTAATTTTAATAATATATAATATAATAACGAAAATTGGGGGATTTATATTATAAATGAGACTAAATGAAGAACTTTTTAAAACATTAAATATTTTATATGTTGAAAATAATGAAGAAATAAAAGAAACTTTTTCACATACATTAAATAGCCTATTTAATAAAGTTTTTCTCTGTTCGGATGGATTAGCTGCCTTAGAACAATTTACTCATTTAAATAATAGTACCAATAAAATCGATGTTATTCTTAGCGAATACACAATACCCTCACTAAATGGTTTAGAACTTTTATTTAAAATAAGAGACATTAGTAAAAATGTTCCATTTATATTTATCACCAAAGAAACAAATGTTGATTTGTTATTAAATTCATTAAGGTTTGATGTAACGGATTATTTCTTTAAACCAATTAATGAATATGAGATATTAAAGAAAATAGAAGAAGCTTGTATTGCAAGACAAGAAGAAGATGAAATCTTAAATTATCAAAATGAGATTGAAGAGTATTTAGAATTAATAAATAAAGTAGCAATTGTATATAGTTTTGATACGAACAGAGCAATGATTTATGTTAATAATTTTTTTAAAGAGTTGATTAAATATGATGAAGATGAGATATTAGGTCAAGATTATAGAAGTTTTTTTCATAATGAAATGCCAAAAGCTATAATTGAAGAGCAGGGGCAAATTCTTCAAAGTGGGAATAAATGGCAAGGAAAAATGAAATATTTAACAAGTATTGACTCAATATTTTATACAAATTGTACGATTATTCCTGTCTTTGATGAGAATAAAAAAATTAGAAAATATATAAGTGTTAATTTTCTTACAACAAAAGAAGAGAATGATAAAAGAGAATTCAAAAAAAGAGTTCTTGTTGATATTCAAGAGACAAAAAGAATTTATTCAATAGCCCAACGTAAAATTGATGAATTAACTAATATTTTAACTTCATTTAATGATTATGAAGAATTAAAAGAGAATTTAGAAGAAGAACAAAAATTAAATCAAAGTTATTATGCCCAACTAGAAGAGTTAGAAGAAAAAGTAAAAATAGTAAAAGATAAATATGAACTTTTAACAGTTGGAATAAATAAAAAAATAAGTCAGATTTCACTCATGACATCTGAAATGAAAGGTGTTGAACAAAGAACAAATAATAAAATCGTCAATGTTGTTGAAGATATTAAATCAAAAGATACACTTATTACAAAAATAAAAAATGAAATAGATATAAAGGGTACAAAAATAAGTGACTTAGAAGAAGTTTTAGAACATAGAAAAACTCAAATAAGAGATAAAAAGGCAAAATCTTAGATGTTTAATAATAGTTTTTTAAAAAAATTAAATATTTTATTTATTGAGAGTAACAACGAAGATAGAGAACATTTTTCAAATATTTTACATAAATTTTTCAATAATGTAATTGTTTGTTCAACTGGTAAAGAGGGAATTGAGAATTTTTTAGAAAAAAGAAAAGAGTATTTTATTGATATTATCATTTGTGATAAAACAACTACGGATATTACAGGGATAGATATTCTAAAAAAGATAAGAGAAATTGATTCTGAAGTCCCTTTTATAATTATAAGTCCTACAATAGAAGTTGATGATTTATTAACTGCAATTAAATTCAAAGCTACTGATTATTTATCAAAACCAGTAAATGCAAAAGATATGATATTCTCAATAGAGAGAGTTTGTCATAATAAATATCATGAAAGATTGAAGTTATTAATGCAAGAGGATTTAGAGGATTTACGAACTGTTGTAAATGAAGTTGCTTTAGTTTCAAAAACTGATATAGAAGGAAATATAACCTTTGTAAATAGCTATTTTTGTGAAGTTTCAGCTTAT
>JBBRXF010000005.1:0-66740 GCA_038248665.1 Campylobacterales bacterium | reverse complement strand
TCAACCATATCAACTTTTGAAGAAAATTCTAAAGCTTCATCTATATAACCAAGATTAAAAGCCATTTTCTCTAAATATAAATATATATTAGGGTCTCTTGTTTTATTAAATGTTTCTTTTATTTGTTGATAGGCTCTGTCATATGGAGATTCAACCATACACTCAAAAAATGTAAATTTGATAGTTTCATCTTCAATCAATTTAGTTAAAGTTTCATTTCTTGATGTTTGTAATATGTCATTTAATTCTGTACACTTTCCTTGAGCTAAATAATCTTTTATTAAATCAATATTTATTTCATCATAAATTTCAGAAATACTTGGATATCCATATCTTTTTACAATTTCATTAGAGACTTTACTATAAACTTTTTCAGCCTTTAATATAAGATCATATTTCTTATCATTTTTATTATTCATAAGTTCTTGCAAAAGAGCTTTTTGTTGCATAGCTTCATTATCTTGATATTTTGCAGATACAACTGGTGGACTTAAAAATCCTTGTCTCATTAAAATCTCATCAATATACATTTTTGAATCTTTTGCATGAGTACCTTGAGGATAATCATTTATAATATCTTTATATAGTTCTTTTGCTTTTTCTAAATAATAATTTGTTTTATCATACATAAGCATATATGTATTCGCAAGTTTAAATTTGAAATCTTCTATTACATCTTCTTTTGTAGTTCTTTTTAATAACTCTTTTAATATTTCAGCTGCATGTTCAGGCATGCCAGCTTTAATTAATCTATTAATTTTTTTATTCGCAAGATATGAATCTTCCGTATAAAACTCAATATTTGTTTTTAAAACTTGAGTAATTAATTCATTTGCTTTATCATATTTCTCATCTAAAATATAAATATCAAATAATTCATCTGCAACAACAGTTGCAACCATTTTTTCTTTTGTTACAGTTAATATTTCATATAAATATTTAATAGCTCTTGCATAATCTTTTTGATATTTATAAACTTTTGACAATGATATTTTTCCATATGTCTTTGTTAATTCATCATCAAAATTATCTATTATAATTTGAGCAAAGTATTTAGCATCTTCTACTTTATTTGCTTCCAATTTTAATTCAACTAAAAGCATATATGCTTTTGCTAAATCATATTGATTTATTTTTGATGAATTAATCGCTGTTTCTAACTCATTTGAAGCTTCTAGTATCAATCTTTTTGATTGTTTCTTTAAAGCTAAATCAGCATATAAAAGCATCGCATCTGATGTTAAAACATTAACTTTATTCTTATCTTTAAAATCTTTTACTTGAGCATAAGCATCATCAATTTTCCCATCTTTTGCTAGTAATCTTGCATTTTGTAAAATATCAAATCCATCAGTAATTGACTGTTTTCTTTGTTCTGAAATTTGTACTCCAGTTGAATCAATAAATCCATAATAAAAATCTTTTTTCGCATACAGAATATTTAACATTAAAAATATGATTATTAATAATTTCAATTTTTACCTTTTCTTTTTTAATTCATAAACATAAGAAAATATTTCAGCCATAGCCTTATAAAATTCACTTGGAATCTCTCTATCTATTTCAATTTGATCATATAAAGATCTCGCTAGTGCAGGATTTTCAATGATTGGAATTCTTTTTTCTTTTGCAATGTCTTTAATTTTTATTGCTAAAAAATCAATTCCCTTGGCTATAATTTTAGGTGCAGAATCTACTTTATTATCATACTTCAAAGCTACAGCATAATGCGTAGGATTGGTTATAATAACATCCGCATCTGGAACAGAACTCATCATACGTTTTTGTGCCATTTGCATTTGTATTCTTCTAATACGCCCTTTTACTTGAGGATCTCCCTCCATATTTTTAAATTCGTCTTTAATATCTTGTATACTCATCATCAAAGATTTCATATAATAATGTTTTGTAAAATAGAAGTCTATTATAGCAAAAATTATGATAATAAAAAGAATTGCCGAAATAAAATAAACGGTTAACTCAAACATTGTTGCAATTGTATCTTGAGTATCTTGACTCATCATCGCCAAAAATTTTTGATATGTTAGTGCAAAAAGAAGAAACATTACAACCATAATTAACATTAATTTTACTAATAATTTTAAAGCTTCAATAAGTTTTTTAAATCCAAAAACACCTTTTAAACCTTTTATTGGATCTATTTTCTGTAAATCAAACTTTAAAGGAACAGCAAGAAAACCAAATTGCGATATATTGCTAATAAAAGCCAAAAGTATAACCAATATAAACAAAGGAGCTAGAGCTTTTAGAAGTGCAATTGTTACCTGAAAAGTTATTGCATAATATAATGGACCATCTAATTCCTGTCCGATAAAACTGTAAGAAAATATCATTAATTTTTTAATTTCCATCAAAGAATATGATGAAAAGAAGAGTATGTACATAGTCCCAAAAGTTAATATAATTGCACCAGAGACTTCAGCTGATTTTGCTACATTCCCATCATTTCTAGCATCATTTATTTTCTTATCGGTGGGTTCTTCTGTTTTATCGTCATCTGGCATATTAAAACCTTAAATTATTGAAATTTTGAAATAAAATAATCTACAAAAGCTTCTGTAAACATTTCCATACCAAGTATTAAAAAAATAAATATTAATGCAAACTTTAATTGAAAAGTAATCACAAAAGGAGAAAATGATGGCATTGATTTTGTTCCATATCCATAATAAATATCTAGTATAAATCCTATAAAAAAAAGAGGTAAAGCAAAAGCAAAGGCAAAAGCAAACATTCTTTTTATTTCATCAATTGCTAATTGAACTCCATTATAAGAAAAAATATCAAAACTACCTAAATGTATCATTGAAAAACTTTTTACCAAAATAACCAAAGTCATTTCATACATTCCTGTTTGAAAAAATAACATTAATGCAATCCAAAAAAGTAATTTTGCAATTAACCCTTGCTGACCACCAGTAGATGGATCAAACATTGAAGCCATAGATAAAGCAGTTGAATATTCAACAAATTCACCAATAATTTTTACTGCTGAAAATATTATATTGATTAACATAGAAGCCACTAATCCCAATGTTATTTCAGATATTAAACTTAATATAAAATTATCTGCATTTATATTTGAAGAGACACTAATTAATGGAAAAATAAATATTGTAATATAAAAGGCAAAAGCAATTCTAATTGTTGGACTGATTGCAGTGTGCCCAAAAACTGGCATAAATACTACAAAAGACAAGATTCTAGCTAGAAGTAAAAGGAATTGATATAAAACTCCTTCATTAAGTAAAGATAAAAATGCTTCCATTACATATAATCTATAACTTTCTCTTCTTTATCTTTATTCTCTTCTTGTAGTTCTAAAATAGATCTTGTATCCATTTGTTGTTCAAATCGTCTATTATTACCTTGTCCTGTATTTGATGACTGATTACTATTATTATTTTGATTTGAAGAACTAAAATCTAAATTAAATTTTGTATTCTCATCAAATGTTTTATTTAATGAATTTCTTAAAATATTTTGATTTTCAATTAATGTATCAAGTGTTACATTATTTGACACATTCATACTAATTGTCAATCCATTATGTTTATCATTTTTCATTAAAATAGCAATAGAACCCAAATCTAAAGGATTTAAATTTATTTTAAATGCAGTAACTGGTGGTTTATAATTTTCATACATCTGTTTAGCAATATCTGACATCATTGCAGACATTTGTTGTTTTGCACCAATTATTCTTGATTGAATATTATAAGATAAAGGTGAATTTACATTAACAATAGCATCATCTGCTACTGTTAATGTATTATCAATTAAAGCTTTACTTGCTTCAACTGATTTAGTAATTAAATCTTTTACCTCTTCACCTCTAATATCATTTTTTAAAAGTAAATTATCAATCAAATTCTTTTTATTTAATAAATCTATATTAGATTTTTTTATATCAAGATTATCAAGTCCAATATCTTCCACAACATTTACACTCTCTAATCCTAAATCCAACATTTCTGCACTTGCTTTTACTGCTTGTATAGAATTCCCATCTTTTAATAAAGAGATTGCTTCATTTTTATTAAATAAATTTTGATTTGTTATTTTATTCTTTTGAGAACCTAAATATATATTAGATATTATATCTTTTGCAACAACATCTTTTAATGGTGTATTTAAATCCTCACTAATCCCATTTATATTATCAACAACAAGTTTTTCGCTATTTTTTTGAATTAATTGATCCATTAATGAGGTTTTCATATCTTTTTTAGTATCAATTTTTTCTAATTCTATAACATTAGCATCTTCAATAACTTTTCCTGTTGAAGATTGATTATTTATATTTAAATCAATATTTGTTGATTTGTTATCAAGTGATATACTACTATCTGTTATTATTTTCGTAGAAGAATTATCAACTAAAATGTTATTAGATTCAATTAACGTATTAGCTAACAAAGAAGTTGTATCGATTTTTTTTAAAATATCTTTTTCAGTTTTTGTTTCATTGTTAATTACACTTACATTTTCTTCAGCTTTTGCATCGATTTTTTCAAGTAAATTTGATATATCTTTTTTTATATTTTTTATTTCAGTTTTTTTGTCATCAACTTTAATCTCTTCTGATTTTGTTTCGACAACTGTTTCTTCTGATTTTGTTTCGACAACTGTTTCTTCTGATTTTGTTTCGACAACTGTTTCTTCAGATTTTAATTCAGTACTAACTTTTATTTGTTCTTTTATTACTTGTATATCATCATTTAAATTAGCTACTTCTTTATTTGCATCTGGAACTACTTCTTTATTTGAATTTTTAGCTTCTAATATTAATCTATCTAATAAAGTAGTTGTTCCTGCTTCTTTTTGTACCTTATTATCAACTTTTTCTGTTAGTTCTGGTTGTTCAATATTTGATTTATCAATTACTTTTGCTTCTTCAGTGCTTACAACTGCCACCTCTTGCGTCTTTACTTCTTTTGTTTCAATATTTGTTTTTATCTCTTCTTTAGTATTTAGAGCTGCTATTTCTTCTGATTTTAGATCTTTTAATACAGGAATGCCTACTTGTTTATCTACATCAACTATTTCTTTAGCACTATTTTTAGCTTCTAATATTAGCCTATCTAATAAAGAACTCGTTCCAGTTACTTTTTGTCCTTTATTATCAACTTCATCAGATAGATCTAATTCTTCATTATTTAGCTTATCTGCTGTAACTTCACCTAATTTTACTTCTTCACTCTTTACAACAGTAGAGATATCAGCTTTAGTTTCTTTTATTTCTTGTTTTACTTCTGTACTTACTTTTGTTTCTTCAGTTGTACTTCCAGTTGATAATAAGGAATCAAATAATGAAGGTTTATCTTTTGTAGTTTGATCTGCAGTTGAAGTAGATACACTTGAAGTTGCAGCTTTTTCAGTTGGGATTATATTGTTAATTAAATTTGACATTTTAATTACGCATTCAATATCTCTAATGTTTTAGAGTCTATATTTTTATGAGTATTAAACGAAGCTAAATTTGCTTCATAAGATCTCGTTGCTTCAATTAAATCAACCATTTCAACTACAGGATTAATATCAGGATATGCAACATAACCTTTTTCATCTGCATCTGGATGCGATGGCTCATATCTCATCACAGGTTTAGCATCTGACTGAATAATAGATTTAACGCCAACACCTCTTAATGAAACATCAGAATTTTTATTATTAGTAGTTTCAATATCATTTGTATTAGTTTTTTTACCACTAGCAACAAGTACATCTTCAAATACAACTTGCTGTTTTTTATATGGTCCACCTTCTAAAGTATGTGTTGTTTTGGCATTCGCAATGTTTGAACTTACAACATTAATTCTTGTTCTTTGTGCACTCATACCAGAAGTAGATACATTATATCCATCAAAAAAACCCATACTTTCTCCTTTAATTAAACTTGCATTCTCATAATTTCTTTATAAGCATTTAAGGCTTTATTTTTTACTTCTAATGCTAATTTCATTGATAAATCAGCTTCTTCTATTCTTTGTACTGCTTCTTGTAAGTTAGTCACTTTTCCAGTTGCAATTCCTTGCATTGAATCATAACCTTGTACTTGCTCATTATTAACTTCAGTAATTGCATCATTTAACATATTTTGGAAAGATTTATTGCCACTTTGTTCTATTTTTGAAGCATTATTACTATTATTTAAACTTAAAGAGCCTATTGAATTTGATATTGAAGATATGTCCATAACTTACCTTTTATTTAGTTTTTTTCTGACTTTTGCTATTTGCATCTATCACATCTTTTACTGTTAATTCATTCAACATAACTTGGATTTTTTCTTCATTATATTTAAAATCAAACTCATTTCTTTTATTATCAAGACTAAAGAGACTTATAATTAAAGAGAGCATCATATTACTAACACCTTTTAAACATATCGTTACTAAAATTATACCTAAAATCATCTCCATTGGAGTAAATAAGTCCGCATTAATTGTAAAAAAAATAAGCGTTGCAAAAAAACCTGTTGCTACATAAAATCTAAATATTCCACTATTTATTACTGTTTGTGAGAATCGTTCTATTATCATGATTCACTACTTTTTAAAACAATAAAAATAGAATTAATTGAACTTAGTTTTAGCACCTAGAACAAACCTTAATGAATATTTTTTAATAACTGATCGATAATTAAATGTAACTGTTTTGTTGTTTCATCTGATGAAAATTCATTGGCAAATAATTTTCTAAGTCTTCCTGTTGTAGAAATATTTGCAGAAGTTGAAACGTTTCCTACATATTCTACCATAAAATCTTTATTTAGCCTATTTTTTTTTCCCAGATTTACTAAAGAGTTAGCGATAGTTTCACCTATTTGATAGTTTCTTGTATGATTAAAACTTAACATTAATTTATTTTTATCAACTGAAAGCATTTTCATTAAAGAATAGACATCCGTTAAGGCACTAGGATCTGTAGTTGTAATTGCTAAAATATTATCAGAAATTGATAAAAACTCTTTCACATATTCATTTAAGCCAGCTCCAGTATCAACAAGTAAAATATCAAATTTACTCAAAGAAATAATATCTTTTACTATTCTTGAAAATACAAAAGTATTTTTATTTGTACCATATTGATAACCACTTCTTCCAGCAACTAAATGTACATTTGGATAAGTAGTTTTAGTTATTACTTCATCTAATGTCTTCGTTCCATCTATGTATTCAAAAAGAGTATTTTGAGGTTTTATATCAAATAAAACTTGCATATTTGCTAATCCAATATCAGCATCTAACACTGCAACATTAAAACCTCTTCGAGAGAGTAAAAATGCCATATTTGCAGTAAAAGTGGACTTACCAACTCCACCCTTTCCTGATGTTATTGTTATAAGTTTTGTTTTAGAATAGTTTTTTTTTACTCCGTTAGTAAGGTTTATTAGCTTACTAGCTTGAGAAGAAATTGTATCAAACAATTCTATCTCCTAACACATTGTTTATTCATGAAACAATCAATTAAAAATGTTGAATCTGAAACAATTAAATCATCAGGTACATTTTGTCCAATTGAAAAATATGTAATAGATTTTTTTGTTTTATGGGCAAAAGAGATAAGATTCCCAAAACTTCTAGTTTCATCTAATTTTGTAAAAGTTAAATAATCAATAGAAAGTCTTGAATAATTTTTATAAATTTCCAATAAATCACTATGTTTTACATTCGCAGGAAGTACTAAAATCTTTTCAATAGGTAGCTCTTCAACCCTTTTTTGATACTCATTTATAAGTTCTATTTTATCAATATCATATTGACTTGAACCAGCTGTATCAATAAAAATATAATTGCAATCTTTTAATCTTAAAAGTGCCTCTGATAAGCCCTCAGGTTTTTTAACAATTTCTAGTGGTAATCTCATAATATTTGTATAAGCTTGCAATTGTTCAATTGCTCCAACTCTAAAAGAATCCAGAGTTACAATTCCAACTTTATAATTTTGACCTAATTTATAAGCATATCTTGCAGCTAATTTTGAAATTGTAGTTGTTTTTCCAACACCAGTAGGTCCTACCATCATAATAATTTTTCTTTGATGTTTTCGTAGAGGAACTTCATGTTTGATAGGAATCACTCTTCTTAAAATTAATTTGAAAAAGTCATTAACTTTTTTTGGATTTGATTTTAAAGCAATTGGCAATTGTTTTATAGTTTTTTTCATAATCGTATAAGTCATTTCTTGATCAAACTCATTTTGTTCAAAAATATTATACATTGATGCAAATTCAGGAGGAATTGTTAAATCATAAAGTTGACTTTTTGGATTCCAAATGGATTTTTGAACTTGTTCCAAAACACTTTGCATTTTTAGAATTTCTTCTTTAAAATCATAAACTTGTGTTTTTATTGGTTGAGATGTTGGTGTTGCTTTACTTATTGCTGCTTTTGTATATTGTAGATTTTTCTTTTTATGTTCATCTTCAATAGCCACTACAACTTCATAAATATCTTTACCATTATGTTGAGAATTAGATATTTTTTTTGTTGATATTACAATTGCGTCTTCACCACACTCTTCTTGTGCTTGTCTTAGTGCAATAGTAGGTGTTTCTCCTAAAAAAGAGAGCATATTCATTTTGTTCTTCCGTCTTTATATATTTGTTCAATTGTTCCATCAGCATTTTTGAAACGGATAAAATCTTTATTTTCATAAATAATTTTACCTTTCTTCTCGATTTTAAGCCCACCAAAATTAAATATAATAGACTCATTTTCATATTTTTTTACATCTTTTAAACAAATAATTGTATTCTTATTTATATGATGAAGTGTTGTATATTCTTCATTTTGTAATTCACTTAATTTTAAAGGTACGCAAGATTTATGTATTTCATCCACGTTTTGAACTATTATTTTTGAACTATCAAGCTTTTCTTCATAGTTTATAGATTCTTTTGAAAGCAATACACTAATAGCAAAAAGATTAATATTTAATACAAAAACTACAAAACTAAGCTTTAATATCAAAGAAATTTCCTCCATTAGCTGCACTTATTTCTGAAACCAAATCTTTATACATTTGCTGTACAGGTAAAACTATTGATGCTAATTTTCTATTTAATTCATAAAGTTCTTTTAACTCAACTTCTAATGTATCAACACTTGCTCTATAAATATTAACATCTATTCCTTCTTGAATTTTTGACATAAGCTCTTTATTTAATTGTGCTTTTAATAGAGAAATATCTTCAATCATTAGATGTTTTTCATCATTTCTTTTAAGTAATTCTTCATGTTTTGCAGCTTTTATATCTTCAATATCTTGTGTTATAGAATTTTTTAATTTAACAATTAATTCTGACATATTTTTTATTGTATTTTCAATCATGGAAAGCCTTATTTATTATTTCTTGTTAA
The DNA here is from genome assembly GCA_038248665.1 of Campylobacterales bacterium. GTDB lineage: Bacteria > Campylobacterota > Campylobacteria > Campylobacterales > Arcobacteraceae > Aliarcobacter. The sequence continues at coordinate 57,351 of JBBRXF010000005.1, read as the reverse complement.
AAATTCATATAACATATTACTAATTCCAAAATTTCCAGTAGAATTATCAGCAATAGATTGTATATACATACTTTTTACTATATCCGAACCAGCACCTTCTCCAGCAATTTTAGTTGACCTTAAAGATACGTCCATAATTTGATTTAAAAAAAATGATTCGAAATCATTAGCAACTTTTTTTAGCTGTTCATCATTATTATTTTTTAAATTTTCTTGTTTTACATTATTAATATTATTAACTTGTAAAAGATCTTTATTTATTAAATTATTACTTGTTATGTCCATTATTCCAACCTGTCAAAGAAATTTTCTTGGTTTAAAATATCTTTTTGATTATCTTGAGAAAAGAATCTCATCTCAACTCTTCTATTATCAGCAGCAACATCACTTTTGGGATGATAAGAACCATAAGCCGAAACTTTTAATATTGAAGGATCTATTTTATTTTTTATTAACTCTTTAACAACAGAAATAGATCTCAATGCTGAGATATCCCAAGCATCTCTAGGAATTGTACCACTTAAAACTCTATTTGTATCAGTGTGTCCAATTATTTCGATGTTAAAAGTTTGAGGCATCGTTCTTATAACTCTTGCTATCTTTGAAATAAATAGTTTTGCATTAGAATTTGTTAACTCGTATTGACCTTCTTCAAACATTATACTTGAAGGAATATCTAATACAAACTCATTTTTACCTTTTTCCATCTTTATTTCTTGACTCTCAGTATTTTGACTTGAATTCATTTCTTGAATTACTTGAGCAACATCTTGTGCACTACTGTCAACAGTACTCTCACTTGATGAATTACTATCTTGTGATTCAGAACTACTTTCTTGAGTAGAATAAGCATCACTTTGAGTTTGAACATCAGTTGATGCATCAATGAATCCAATAGCTTTTTTCATTATGTTAAAATACTCTTCAACTTTTTGTTTATCCATAACTGCCATAGATAATAATAAAATAAAAAATGTAAGTAATAATGACATTAAGTCACCAAATTGTACAAGCCAACCAGGTAAACATTTAGGGCATTCAGGACATTTATTTTTTGCCATTATTCAACTTTATTCTGAAACATCAACTAAAATTGCATTTAGTTGCATTTTGATATTTCCTATTGACTCTTCAGCTGCTATCATTGTTGCACCTTGAATTATAACTTCACAAGCAGTAGCTTCTTTTGAATGTTTTTGAGAAAGCTTACTTTCAGCTATACCTGCAAATAAAGTACCTGTTAATGCTCCATACAATGTTGTAAGTAAAGCAACTGCCATAGCAGGTCCAACTGCAGCTGGATCTGAAAGATTTGCAAGCATTGCAACAAGTCCAACAAGAGTACCAATCATACCAATAGCACCAGCAGTTCCTCCAATATTACCAAATATTGATATAATTACAGAATGCCTTTTTTCCATGTGTTCTAATTTTAATTCCATCAAAGGTTGTAAAACATCAGGTTTAGTTCCATCAACTAAAAGCTGAAAAGCCTCTTTAAAAAATGGATTTGTTTCTTGAATCACCTTTTGTTCAATTTGCATTACTCCATGTTTTTTAATCTCAGTTGCATAAAAAACAATTTTTTCAACTAATTCAGGTAATGGCTCAACTTTTACTTCATTAAAAGCAACTTTTAAAGCAGGCATAATCCTTTTCAAATCACTTGCTTCAAATTGAGCAGCGGTAACGGCAATTGTTCCACCAAAAACAATTACAACAGAAGGTATATCTACATAGGGACCAAAACCAACTCCCCCTAAAATTATGGCAATGGCAATAAGGATCCAACCTCCGCCTAATCCTCCTACGGTACTTTTATCCATTAACTACAATCCTATATGATTTAATCTAAAATCTTCATTTCCGATTTTTTTTATTTTAAGTCCAAACTTTCCTTCAACAATGACAGCTTCTCCTACTCCTATCTTAACACCATTAACTAAAACTTCTAAAGGTTCATTTACCATCTGTTCAAGTTCAATAATTTCACCTACATCCCATCTTAAAATATCTTTTAATAAAACAACTTTTGTTCCTAATCGAACACTTAATTTTAGCTTTATATTATATAAAAGTTCTAAATTTTTTGGAGTCTGTACACTTGGAGTGGGAGGATTGTAATAGTTATTATTTGGCACTATTATTGGTCCCTCATTGCTTTTAGATTCATTTTCTTCTGATGTTACACCAGTAACTGAAGAAAAAAATGGTAATAATATATCATCATAATGAATAATAACTGGTAACTTTTCATCATCTAAAGATAGGATAATTTCATATATATTAGTTTTACCTGATAATAATGACCCTTCAACTATTGTTGAGCTTTTAACTTCCGACTTTATAGAACCAATATCAGGTAGTCCTTGAGCATTAACAGAAGTACAAAAACTACCACATATATTTGAAACTATTTCATTAACAGCATCAGTTATCTCATCATCAATGTGCTCTTTTAAATCACCCATTCCACCAAGCATTAAATACTCAAATTTTGTTGCACTAAGTGTTGGTATGTAAAAAGTAATCTTTGATGAAATTCCTTTAAAGTCAAACTTAACTACACACTCAACTAATTGTGTTGAATCAAAATTATCGCTAACTAAAGCTACAATTGCTTCAATTTGAGAACTTTTTGATAGTAACTGTTCTAATGTATTAGAAAGTTCTTCTTTAAATATATTTGATAAATCTGATGCCAATTAATACTGCCTTTACTTGTTATTTGAACTTTCTAATTCCTGTAAAACGTAAGCTTTTACTTTCATCATATCCTCAGTTGGATATTTATATTCAGCATCACCTCTTGTTACTTTTACAAAAAAGTCTTTTGAACTTTTGTTGTAACCAAATTTTACGTTATCTAAGATAACTTCATTTTTATCTGCTGTTCCTTGAGTACCTAAAGCTTTTTTGTACTCATCTTCTTGGATTACTTTATTTTTTTCATCAACATTACTAACTTTTTGGATTTTCTCTAAATTATTAAGTTTAGAATTATCCATCTCTGCAACTCTACTAATTTCCATAACATCCTCCTTAAAAAGTAACAATTTTAGGTTATTATAGCAGAAAAAGATTAAATTATTTAAGATTTAGAAATAAACTATAAAGATTCTAAATACTCATCAAACCCAATTAATTTAAAATCTATTAAAGAATCAAGATAAGGTTGAATTAGAAATTGTTTAGCACTTGAAATTTTCAATTCTTCTATTAATTGAATTGCTATTAAGAAATCTGCATCATGATCATTTAATATTGCTTTAATTAATGATATTTGAATTGATGCATCATTATACCTTCCCGCTTCTAACATTGCAGCAACCATTAAATACATAGTATACTTATCTTCTAATTTATACTCTGATTGCAAATATTCTAATGTTTTTATGGTTTCATCTGGTGAATTAAAATGTAAATCTATTAATGCCTTTGTTCTTAAATAAGAAGGTGTGGTTTTACCTGTGATTTTCATATCAGCTTTTGAAAAAATACCTAAACCTTTTAAAATATCTACATAGTATCTTGTAATAATTAATGGGCCTTCTAAAAATTGATTATTCAAATTTAAAGGTATAGAATCCTGTAATCTTGCATAATAAGTATAATCACTCTCTCCTTTTCTTCTTTGTACCATTTTAATTAAAAATGTCAATGGATCTTTAAAATGTTCATCTAATAACATATGATTTTCTGTAACTGTACCTTTTTGCATTGCATTAAGAAAATCTAAAGCTTTAAAAAATATTGTATTTTCATATTCTAATGGCTTATCTGCTGATGTGTACTGAGGATTTATAAATAACTTGTAGATTTCTTTTGAAAAATAGTTATAAAGCCCATTAACACTCTTTATATTTGTTTCTATATATTCTCTATCTTTTATTTTTACATTTATTCTATTTGCACTAATTAGGTACATTGTTGAATAAAGTTTATTCCCAGGATTTAATTTATAAGCCCTTTCGAAATATTTAAAAGCGTTATTAAAATCATTTATTTGTGCACAAGATAATGCTAAATTATAAAAAATATATGATTTAGTATCTTTTGTCAACATTTTTTCTAATTCAGAAACTCTTATAATTGGGTCTTCTTTAACAATTTTTAGAAATTTTGCATTATAATCAACCATCTCTTCAAGATTTACTATATTCTCTTTTTGATTATAAATAAATCCTTTAAGACTATCGTAAATAATTTCTTGTGAATCTGAAAAAATAAATGGAGCAAAATAAAATACAAAATCTATTTTTCTATTTTCATCAAATTTAATAACTGAATCTAAATACTGTTTAGACGTAAATTTATTTTGATTGAAAAAAATTTCTATAGGTAATTCAATATTAGCTTTAAAAGTATTTTTTCTCTCATTTATTAAATCTAAAGTCTCTTTTAGTTGGTCAATATTATTCATTTTTAAATAACTAAAACTTAAAAACCACAAAATTTTATCCACTGTATTTGGATTAACATTTTGTTCTTTTGCTTTTTTTAATAATAAACTTGCTTTCTCATAATCTTTTAATTTTAAATAAATTAATCCTCTTTTTAAATCTGTAGGATAGTCCATTGTATTTAAAACTTCTAATGCATTTTCATACTCTTTTAATATTATGTATGTGTCAGAGAGCATTCTTTTTGAATGTTCAGATAAGTTTTTAAATTTTTTTGATATTTTCACAATAGTGTCAAGATATTTATTATCTTTTGAAATTTGATACAAATAATAACATGCAGCCATATATGGAAATGTATGTATATTTATATTCTCTTGTTTTTCATAAATTTTATTCAAATATACTATTGCATTATCTACAGAATTCATTTTGTAATAAGCAATTCCCATATTCAAATATGAAGGAACTTCTAATATCTTAGAAGTTTTTTCAAAAAGTTTAATCGCTTCTTCATATTCATTTTTACTTAAATGTAATACGGCTTTATTAAAATCAATCTGTAAAGCCAAATTTTCTTGAGACTTTTTTAACTTCTCAAATTGAAAAATAATTTCAGGTTGAGATTCAATTAAATCATCTTCAGCATACAAACTATAATTGATAAATAATGTAAATACTAATAATTTATATACTAATTTCATTCTTCTTTTAAGACCTAAACCATTGCATTAACTTGAGCATAAAGCTCTTCATTTCTTTTTTGTAACTCATCCAATTTATTTTTTAAATTAATATTTTCTATTCTTAATTCTTGCAAATCATCTCTTGCAACCTGTAATGTACCTTGATTAGTTTTTAAAGTATTAGCACTTATTTTTACTTGCTTCTCATATCTTTCAATTAATGATTCAAATTTTACAATTTCTTCTTGTATAATATTTTTTTCTTCATTTACTTTCTTATATAAAGATTTATATACATTAGAACTTGAAAAGAAATAGAGTAATAAAACTCCAAGTACAATTATTAATAAAAAATTTTCCAAACTTGTCCTATTTAAATATAAATAGAGTAAGTAAACTTACCCTATTTAAAAGATTATCTTTTTAGATTGATTAAAGTATTTAAAATATCATCAGAAGTAGTAATTGATTTTGCATTTGCTTCAAATGCTCTTTGAAATACCATTAGATTTACTAAACTCTCTGATAAATCTGCTGTACTTAATTCTAATGTTTTTGATTCAATTTTTGCTGTTTTATTATTATTTAAATTATAGATTGGGTCACCTGATTCATTAGTTTTTCCTAATAGATTATCTCCCATTGGATTTAATCCTCTATTATTATTAAATACGGCAATTGCTACTTGTCCAACTGCAAAATCAGCTCCATCTTGTTTCATTGTAATTAAACCTGTACTATCAACTGAAAACTCACCAAAAGCTGAATCTGAAATACCTAAAGTATCTAGTCTTAGTTGTAAACTTCCTTTTGACGATGTTTGATCTACTGTATTAACTATCTCTATAAACTCTGCACCTGCACCTTTTCTTCCTGAATAATTTCCGTTTATATCAATTGGTGTAAAAGTTCCTGCAGCAGTTGCAAGGGTTGTTCCCGTATTATCATCTGAAACTTTTAAGTTACCTGTAAATTCAACATCATAATTTGAATCAAGTGTTTGAACTACTAAATTACCATTTACATTTCTTGCTATTATTTGCGCTGCTAAATCTGTATTTGCATTAATTTGAGAAACCATGTCATCTACACTTGTTGCATTATTTATAAAAACATTTACTGCTTGAGGAGGAATTCCACCATCATTTGGTATTGGTGTATTTATTTTTAACTCTTTATCATAAATACTTATCCCAAATGTATAATCTTTTGCACTTCCATCAATTTGTAAATTAGTAGGAGTATAAACATCTTGTTGTTTTCCTGTTACCAACTTAGCTAATGCATCTCTTGATGTCTCTAATGCTCCTATACCTGAACCTTTTGATGCTAATGTTGAAGTCTGATAATTCCCTTGTATTACTGTATTCCCTGACTGTTCAGCTACTTCTGATATTGTAAATTCTCGACCTGGTATCAACGATTTTATTTGAATTATACCTTTTAATATATCTACATTTTTTGTTGAATCTTTATATATCTCACTTGTATTAAAAACATCTGCTCCCCCTGAATCTATTGCTGTTGTCGCAACTAATCCTGGAATCTGAGATATTTTATCTGCTAATGCTTTATACGTTGCTATTTTACCAGCTTCCTTATCATACAAAGCACTTTCTGTAGTAGTTAATGTCCCTGATGGATCTGCATATCCTTGTCTACTCGCTAGTGGAAGAGCTTGATCAGCAGCATAAAGTTCATCTTTTAATGTAGCACTTGCACTTGTTAAAAGAAAATTTTGAGAATACTTATTCCCATTGATATATACATATACTTGATCTCCATCTTTACTTATTATAGAGTTTCCAGAACCTGTTTTAAAGTTAAGCTGAGATGTTTGTGATATCGAAGTTGAAGATGACGAATCTGGTTCATCTTTTATTTTTTGCAACCAAGCTGTATAATCTTTTATCGCTTCTTCTATATCTGATATTTTTGAAGATTTTGTTTTTTCTCCATCTCCACTAAATACTGTAGTAGAATCAGATTTTGCTGTTGTTGTATAATCTGTAGCTTTTGCAGTTATTGTCTGTACATAAGTACTATGATTTATTATTTTTGAGCTAAGAAGTTTTGAATAATCTGTAGTGAATACACTTACATTTGGATTTGTACTTGTAACATCATTTTGACTATCAATGGCAGTCATCATCCAACCTTGTACTTCATTTCCAGCTGCATCTTGAAGGGTTCCATTATCACCCATTCTAAAATTCCCTGCTCTTGTATAAAGTGTTTCGGCTGCTCCTGCACTTCTTGTATTCACTACTGTAAAAAATCCATCCCCACTAAGAGCCATATCATAATTTACACCAGTTAGTTTTAAGTTACCTTGCGTATAAAGTTTTTCTGCATCAAGTACTTTTGATCCTTTACCAATTCTATCTTGGTACATTTGATCTGCAAATGAAATTCTTGAGGCTTTATATCCTATTGTATTTACATTCGCAATATTATTTGATTCATTATCCAAAGCTTTTTGTTGTGACGATAATCCTGAGATCCCTGTCCAAAGTGCTCCTATCATGACTTATCCTTTATTTATTAAGGTTATGAACTTGTGTTCATATCTTAATACTAATATAGTACTAAGATATAAACAAGCTATTTTTTTAATTGAATAGCTGTTTGTAATAACTCATCTGAAGTTGTGATCGATTTTGAATTTGCTTCAAATGCTTTTTGATATATAAGCAATGCAGTCAAACTATTACCTAAATTTGACATACTTTGTTCTAATGCACTAGCAACTAATTTATTTAACTTTCCTGCATAAACAGCATTACCTGATTCTTTAGAAGCACTATATAAATTTCCACCTTCAGGGGTTAACCCTTGCTCATTTGCAAAACTTGCAGTTTCGATTTTTCCAACGATAAATTTATTTTCACCATCTTTTACATATATATTTCCATCTTCTATAACCACATCACCTATACTATTAGATAACTTTAAATTAGTTAAATTTAATTGTATTTTATCCACATTTAAATCTTTCTCTGCGGTTAAATCAATTTTACTATCAATTTCTAGTAACTGTGCACCAGCACGGCCTAAAACAGATTCTAATGCTGTCTTAGAACTATCAACAGCACCCCTACCTGTACCCAATTGTGCATTAACCACATTTAAAGGAACAACTAAATTATTATTTATCTGTGCTAGATCCATTTTTACTTCTTTTCCTGGTATCAATGAACTAATTGTCAATTTACCTGAACCGTCAATAGAAGAGCTTAATCCTTGAATATTTGATATTTTATCTGAAAACTTTTTTAATGTTGTTTGAATATCTGTATCAAACTGTTGTTTTACAACATTTCCATTAATTGTAATATTAATCACATCATTTTCATTTACTAAATCACTTAAATACCTTGAATAATCTACAGTAGTTACTTGAGAAGCTGAAGCTGTAGCAGCTTCATATGAATTTGATTCATACGTAGAAAGTTTACTTTTATAGTCTGCAATTAATGCATCAATATCAGTAAGTTTAGCAGATTTAGTTTTATAATTATTTCCACTTGTATCTGCAAGAATATCATCCTTAGCAGATATAGTATAATCTGTAGATCTTGCATTTATTGTTTCTAAAAAGTTAACATTATTAATTGCTTGAGAAGCAATACTTCTTGCATAATTATCTGTAAATGAAGCATTAGGAGGAGTAGACACTGAACTTAAACCCATAATATTCATATCAGATTGAGTTTTTAAAAATCCATCGGTTGCCATTTTAAAATTACCTGTTCTTGTATAATAATTTTGAATAGTACCGTCATTTTTAACATCTCTAACCATAAAATAACCCTTACCTTCAATAGCAACATCAAAGGTATCATTAGTAAATTTTATTCCACCTTGTTCTGACATTGCTTTAGTAACGTTTTGAACGTTTACCCCTTTTCCATATCGATTTTGATACATCATATCTTCAAATGATACAACATCTGATTTATATCCTACTGTATTAACATTTGTAGCATTATTTGATTCAATATTTATTGCTTTTTCAAAAGTATTTAATCCAGTAATACCATTCCATAATGCACTTATCATTTTAAATCCTTAGAATATTTTAGTAATATTTGAAAATGGTAAAGTTGTTAACTGATCAGAATAAACAGGAACAGACACTCCAGCTAAAGTATATTTATTATTTGCAATTTGTTCATTATTTGAATCTAAAATTGTTAATTTTCCATCACTAATTAAAGGTAGCCCTGGACTTTTTAATACAATTTTATCCCCAGTTTTATTTCCCTTATCATCAAGTATTTCCCCCGCTGCATTATAATTAACTATTTTACTTTTAGTTGCATCAGTGGAATCAGGAATAACAACCCTATCTTCTAGATATAATATCTCTTGTGCTTTAACTTGAATTTCTCCCTCAACATTCTCAACAGATCTAACTGTGTAAGCTTTTGTAGTACCGCTAGCACCAATATTGCCATCTTCAATATTTTTTCCAATTATTCCAGATGCATTAGATAATGAAGATTGTGTAAATGCTGTTTGCATAGATTGCATAGCTTTTATCATCTCTTGATTTGTACTCATAGATGACATTTGCATTTGAGTAGAAAGCATTTGTGCAGAATCCATTGGTTTAGTTGGATCTTGCATTTTTAATTCTTGAATCATTAATTTCAGAAAATCATCATTAGTTAACTTATCATTACTTATTGCTGTTGTATAGCTATTTCCATCTATACCAACGCTTGAATTTACTTCTACTGTACTAGCCATTTTAATCTCCTATATCATGTGTTCTTCGAAGAAATATCGAACTACATTATCTGAATCCATAGAATCCTGAACTCTAACTGCTAATTTATCATCAATAACAATAATATCACCTGTCCCAATGATTCTTGTATTTACATAGATTTCACCGCCCGTTCCAGCAGCTTTATGTAAAGAAATTATATCACCATCACTTAATTTAAGAAATTCCGAAACTGTTATATTTGTACTGCCTAACATTACATCTACAACTATCTCTGTATCGACTAATAAGTCATAATCTCTTTCACTAATTTCCATTTGAATACTTTATCTATTATTTTGTTAAATTATATCATAAAGTTATGATATTTAATATATGATTTATTTTACTAAATAATCAAATCAAGTGAATCTAACATTGAAGATACTTTAGATTCAATATTCCCATCAAAATTTCCAAGATCACTTGCAATTACAACACCACCAGCTGTAACATTTGCATCACTTTTTAATTCAATAAAAGTTTCTAAATTTAATTGATCTTTTAAAATTTCATAATCTTTTGGATTTAAATGTATTTGTACTTTTGATGCTGTTTTTATTTTATCTAAAAGATGACTTATAGTCTGTTTTGCAATTTTTGAAGAATTTTCCCCAACTTCAATACTTATAATTTTTTGAGCTATTGAAATAGATGTTTTTAATAGCTTTGTTTCCATTTGAAAAGTTGCTTGCTCAAAAAATGCGGCATAATGTTTCAAATCTCTAATTGCTTGAATAACTTGTGCGTCTACATCTTTACCTTTTATTCCATCATTCTCAATATTTGCAACTTTTTCTGATATTTCATTTAATTTTAAACTCAAATTTCTAACTTCAATAAGAACGGGATCAACTCGACCATTTATCTCTCTATCATCTAAAACTGAATTAGAATTTGCAACAACATTATTATCTACTTGTGAATTAATAAAATTACCTAATTCATATTTCTGAACTTCTTCATTTTTACTTAATATTTTTGCACTTGAATATACATTATCAGCCATTAGCTATTCTCTCTATCTATAATTCCATCTTCTATCATTTTTTGGGCAACATCTAACATTTTTCTTTGGGCAGCTTCTATATCTTTAATTTTAACTTTATTTGACATTTCAAACTCTTCTTTAAATCTATCTCTTGCTCTTTGAGACATAGATGATGTAATTTTTTCCATCGCTTCTTCAGTTACATTTTTCATAGCAATCACAACATCTCCAGTATCCACACCTTGTAATATTTTCATTATATGTTCAGGTTCTAGATTTAATAAATCTTCAAATACAAACATATTTTCTTTTATCTTTGTTGCTAATGATGTATCAATACCATTAATATTTTTTAAGATATCTTGAGCTTTTGGTCCTAGTTTATTTAACATATCTGCCACAACTTTTACACCACCTACATCTACAATAGATGATAGTAAGGACTCTAATTTTTTCTCTAAAACAAGAGAAATAGTTCTTACAACATCCGGTGAAACATCTTTAATTGTAGCTATTTGAATAGTTACTTTTACTCTAATCTCTTCATCTAACTGCATTAATACTTCAGATGATTTATTAGGATCCATATGAGATAATATAACAGCAATAGTGTGAGGAGATTCATCTTTAATAAAATCACTCAATTGTTTTGGATTAATTCCATCTAAATATGAAAAGGCTTGTGAAGCTAACTTCATTCTTGATAATTTGGCTAATACTTCATCCGCTTCATTTTTACCAAGAGACTTATATAAAATATCTCTTGCAAAATCATATCCACCAGAATTAATAAAACCTTTAGTTCTAGTATATAAATGAAACTCTTCTAATATCGCTAAAGATACTTCTTTATTTACTGATGTTATTTGTGTAATTGCAGTTGATATCGCTTCTACGGTTTCTTTAGGTAAATGTTGAAATATTTTAACTGTAGATTCTTCTCCAATTAGTACAAAGAATCTAGCAACTTTATCTAACATTGACATTCCTTTCAGAACATCATTCTCTTTTTTAAAACTTTCTGCCATTCTTTAACACCTTTTTATTTAAAAGTACTATTACCTTCATTTAATAATAATTCAATCATTCTTGCTATTTCTAATGAATTATTATTTATTTCTTTATCAAGTTCTTCAATAAACACTTCATATCTTGCTGCTGATTCTTCATCTAAACCATCAATATTGTTTAATATTTGACTTTTTACTTTTGATTTTAATCGTCCTTGTGCAGTACCTGCATCAAATTCATTTTCATAATCAGTTAACAACATATCTTTTACTAAATTTTCATCACTACCATCAACATTTTTTCTAGTTCCATCGGCCAAAATAACAACTTCGTTGTTAACAATAAATTTTTTATAAAAAATCAATAGTAAAACTGCTGCAATTATATATTGAATATATTCACTAAAATCTCTTAAAATAGATTTTATCATAGCGAGGGTATCAGTAGATTCATCACCAACAATTACTGCATTACCATTTGCATCAACAGTTTGAGTAACTTGTTCAATAGGTTTAACACCTATAAATTTAAAATCTCTAACAGTAATCTTATCACCTCTTGTTTTATCATATCCAATTGTATCTTGAACTACTGATTCTAAAGAAGCAATAAATTCATCTTTGTTTTGAATATCTTTTAACACAGATGAATCAAAAGTTACAGCAGCTGTTATACGCTTAATATTAGTATAATTATTATCTTTTTGCGTAACAACTTTTTTAGAAATCTCATAATTTGTTACAGTATTTGTACCTTCATTTTTTGAAGCAACATTATTTCCACCAGCACCGTTAGCTGGCGCTTGAATATTATTATCTACTCCAGCAACACCATTCGTATTTGATGGCATTCCTTGTGAATTTGAGCTATTTTCTATTACTTGTTGAGATCTAATACTTCCCTCAGGATTATAAATCTCTTCTTCTACATCTTTTTTAACAAAATCTAAAGAAACAGTCACCTTAGCTACAACTCTTCCTACTCCAACAAAAGGTTCTAATAATGCAACTACTTTTTTAGAATAATCTTCTTCTAATCCCTCTTTATACTTATTTTGAGTTGTTGATTTTTGATTATTTATTTCATCTGGAGTTTGTTGGAGTAAACTTCCATCTTGATCAATAAGTTGAATATTCTCTTGTTTTAAATCAGGAACAGCAGAAGCTATAAAATTCTTAATTCCATCTATTTGTTTTTGAGTTAAAAAAATACCAGGTTTTAAAGAAAGAACAGCAGATGCAGTGGTATCACTTTTCTTTTCTGTAAATATAGTATCTTTTGGAATTGCAATTTTAACACTTGCTCTTAAAACACCTGTTAATGATTCTAATGATCTAGATAACTCACCCTCTAATGCTCTTAAATATTTAACTTTATTCTCAAAGTTTGTAGTACCTAAAGATGACTTTTCAAATATTTCCCAACCAACATGCTGACTTGTTGCTGCTTCACTAGTAACTAACTTAATCTTAGCAATATTAATAAATTCTTTTGATGTTTTTAATGTTAAACTATTTCCAGAACCACTTACTGCAAATAATATACCCGAAGCCTCAAGTTCATCACTTGCTAACATAACTTGTGATTTAGTTAAATTTGAAGCGATTGTATAATTTAATTTTTTGTCTTCTGCTTTAATACTTGAATAAACTAATAAACCAACTAATAATATAAATAATAAAGAAAAACCTCCAATTATAACTGCTCGTTGAGCTGTATTTAAATTATTAATAAACTTTAAAAATTGATCCATAGATTATTTATCCTAATTAATTTTTAGCAGAAGATTCAATAACAGATCTAAATAATTTAGAATCTTTTCTTATTGAAGATTGAATAGCATCATATAATACTTTATTTTTAGACATTTCACTCATTTGATTATCTAAATTAACATTATTACCATCATTTTGTTCTTGTAAACCCTGTACTTCCAATAACTGTGGATTTACACTAGCTAATTTGTTATCAATAGTAGATATATGTTTAGAATTGGTTTGTTTCATTTTTAATGTATTAGTTTGAGAATTTAATTCATCTTCAAAAACTAACTCTTTTGTTTTGTAATTAGGTGTATTAATATTAGCAATATTACTTGAAATAACTTTTTGCTTTTCAGCTCTAAAATTTAACTGTTCATAAAGTTTACTTGATATGCTACTAGCTTCCATTATTTAGTATTACTTCCTATTTTTTCTATTGTTGCACTGTTTAAATCATCAATTGTTTTAACTGCTTTTTGTGCTTGTTCAAATCTTCTATTTGCATCAATTAACTCAACCATTGCACTAATTGAATTTACATTTGATTTCTCAATTGCACCAGTAACTATCAAATTTTCATTATTTTCAAATGCTTGTATTCCAGTAGCATTCTTTGCAGCATATGTATTATCACCAATTTTTTCTAAATTATCATAAGATATTTTAACCACACCAACTTGTGATGCAGTATTTTCATCAATAACGATTGGTTCATTATTAGCATTTAAAACATTATTACCATTTCCATCAACTAAAAAGTTATCCAAATTCTTAAATGCTCCATCTCTTGTATATACAATATCACCATTGTTATTTTGTATTTTAAAAAAAGTATCAGGATTATTTAATGCAAAATCTAAAGAATTCCCAGTCATTGCAATAGGACCCATTTCTGAATTTATAAATTTTGAATCAATTTTTGGTATATTATTGGTTACAGTACTTATTTTTGTTGGTACAATATTTTCTTCTTGAGCTCTTTGTAAATAATAATTAAAAGTAGTCTCTGTTGTTCCTTCTTGCTTAAAACCATTTGTATTTACATTTGCTAAATTATTACTAATTTGATCTAATCTATTAATCTGATTTATCATTGATGCAGCAAGTGGATAAGTACCTTGATTCATTAACTACTCCTTTATTATTTATTTATCATGAGAAAATTCAGCAATTAACTTATCTAAATCATCACCAATTAAATCATCTGTGCTATCGCCATGAATATGTTTTGCAATTGCAACATCTTTAGTTGCTCCATCATCTTCAAATAGGTTATTTAAATATAATGACAATTTTCTAATAACAGACATAACTCTTTCAATCTTTTGTCTATTAATATCATTAAATTGCATTAATTCCATAGCTTGAAATATTTCAGAATCTTCTGAATTAATTAAATTCTTTATACTTTTTAATGATTCAGCTACTCTGTTTGTATTTGATAAATGCTCATTAAATACTTTTATATTTGGAAATTTATTATTTAATGATGATAGTAAACTTGCTTGTGTAGTAAAATATTGTTCAAAATCTTTTACATAATTTCTTAATTCATTATTATTATCAAGAGTTAAACTTAAAACATCAAATATTTGGGAAACTTTTTCTTCTGAATCATTTGCAACTTGACTTAATTGATTAACAACTTTTGTGTCTTTTTCAGCTGGGAAAGGGAATATTCCTTCTTTTATCTTAGTATTAGTCCAATCATTTACAATTTCATCTTCACTTCTATCTGGTTTCTTATCAGATTTTTTCTCTGTTTCAACAACTACTTTTTCAGGTTCATCAAACTTTTCTGATTCTAAACTTTCTTCTGTTAATGATGATGTATTTTCACTTGCATTTTCTATTTCACTTAATAACTTTTCTATATCAGAACTACTAACACTTGTTGTATTTGGTTTTAATTCAACTTGGTTCTTTTCAGTTTTTTCGTTATCAAATTTAATATCTTCTTTTAACCCCTCTGTCTGCGATAATAATTCCTCAATTTCTTGAGTATTAACAGCAACAGTTTCATCCTCAGCCTCAACATCATCCTCAATATCTAGACCATTCATTAAAGCTTCAATCTCTTCTTGGCTCATACTCATGATAATACCTTAATTATTTTTTTAATACTCCGTCAAGTTTCTCTTTTAGAACTTCGGCATTGAATGGTTTTACGATATAATTATTTACCCCTGCTTTTAAGGCAGTAATAACCTCACCTTTCCCACCTTCAGTTGTGATCATAATGATTGGTGTCTTCTGATGAATACCTTCACTTCTAACTTTTTTAACTAGTTCCAAACCATTCATATTAGGCATATTCCAATCTGTTAATATAACATCATAACGACTTTCACTAAGTAATTTCCACGCCTTAACACCATCTTCGGCTTCATCGAAACTATCTTTAGTAAATCCTAATTGCATAACTACATTTCCAATGATTCTTCTCATTGTAGAGCTATCATCAACTATTAGAATTCTCATTAACTATCCCTTTATTTATAAATATATTCAATTAATATGCATTATATATAATTTGTTTTAAATTTATACTTAATGTATCAAAAAAATTATCTCTTAAATTTATCTAAATTTAATTAATCTTAAAATATAATAAATACATGTAACTTTAAAGGATATACCGTGATTAGAGGACTCTATACAGCAGCAACAGGTATGAACTCAATGCAACATCAAATTGATGTAACATCAAATAACATAGCCAATGTAAATACGACAGGATTTAAACAAGATAGAGCTGAATTTCAGGACTTAATGTATGAATCATTAAATTATACTGCGGGTCAAACAACACAAACAACTATAAATCCCACTGGTATCGATGTTGGGCTTGGAGTTAGAGTTTCTGGTATTCAAAAAAACTTCTCAGAAGGTGATTTAAAACTTACCTCAAATACTCTAGATTTAGCTATTCAAGGAAAAGGATTTTTTCAAATAACATTGCCAAGTGGAGAGACAGCATATACTAGAAATGGCGCTTTTAAACTAAATAATGAAGGTTCTATTGTAAATTCAAGTGGTTATTCACTCAATCCAGAAATTGTTGTTCCTGACAATGTTACTGATTTATCTATTGCAAAAGATGGTACAGTTACAGCAACAGATCCACAAACAAGTACGACAGTTGACTTGGGGCAAATAACTGTTGCAGACTTTATAAACCCAGCTGGTCTTACACCTTTAGGTGATTCATTATTTATGCAAAGTGATGCATCTGGTGACGTTTTGGAGGGTAATCCAACAGAAGAACAATTTGGAAGTATTCAACAAGGTATGATTGAATTATCAAATGTAAAGTTAGTTAATGAAATGGTTGATTTAATTACAGCTCAACGTGCTTATGAAGCTAACTCAAAAGCAATTACAACTGCCGATGGAATGCTTGACACAGTTAATAGATTAAAAAACTAAAGTAGTTAAATAAAATTTATGAATTTAGAAGAATTAAAAAAACTTCGCGAAGAAAAATTTTTAGCACATAAAAGAAAAAAACGGGACTATTATTTAAAAAAGAAAGAATCTGAAGTAAAAAAAGTTTATGATTATGATACTGAACTTAATAATGATAATTTTACACTTACAATAAAGGAAATAATTAAAGCTCAAAAGAATTATTTAGATAATAGAAAAGACATAATTATTACAAAACTAAATGCTTACAAAGAGAAAAAGAAAGAGTATTACGAGCTTAATAAAGAAAAAAGATTGGAATATGACAAAGAATACAGAGAGAAAAGAAAAGAAGAACTTAAGCAATATAGAAAAGAGTATTACAAAAAATTAAAAGAAAATAAAAGTTTAAAAGAGTAAAAAATGGCAGATGATAACAACCAAGTAGATCCTGACAACATAAATTATACAACGAATACTTATGGTTCGAATAGTGAAGAAAATTCTGAAGAACTTGAAGAAAATAATTCAGAAGAGAGAATTGAACCTCCAATTATAAATGAAGAATTTATAAAACCTAAAAAAAGTATTCTTACTAAAATATTAATAGGTATTGCTGTACTTTTACTTTTACTTTTAATTATTGGTGCAGCACTTTACTTTACTGGTTTTTTTGCACCAAAAGAAGTAGTTAAGGCTCCAATAAATGAAGTATCTACTCCTGTAGAAAAAGTTGAGACTAATGAAAATAGCTATAAATTTGATATTAAAGATATTAATTCAAAAAAATTAAATGAACAATTAGCAAACTTAACAAGCAGAAGTATTAATAACGAAAAAATTGATGAAGTAGAAAAAAAAGACAATGAGAAAAAGCTATTAGATGAACAAAAACGAAAAGAAGATGAATTATTAAAAACTCAAGAAGATGAACTTGCAAAACAAAAAGCTCAACTTGAAGAGAAGAAACTTGAATTAGAAAAAGAGAAAGCTCAACTTGAGGGGATGAAGCAACAAGCTGCACAATTAAAAAGTGAATTAGATAATACTTCTTCAAGCAATGTAACTGATGGTGTTCCTGCTAAAGCAACAGAAAAAATAAAAAATGTAGATTCAAATAGTGTAAATGAGACAACAAATACAAAACAAGCAGTAAAAAATGAAAAAGTAAATAAAGATACGAATAAAAATAATCAATTTTTATTATTCATTAGTGTTGCAAAAATAAAAGGCGTTTTATATAAAAAATACTTAGATAAAATTGTTGCTGTAAATCCTGATATTAAGCTATGTAGAGATGATGAAAACAGGATTGAACTCTATTATGGACCTTTTGAAAAGAATGAAGATAGAGCTAATTTATTAAATAAATTAATTAGTAATAAATTTAATGAAGCTTATGAACTAGAATTTACACAAGAAGAGTATGATAAAAGATGTAACTATTAATTTAAGAGTTTTCTAAAATAATTAGTGAATCTTTTACTTCTATTTTTTTGTCATTGATATTTACATTTAAAATGTATTTATCAAATATATGAGGTATTAAAAATACTTTTGAGAAACCTTTTTCAACAAGTTCATCAGAAGTTTGGATTTCTAAATAATCATTTAAAGGATACCTTTGTATCTCTTTTACTTTCCCTAATAATAAATCATTCTCGTAAACATTACAAGAGATTAAATCAAACCAAAAAAATTCGTTCTTTTTTAATTTGCAACACTCTTTTGTTTGCTCAATTGTTGAATATAGTTCTTGATTAGTTAGTTTTTTAGAAGTTTCGAGATCATCAAAATTTTCAAATTTTATTAATTCTCGAGAAGTATTATATTCAGCTACTTTTAGTTCTAATTTTTTATTAGTTTTAAAAACAGCACCTTTTTTAAACTGTTCAGGAAAATCTGTATCCATAAAAAGTCTTAAGTGACCTTGTAATCCAACAGCTTTTCCTAACTTAGCTACAAATATATCATTACTATTCATAGACAACTATTTCACCACTACTTGTATTTTATATGAAATACCATCTTTTGCTTTACAACCATTTGCCATAGTTTTTAAAGCATTAATCATATTTCCATTTTTCCCAATAAGTTTGCCAATATCAACACTGTTTACACTAATAATAATTTCAGCAAAATTATCATCAATTAATTCTTTTGTAATAGTAACATCCTCAGGAACACTTACAATTAGTTTTGCATACTTTTCTATAAATTTAGTAATCATATTATTTTCTAATTATAATTATTTAGAAGCTAATTTTTTAACTTTTTCAGAAGGTTTAGCACCAACACTTAACCAATAGTTATATCTTTCTTCGTCAATTTTTAATACTTTTGGCTCAACTACTGGGTTGAAATAACCAATTGATTCAATCCATCCTGAATCTCTTCTTTTTCTTGAGTCTGTTACAACGATTCTGTAAAATGGTTTTTTGTTTCTTCCCATTCTTGTTAATCTAATTACTGTCATGTTTTCTTTCCTTTTTTAATTTATAGTATTGAATTCTGAACTCCAAAACAAAAGTTAAAAGTTCACAGCTCAACACTATTTAATTTATTTATCTAGGGATTTTTGGCATCCCGTTTGGTCCCATTTGAGACAACATATTTTGTAAACCTTTCATTCCACCCTTAGAAGAAAGTTGTTTTGCCATTTTTGAAGCATTTTTAAATTGCTTTAAAATTTTGTTTATTTGAACCTCAGAAACTCCAGAACCAACTGCAATTCTTTTTTTTCTGCTAGGATTCATTAAATCTGGGTTTTCTCTCTCTTTTGGAGTCATAGAACCAATAAGAGCTCTAATTCTTTTTATTTCAGCTGAGTTCTCAAAATCCATATCTTTTATAGGTCCAGCCATTTGAGAAAGACCTGGAATCATTCCAATAATTGATTTCATAGAACCTAATTTACTCATCATTGAAAGTTGATCTAAAAAGTCATTAAAATTAAACTCACCTTTTTTGATTTTTTTACTAACTTCTTTTGCTTTTTTCTCATCAATAATTGCAGATGTTTTTTCAGCAAGTCCTTCAATATCCCCAAGACCTAATAATCTTGAAACAATTCTATCAGGAATAAAAACTTCTAAGTCTGGCATTTTTTCACCAGTACCTATAAATCTTAAAGGAACTTCAACTTGATTAGCAATAGAAAGGGCAACTCCACCTTTTGTGTCACCATCGTATTTTGATAAAATAACTCCATCAATTCCGATTTTTTCTTTAAAAGTTGTTGCTGTTTTAGTTGCATCGTGTCCAGTTAGCGCATCTGCCACATAAAAGATTTCATTTGGTTTAATTGCATCTTTTACATTTTTTAATTGAAGCATTAACTCTTCATCAATTGCAAGTCGCCCAGCTGTATCTATTAATAAAACATCATAATGTTCTTTTATAGCTTTCTCTTTTGCTGCAAGGGCAATTTTAATTGGATTAGTTTCATTGTCATCAAAATAAATATCAACTTCAATTTGAGCTGCAATTTGTTTTAATTGTTCAACTGCTGCAAGTCTTTGTAAGTCACAAGCTGCAACTAAAACTTTTTTCTTTCTAGTTTTTAAATAGTTTGCTAATTTACCTGTCGTAGTTGTTTTTCCAGAACCTTGAAGTCCTGTCATTAAAATTGTTGTTGGAGGAGTATTTGAGAAAACAAAACCTTGATTTCCAGGAACTGTTAAAAGTTTTGATAATTCACTTTTTAAAGCTCTTAAAAATGAGTCTTGTCCAATACCTGCATTTTTTGTTTGTAGTTCAATAGCTGATATTAATTCTTTTGTAGTTTTGTGATGAACATCAGCTTTTAATAAAGCTTTTTTAAGTTCAGATGTAGCTTTTGTTAAAGCTGCAACATCATCTTGATGTCTTATTTTATTAACAGCATTTCGTATTGAGCCGGTTATTGAATCAAACAAAGTAAATCTCCACAATTTTTAAATTGGGTGATTTTACTTTAAATATACTTTATTCTAGATTAAATTATGAAGTGAGTTTAAGTAAATTTTTATATTTGTGTTTTTAATAAAACCCTATTTATAGGGATTTATTAATTTGATAAACTTAATTATGAATTAAAGTCATACACTCTAAATTCTTTTGGTTCAGGCGATTCAAAAGTATAATCAAAAATTTTAGTAACTTTTGAGTGAAGTAAAACTCTATTTATATTAGAAGCTGTTCTTCCATAAATTCCATCTCCAATAATTGGTAATCCAACAGAATTTAAATGTACTCTAATTTGGTGAGTTCTTCCAGATTCAATAACAACTTTTACTTTTGATTTATTACCTTCAACTAAAACAGGGTAAACTGTACTTTTTGCAGGTTTCCCTCTTTTTAAATCAATTTTTGATTTTGCCATTCCTCTATCTTTTGTTGTTAGAATTGGTTTATCAATCTCAATTTCTTCAACAACTTTACCTTCAACAATAGCTACATACTCTTTATAAACTCTATTTTCTTTAAACTCTTTAATTGCTTTTTTCTGAAAATCTTCATTCTTTGCAAACATCATTACACCACTTGTCTCTTTATCAAGTCTGTTTAATAAAATTGCACCTTCATATTTTTTAGCAACATCATCAGCTGTTAAAAATGCTGGTTTATCTACTACTAAAATATCATTATCTTGAAAAATTACTCTTATTTTTGAAATCTCTTTGATATTAAATTTTGTATCACTTCTAATCTCACCACGTGCTATTAAAACTTTTTGTTCACCAACTTTTACAACACCTCTATCAATTAACTCTTTTGCTTTTGAGTTTGATATATTTTCTTGTAGTGCTAATAGTTTATACGCTTTATCATAAGTTACAGCCATTTGTTTATCTCCTTTATTATAGGTTCTAGGGAACCTGCTTTTGTTAGAATTGGTTTTTCTAAATTTTTTATATTATTTAAATAATCACCTAATTCATCATTTTCTATTAAATAGTAATTTTTTATACAATCAAAAAGTGATTTTTGATTAAATATATTTTTACCACTTATAATCTTGCAGTTAAAAAAAGCAGGCTCAATTGGATTATGCCCACCTATTTTTTCAAATGCACCACCTAAAATAACCACATCTGATATTGCATAAATATCATTTAATATTCCCATTTTATCTACTAAAATTATATCAGATTTAAAATCTTCTTTTATAGAGTATCTATTATATGAAATATCTTTATCTTTTATAAATTCACGAATTAAAAAATCAACTTTATCAAATCTCTCTGGATGTCTTGGAACTATTACTAATTTACCTTGCTCTTTTTTATAAGCATCTAAAATTAATTTTTCCTCATTTTCATGGGTACTTGCTGCCGTTATTAAAATACCATTAGTTTTTTCAAATCTAATATTTACTTTTGGTAACTGTGCTAATTTTATATTTCCAATAACTTCCACGTTAGAAGCTCCAAGCTCTTCAAGCCTATATTTATCAACTTCACTTTGTGCAAAAACTTTATCAATATTTTTAAATATTTTTTTATAAAAAAAAGAAAATCTTTTATATGATTTATACGATTTATCTGAGATTCTTGCATTTATCAATAAAGTTTTTGCACCTTTTTTCTTTGCAAATAAGAAAAGAAAATACCAAAGTTCAGCTTCCATTACAACTAAAACTTTTTGTTTATTTATCCAAAATGGTAAAAATATCTCAAAAGGTAAATATCTCACATTTGAAGATATGTTTTTTGCTTCTTCAAATCCTGTATTTGTAATAACTGAGATGTTTGCATTTTTTAGATAATTTTCAATCAAAGGTTTTATAGCTTTTGTTTCACCCATAGAACATGAATGAAACCAAATGCCATTCTCTTTAAATGATGGATTATCTTTTAAAAAGAATTTTGCTGGTATTGCTTGTCTATATTTAGAATTTCGAGATTTGAATATTAAATAAGGAGTTGCAAGTATATAAATAATACTTAATAGTAAGTAATAAAATATACTAAAAAGGCTCAAATTAAGCCTCTTCTATTTCGTCTTCTTTATAAAGGATTCTTCCACAATGTGGACAATTAACAATCTCTTCTGCTTTAATAACTTCAGCATAAGTTTTATCATTAATTTTCATATAACATCCATAACATGCTTGTTTTTTAACAGGAACTACAGCTGAATCTTTTGCCCATCTTTTGATTTTTTCATAAAAAGTTAAGATTTTATTATCAAATTTCTCTAATAATTCACTTCTTTCTTGATATACAACATTTCTTTCTTTGCTAATCTCTTCAATTGTAGAATCAACTGCAACTTGGATTTCTTTTATATCTTCTTCTTCTACAGCTAATTTTTCTTGTAACTCTTTTAAAGTTACTTCTTTATTTTTTGTAAGATTATCTAATCTTTCGATTTCTTCATTTGCAAATGAAATTTGCTCTTTTGCAATTTCTTCTTCTAATTGTAAAGCTTTTAGCTCTTTTTCGTTATTAACATCTTTATTTTTTTTAGCGATGTTTTCTAACTTAGTTTTTAATTCTGCTAAATGAATATTATTTTTTGTTCTTTTTGATTTAACATCATCTATTTCTAAATAAATAGAATTAATTGATGCTTTGATTGATGCTGCTGTTTCAACAAATGTTGCTAATTTAGCTTTTTCATTTTCAATCTTTGGCTCAAACATACTAATTGCTGTATCAAATTTTGATAATTTGATTAAATCCTCTAAATACTTATTCAACCGTTTCTCCTTCTATAAAAAACTCAAATGGATTTTTTGAAGCTGTTATTATAGCTTTTAATTTATTTTTTTTCAAATATTCTGAAAGAAGTCCCTCTAACAAGGTGCTAAAGTATCTTTCACTCTCATAGTGTCTTATGTCAATAAGTGAAATACCTCTAGCTTTTGCCTCCATTGCATCATGATATTTTATATCACCTGTAAGAAAACAATCTGCTTTTAATTCATCAATTAATGACATTCCTGAACCTGTAACGATTCCTATTTTTTTAATAAAATCATTACATCTAACTGTTTTTGTAGTTTTTAACCCTAATTTTGAAGATACATATTTTACTAAGTCATCAAAATTCATATTTACATCACAATAAGATATAAACTCTTTTGAATTTTCTATTTTAAAGCCTAAAATATCTTCACTAACATATTTGTTTAAATGTGTTTTATCAATATTTGTATGCATAGATATTAAAGAAATATCTTTTTTAATTAATTCTTTTAATAATTTCGTACTATAAGTATCAAAATTTACTTTTTTTAAACCTGAAAAAATCAAAGGATGATGAGTAATTATTAATGAGTTTTTTTCTATTTTTGATAGTAGTTCTTCATCTAAATCAATACTAATATAAATATTACTTATTTCATCTTCAAAAGAACCTACAAGAAGTCCAGCGTTATCCCATTTTTCTTGAAGTTCAAATGGTGATATTTCATTTAAAACATCGTAGATTTCTTGTAGTTTCAAAATAAACTCCTAAACGAATAATTCAGGATGTTTTACTTTTAGCTCTTCTAATGCTTTTAAAGAAGCAGGACTTCCAATTCTAGCTAATCTAGCTGGCTCTTGCTCTTTATACAACATGGCGCATCCTTGAGCTAATTCTCGTACTTTTAAAATGTAATTCTGTCTTTCAGTTACTGAAATTGCTTTTCTTGCATCTAAAGTGTTAAAAGCATGAGATGCTATCATACATTGATCATATGCAGGAAGTGGAAGAGCAGCATTTAAACATGATTTACACTCATTAAAAGCATCATCAAAATGTTTAAATAACATATCAGTATTTGCTACTTCAAAATTATATGTAGAAAATTCAAATTCGCTCTCTTTATGAACATCTCCATAAGTTGTTTTGCCAAATTTATTTTCATTCCATACAATATCATAAACAGAATCTACACCTTGTAAATACATAGCAAGTCTTTCTGTTCCATATGTAATTTCAACAGCAACAGGATCACAAGGAAGACCTCCTACTTGTTGGAAATATGTAAATTGAGTAACTTCCATTCCATCAAGCCAAACTTCCCATCCAAGTCCCCAAGCTCCAAGAGTTGGTGATTCCCAGTTATCTTCAACAAATCTAATATCATGTTTTGAAATATCTAAACCTAGAAACTCTAAAGATTGTAAATATAAATCTTGAATATTATCTGGGCTTGGTTTTATTAACACTTGAAATTGGTAATAAGCACCTAATCTATTTGGATTTTCTCCATATCTTCCATCAGTTGGTCTTCTACTTGGTGCCACATAAGCTGTACTCCAAGGAGTTGAATCTAAACTTCTTAAAAGTGTAGCTGGATGAAATGTCCCTGCACCTGCAGGAATATCGTAAGGTTGAACAATATTACAACCTTGATTTGCCCAAAATTCTTGTAATTTTAATAGAATTTGTGAAAATGTAACCATTTATTTAATTCCTAACTCTTTATTTATTTTATCTTTATCAAAACCACAAATCCACACATTACCTATTAAAATAACAGGTGCTCCAGTACATTTGTGCTTTTGACAATCTATTAATGCTTGTTTGTTTTTTGATAAATCTACAACGTTGTATTTTATCTTTTTAGTTTTTAAGTAAGTACTAGCCTCTTTGCACCATTTACAATTTGGTATAGTAAACAGTGCAACAGGTTTCATTATAAAATTACTTCTATTTCTTTTGAATCAGTCTCAACAGCTTTTGCTTTAACAATTCTGTCTTCTTTTAATTTAATAGATAACTCTTTATCAGTAATTGCTAAAATTTGCATTGCTAAGTAAGCTGCATTAATTGCTCCTGATTTTCCAAGAGCTACAGTAGCAACTGGCATACCTGCAGGCATTTGAACAGTTGAAAGCATTGCATCCATACCATCCATTGCTCCACCTTTCATTGGAACTCCAATAATTGGTTTAGTTGTAGTTGCAGCTAATGCACCAGCTAAATGTGCAGCCATTCCAGCAGCAGCGATAAATACAACAGCACCTTTTTCTTCTGCTTCTTTTACATAGTCTTTAGTTCTTTCTGGACTTCTGTGAGCTGAAGATATAATCATTTCATACTTAACATTAAATTTCTCAAATGTATCAGCACAATTTTTCATAATTTCGTAATCTGATTTACTACCCATAATAATTGATATAAAATTCATTCTAATCCTTTTTTTATTTTAAAAGTGCGAGATTATATCAAAAACTATCTAATAGTTTTATAATCCTATTTACTTTCAATTTATTCCAAGATTCAAATTTATTTACAGTCAAATTTTCATTTTCATAAACAAATTTTGATAAATTTTTTGATTTATCTTCTATGAAAATTGGTTTTGTATATTTAAAATATTTGATTTTTTCTAAATAATTATCACTTGTAAAAAGTACAACAGTAGGAATCATAAAAGCATCACTAATATGATAAGTAGCAGTATCAGCAGTTAAAATTTTATCCATAGTTGAAATAATATAAATAAAATCATTTACATTTTTAGACTCTTTACTTAAATCTATAAATCTATCATCTTTAATTTTTACATCAATTAAAAGTGTAGAAACTATCATGTAATCTTCAGCTTTTAATAAAAGTTCTTTTAATAAATCTATGGCAATAGATTGAGGAATTGATTTATTGATATTTGCAGAATAAGGATGAAATAGAAGTAATTTTCCTTTTGATTTAGCCTCAGTAATCTTAGTTTTTAAAGAATCTTGAACTTTATAATTTGAGATATTTATTTGATTATATTTTTGATTTTCACTTATCTTTTTATAATCAATTCCAAATCTAAAAAGCCAAGCATCTACATAATTTAAAGAATTTAATTCAAGAAAATCAGTTGTTAAACTATTATCAATAAAATAATCATATTCACATAACTTTTTCGATGTCAAACTCAAAGGTAAAATATTATTTATATACTCTTGAGTTTGATATATTTGTTTTTCTCTAGTATAAAAACTATTATTTGAAGCATTTAAATAAATATCAAATTTAATATTTTTATAAATCTCTTTTAACTTTTTATGTAAAATTCTTAGAGCCGTGCATGAAGATATTGATTCACTTATACTTCTGCCAACTCCTCCAATAATTGCAATTGATATTTCATCTTTTTTAATATTTTTTAATTGTTTAAATATATCTACTTTTTTTATATCTTGAAAACTATTTTCTTTATACTTTTCTTTATAATTATATTCATCAACATTTATTATTCCTAATTCAATAGGAAAACTCTCTAAAGTTCTTATTCTGGTTTCGTTTAAAACTTTTGCAAAATATTTATCTTTATCAACATTTGCAAATACTTTTTTCAAGTCTTTAAAATCATCATAAGTGGTAATATAAATTGTTTCATTATCCATATTTGATGGGTCTTTAAATTTAAAGTAATTAACTAAAGTCCCATCAGTAGTTTTAATATTTATATTTTGAGTAACTCGAAAAAATATCATTAAAAATCTAAAACTTATTCAATGATTTCATCAACATTTTCTATTCTAAACATAGTTAAATATGGGAGTTTTCCTGGAAGTTTAATTTTATTAACATTTCCACTATGAACAGATTCTAACTCTTTGTTTGTTTCTGTTAATATTTTTTTGAAATTAATATAATATATATCATCTTTTTTGAAGATTTTTCCAATTTCGTTTTCACACTCAACTAATTCATCACCCATTGGAGTAAAAATTTCAATATCTTCATTTGGATAAACTTTATATTTACATAAGAAGTGTTCTTCATCTTCTGTTACAAGTCCTGTAACTTCATAAGAACCTTTACTTAAAGCATAATCATGGTTTTGTGAATCAGTTTTTTCAAATGGTCTATGGATTAAATAAGCATCAGTAAAACCTCTATTTTTTGTTGTATAAAGTTCTCTTTGATATTTATCTGCTTCAAATTTACCATCATAATAGTCATCAATTGCATTTCTATAAGCTTTTGCAGTAACTGCTGCATAATATGGTGATTTTGTTCTTCCTTCAATTTTAAGGGAATCAACAGCACCTGAATCAAGTATCTCTTTTATATGAGAAGCTAAATTCATATCTTTTGAATTAAAAATATAAGTTCCAACACCTGGTTCTTCTTCTAATCTAAATAATGTACTATGATCTTCATTTGCTGCATATAATGTATATTCAAATCTACAGTCATTTGCACAGCTTCCTCTATTTGGAACTCTTCCCATTTGAACGGCACTTACTAGACAACGTCCAGAATATGCAAAACACATAGAACCATGTACAAAAATTTCAATTTCCATATCCGGTAAATGTTTTTTAATTTCAACCACATCTTTTAATGAAATTTCTCTTGCAACTACGATTCTTTTAACTCCCATATCCCAAAAAACTTGAGCATCAAGATAGTTTAAAACATTCGCTTGTGTTGAAAGGTGAATATCAATTTGTGGTGCAATTTCACGGCAAAGTTTCACAACACCAGGAGCTGCAACGATAAAACCATCAGGCTCAAGTGAAGCCATTGTTTCAATATGTTTTTTTAATAATTCTATTTGAGAATTAAAAGGAAATCCATTTATTGTGGCATAAACTTTTTTACCACGAGCATGAGCATAGTCAATTCCTTCTTTAAATGTCTCAAACGTAAACTCTTTTCCAGCTCTAATTCTTAAGCTAAAGTGACTAACACCTGCATATACAGCATCAGCGCCATATTTAATTGCTATTTTTAATTTTTCTAAATTTCCAGCAGGTGATAATAACTCTACTTTTTGATTATTCATATAATTCCTTTAAATATTTCATTGTTTATTTTATTTTTTTGATTGGCATTATATCTATTTTTTAATAAATATAAAAGAGGATACTTTTACTCTTGTTTTAGCAGTTTTATTTAGGAAAGCTTAAAAGCTTTCCCATTCGTCATCATCTTTTGATGATGATGCAATTAGAGTTGATTTTTTATTACTTACAGATGTATTATCATTTTTGTGACTTTCAAGAACAAAACTTTTTGGAACTGATGCTGTATGTGCTGGCGAAACAACTTTTCTTTGTTCACTTGGTGCAGAAACTACTTTTTTAACAACATTATCTTTTTTTAATTGATCTAAATGTTTAAATACATTTATTGTTGATTCATCTAATTTCTGAGATAGACTATTTAATATATTACTATCTGAGTGTTCTTTACAATCTTCATTTATATACTCTTGAACACTAGTATGAACAGTATCATGATTTGATTTTAATTGTTTCCAATTTTCAGTTCGTGTAAACTCTTTTCCTGAACTTTCTTGCTCTTGTAACCATTTACCTAAATCACAATCCGTTGATTTTGTTACACTCCATGCAACTTTTGTTTTACCAACTTTATCAAAATTATTTAATTTAAATCTTATATGGTCATTTTTCAATTTAGAAATTTTAAATACTAAATCTATATCTTCAATTTCATCTTTTGTTACTTCATTAAATTTCGCTCTATCGGCAATTTTTAATAAGTTTTCAGATAATTTTGTAACTTCACTTGCTAAATCACTTATTACTGTTGCTGAATTTGCATTAACTTGTGTAGCTTGGTCTAAAGTATTAATTGTGTCATTAATTTGAATAATACCTTTTTCCTCTTCCCTACTTCCTTGTGAAACATCTTCAATTAAAGTAATAGTTTGATTAATTTTAGAGTTTAAAGTTGTATATCCACCAATCATTTCATTAGCAATTGATTTTCCTTCATTTGCTTTTGAAGTTGCAATTTGTACAATATTTTTAATCTCTTTAGCTGCTTCTGCTGAACGAGATGCTAAGTTTCTTACTTCTGCAGCAACAACAGCAAATCCTTTTCCAGCTTCTCCAGCAGTTGCAGCCTCAACAGCTGCATTTAAAGAAAGAATATTTGTTTGGAATGCAATTTGATCAATTACTGTAATTGCATCATTTATAGATTTAACTTGTTTATCAATTTCATCCATTGCACTTGTAGTTTTAGATGCTAATAATTCACCCTCTTTTGAAGAAATTTGAAGTTCAGCTGCTAAGTTTGACATTTGATGAACTTTTTGTACACTTGATTTTACAATTGATGTTATCTCTTCAACAGCAGCTGCTGTTTCTTCTAGAGAAGCTGCTTGTTCATTCGCAGATGCAGATAATTTATTTGCAGCTGTTGATAATACATTTGTATCTTCATTTAGTTTTCTACCACTTACAACGATCATTGATAAGAATTCAGAAACTGTAACCCCAATTAATTGACTACTTGCTGCTAATGATGAAATAACACCGTTAACTTTTGAAGTATTTAATTTAGAATCATCCACCTTGAAGTTTGAATTACCATATTCAATTAAAACATTGTTTAATGCAACTAAATTTTCATTTGTTTTATCAATCATTGAATTAATAGAATCTCTTAATTTTATAATTTGTGGATTTGAAGAAGTTTTTTCTATTTTATAAACATAGAATCCATTAATTACTTTTTCAATTACTTCATCAACATTTGCAATAACTTTTGAATCTTCTTCATAACCATCTTTCAATTTAGAAATGTATGCATTGAAACTATCAACTAATGTACCAATTTCATCATTTGATTTTTTCTCAATTTTATCCGCATGATTTGTATCTTTACTAATATCATTGATTGCATTATTTAAATTTTCTAAAGGTTTTATAATTGCTTGTTTTATGAAATAATTATAAACCAAATAAACAATTACAATTGAAATTAATGAAAAAATCAAAATATTGATAATTATATTGCTAATCTCATCATTTGTATTTTTTTGCATTAAAGAAACTTCATTTTCTATATCATCAACATACGCACCTGTTCCAATAATCCAATCCCAAGGTTCAAATTTCTGAACATAAGAGAACTTTTCTCTTGGATCTCCAGCTTTTCCTGGTTTATCCCAAAAATATTTAACTAAACCACCATCTTTATTTTTCTTAACAACTTCAGTCATTTCAACAAAGTGTTTTTTACCCTTTGCATCTTTATTTTCAGACAAATCTTTTCCATTTAAATCTGGTTTAATCGGATGCATAACCATTTTAGGAGTTGAATCGTTTATCCAAAAATAATCATTATTTGCATATCTCATTTCACTGATTGTTTTTAATGCTTCTTCTTGCATTTTAGAAGTTACATTTTCAACATATTCACCTGTTCCAATAACCCAATTATATGGCTTAAATAGTTTTACAAATGATACTTTTAATTGAGGCGCTTCAAATCCTGGTTTTGGCCAAACATAATCAACAAAACCTTCACCATTGTTTTTTGCAACAGTAGCAAACTCTTTGAATATTTGTTTTCCTGCTTTATCCTTGTAATCAATCATATCTTTACCATTTAATTCAGGTTTTATTGGATGATCAATAATAACTGCATTTGTATCATTTATCCAAAAATATCCATTGTTTCCATATCTTGTAGCATCAACAATTGATTTTAATCTTTGTTTTAAAGCCTCTTCAGAAAGAGTACCTTTTGATTTCTCATATTCAGATTCTAAAATTGAGAATAAAAAATTTGTTTGTGTTTTTAATTGTTCTTGAACTTCAACTTTTATCTTGTCAACAGCAGTTCTACCATAATAAGCTTCAACTGTTTTAATAGCCAGTGACACATAGTTTTTAAGTTCAAGTTCTTTTTTAGCGTAAGCCTCATTTTTAAACTTTTCAATATTTTTATCTGAAAAACTTTTAATTGAATATATAGAATCAACTGCAATTGCAAGTGATACTACAACAATAGTAATCAACGATAAAAATAAAATCTTACCTTTAATAGATATGTTATTAAACATATAATTCTCCCCTAGGCTTTATAAATTATTATATAATATCCATTGTATGGTTAATTTGTCAAGTTTAACTTATTTTAAAAGGTTTTTTGCGAATTCTAAGGCCTCAGAAGTAACTTTTTCTCCACTTATCATTCTTGCTATCTCATTAATTTTCTCTATCTCATTTAACTCTTTTACAAATGATATTCCATTTATTTTATCCACTAAAAAATGCTGATTTGCACTTGATGTTAGTTGTGGTTGATGAGAAATCGCAAATATTTGATATGAATTACTTAGCTTTTTTAAAACTTTTGAAATTGAATCACTCTCTTTTCCACTCAAATTTGCATCTATTTCATCTAAAAAAAGTATCCCATTATCAACAATATCAAACTCACTCATTGATGTAAGTAAAGCTAATCTTAATCTATTATATTCACCTGAACTAATAGTATCAAGGGAAACGCCATTTAATTCAAATACAACTTCATCAATTCCACTTGAATCTAATGCTTTTTCATTTATGATTATTTTTGCATTATTTAAATATAAAAACTTCAGATATTCATTTATTTTTTCTTCTAAAATTTTTGCACTATCTTTTCTATATAGAGAAATTTTTTGCGCTAATTCTTCTAATTTTGTATTTAAATTTCCATAACTTTTTTCTAATTTTTCTTTTTGAAAAAAGATATTTTCATAAGATTCTAACTCTAGTTTTTTTTGTTCTTTATATTTTAAACACTCTTCAATTGAACCAAATCGTTTTTGTAAAGCTGATAATTTTTCAATTCTATCAAGTACATTTTCAATATTTACATCATCTAATTCATGTAAAGAATCATTAAATTTCTCAAATACATTATTTAACTCATTCATAGTTTCATCAAAAAAACTAGAATCAACTTCCATTAACTCTAATGCTTGAGTCACATTATGATTAAACTCCATTATTCCAGAAGCTTTTTTTATTGCAACTTCAATTTTTTCTTTTTTTGCTAATCTCTTTTTTATTAAATTCAACTCTTCATATTCATCGATAGTTGGATTTATTTGTTCTATTTTATCAATTTCAAATCGTGCAAACTCTTTTAAATCTTCTAACTTACTCTCATCATCGAGTATCTTTTGTAACTCTTTTTTTACATGAATTAACTCTATGTATAAATTATCAAAATTCTCTTTTATAGTTAAAAAGTCTTTTTTATTTTTCATAGTTAATCTATCTAAAAAATCTAAAAGTTTTAAACTATCAAACTCCGAAGTGTCTTTTAAATTCAGATGTTTTATTAATTTAGTTGAAAAATCATTAAGATTTTTTTTAGATACAGATTGATTATTTAAAAAATATCGTACTTTATCTTTTTTAATACTTTTAATTATAATGTCATCATCACAAGATAAATCATATATTTCATCACTAATTTTTGAATTATTTAATAATACTTCACCTAAATTTGCTTTTACATCAGCCAAAGCAAATAGCGATAAAACTGCTTGCATTAATATAGATTTCCCAGCTCCACTTGGACCTGTAAAAATATTTAAACCACTTTTAAACTCTAAATCAACCTCTTCAAAAGATAAACAATCTTTTAAATATACTCTTGTAATCAAATTAATTTCCCCATCTTAATTTTTCATTTAATACTTCAAAATAATCTCTTTGTATTCTATGTATCATTTTTGCTTTTTTACTTGCTATTTTTATTTTTATTGATTGGTTTTGTTCAACCTCATAAATATCTTGACCATCTACAATTACAACAGCTCCTTGATTATCAATAATCTTAAACTCTATTTCAAAATCTACTGGCATAACAAGTGGTCTTTGTGTAAGTGAATGAGGAGCTACTGGTGTTACTATAAAAGCTTCTGTTAATGGATAAACAAGTGGTCCACCAGCTGATAAATTATATGCTGTGGAACCTGTAGGAGTTGAAACTATTACTCCATCACCGTAATATGTATTAAATTTTTTACCATCAATTTTACCTGCAATTCTAATCATTGATGAAATTGATTTTCTAGAAATCACAATATCATTAAAAGCAACAAATTTATTTAAATTTACACTGCCTTCAACCATCATTCTATTATCAATTTTATAAATACCTTTTTTTAAATCTGCAATAAACTCTGGTAATTGCTCCATTGAAATATCTGTTAGAAAACCTAAAGTTCCTAAATTTATTCCTAATACAGCTTTATCAAATTTGAAAGATTTTCGCACAACTGATAGAAGAGTTCCATCTCCACCAACTGAAATTAAGAAATCAACTTTGTGACATAACTCTTCTAAAGAATACCCCTTTAGAGATATCATATTTGCAGAATTGTCTTCTAAATATATGTTGATATTAACTTCTTCAAAAAGTCTCTTTATTTTTAAATAAGTCTCTTTTAATTCAGGGCTTGATGGCTTTAGAATTATTCCAGCACTTTTAATATTATCTAATAATTCACTATCTTTTTCTATTCGCAAAGTTATTCCATTTTATATTTTTAGATTTATGTAAATCATTTTATCTGATTATTTATAATAACTTAAATAAATTCAAAGCAAAAAAAAAGGGATATGCAAAAGCACATCCCTTTTTGTACAAAACTAGAGAAATAATTCCTATAGTTCTATCTAGACCTTTTGGTGTTATTACGAAATCAAAGATTTCTATAACGCAAACAAAAGCTCGATAATCACTATAAGAGTGAAGCAATTCACTCTTATTTAACGTGATTATCCATTTCTCTTTTTAATAATTTCTTCAGAAACATTTTTTGGAACTTCTGAATAGTTATCAAAAATCATTGAGTATGTAGCTCTACCTTGAGACATAGATCTTAAATCAGTAGAGTATCCGAACATTTCAGATAAAGGAATCATAGCAGTAACTAATTTGATACCAGCTCTATCATCCATAGATTGAACTTGTCCTCTTCTTTTATTACAATCCCCAATACAATCTCCCATATAATCTTCAGGAGTTTCGATTTCAACTTTCATGATTGGCTCTAAGATTACAGCTTGAGCAGCAGCAGATCTACAACCTTGTTTGAATCCCATTGAAGCAGCTAATTTAAATGCCATCTCAGAAGAATCCACGTCATGGTAAGAACCATCATAAAGTGTTACTTCTATATTAACCATTGGATAACCGGCTAATATACCACCTTGCATTGCTTCAAAACAACCTTTTTCAACAGCAGGAATATATTCTTTTGGAACCGTTCCACCTTTGATTTCATTGTTAAATTTGAAGTTTTCTTCGCTTCCAATTAATGGTTTAATGTCTAAATATACGTGACCGTATTGACCTTTACCACCTGATTGTTTTGCGTATTTATACTCTTGTTTAACAGCGTTTTTAATTGTTTCTCTATAAGCAACTTGAGGAGCACCAACTTCAGCTTCAACTTTGAATTCTCTTTTCATTCTATCTACAAGAATTTCAAGGTGTAATTCACCCATTCCTGAAATAATAGTTTGTCCAGTTTCTTCATCAGTGTTAACTCTGAATGATGGATCTTCTTCAGCTAATTTTCCTAAAGCAATACCCATTTTTTCTTGGTCAGCTTTAGTTTTTGGCTCAACTGCAACAGAAATAACAGGTTCTGGGAATTCCATTCTTTCTAAGATAACAGGATCTTTTTCAGATGCAAGTGTATCTCCAGTAATTGTACATTTTAATCCAACAACAGCACCGATTTCTCCAGCATAAAGCTCTTTAATCTCTTCTCTGTTATTAGCATGCATTTTAAGTAATCTTCCGATTCTCTCTTTTTTCATTTTAGTAGAGTTCATTACATAAGTACCTGATTCTAAGATACCTCTATAAACTCTTGTAAATGTTAACTGTCCAACAAATGGGTCAGTCATAATTTTAAATGCTAAAGCAGCTACTTCACCAGCATCAGTTGAAGGAACGATAACTGGCTCACC
Source organism: Campylobacterales bacterium (assembly GCA_038248665.1). Taxonomy (GTDB): domain Bacteria; phylum Campylobacterota; class Campylobacteria; order Campylobacterales; family Arcobacteraceae; genus Aliarcobacter. The sequence goes on along the minus strand of JBBRXF010000005.1, from coordinate 21,647 downwards.
ATCTTGTGTTTCACCTTTAATATCTTCAACTTCTGTTGGAGCTGGTAAATACATAGCAACAGCATCAAGTAAAGTTTGAACACCTTTATTTTTGAATGCAGTTCCACAAGTCATTGGAGTAATAGCCATATTTAAACAACCAGCTTTAATACCAGCTGTAATTTCTTCTTCAGTTAATTCTACACCTTCAAGGTATTTTTCCATTAACTCTTCGATTGATTCAGCAGCTGATTCAACCATTTTTTCTCTATATTCTTGTGCAATTTCTAACATATCAGCTGGAATTTCTTCAATATGATAATTAGAACCCATTGCTGCATCTTCATCCCAAACGATAGCTTTCATTTGAACTAAATCTACAATACCTTTAAAGTTTTCTTCAGCACCAATTGGTAATTGAATTGGAACAGCATTTGATTTTAATCTTTCATTAACTTGTTTTAAAACATTATAAAAATCTGCACCAGTTCTATCCATTTTATTAACGAATATCATTCTTGGTACTCTATATTTATTAGCTTGTCTCCAAACAGTTTCAGATTGTGGTTGAACCCCACCTACTGAACAAAATACTGCAACAGCTCCATCAAGAACCCTCATAGATCTTTCAACTTCAATAGTAAAGTCAACGTGACCCGGAGTGTCAATAATGTTAATCATTAAATCTTCATTAGTTTTTGGGTGTTTCCAATGACAAGTTGTAGCAGCAGAAGTAATTGTAATACCTCTTTCTTGCTCTTGTTCCATCCAGTCCATTGTTGCAGCACCTTCATGAACCTCACCAATTTTATGTGAAACACCTGTGTAGAATAAAATTCTTTCAGTAGTAGTTGTTTTTCCAGCATCAATGTGAGCTGCAATACCAATATTTCTAACTCTGTTAAGTGGTGTTTTTCTAGCCATTTATAATTCCTACCATCTGTAGTGTGCAAATGCTTTATTAGCTTCTGCCATTCTATGCATATCTTCTTTCTTCTTGAAAGATGAACCTCTTTCATTAGCAGCTTCGAATAACTCGTTAGCTAATCTTTCTACCATAGTTCTTTCATTTCTTTTTCTAGCATATTCTACTAACCATCTTAATGCTAAAGTTTGTCTTCTTACAGGTCTAACTTCAACAGGAACTTGATATGTTGCTCCACCAACTCTTCTAGATCTTACTTCTAAAAGTGGTTTAACATTTTCAATTGCTTTTTCAAATAATTCAATACCAGAAGCTTCACCTCTAGCATCTAAGTTTGCAATTGCACCATACATGATTTTTTCAGCTGTAGATTTTTTACCATCTTGCATTACTGTATTAACGAATTTTGTGATCACTTTACTATTGTAGATAGGATCAGCCATTATTTCTCTAACTGGAGCTTTTCTTCTTCTCATTTTCTATCCTTCTACTTTTTCTTAGCTTTAGCTTTTTTAGTACCATATTTAGATCTTGCAACAGTTCTGTTAGCAACACCAGCAGTATCTAAAGCACCTCTTACGATGTGGTATTTAACCCCAGGTAAATCTTTAACTCTTCCCCCTATTACTAAAACAATTGAGTGTTCTTGTAAGTTGTGACCTTCTCCACCGATATATGAAATAACTTCAAAACCTGTAGTTAATCTAACTTTTGCAACTTTTCTTAAAGCCGAGTTAGGTTTTTTAGGTGTAGTTGTATATACTCTTGTACATACTCCTCTTCTTTGTGGACATTCTTTTAATGCTGGCGATTTAGATTTTTTAATAACCTTTTTTCGCTCATTTCTTACAAGCTGATTGATTGTAGGCATTTCTTTCCTTTATATAAATTGGTTTGAGTAATTATAGCCTTACCCATGCTTCTCGTGCAAATCAACATTTAGTTGAAACGATACTCCCATTCTAGGAAACTTATAATATTTTAGTTTTCTAAAAAAGTACGGGATTATACTGAAGATATACTTAATTATTCTTTAGTTAAATTTAATTGTTTTGTAACTTCAAATTCATTGTATTCTCATTTAAGTTAAGAATAAAATTTTCCCACTAGAATTGCAAAAACTATTTAACTAAAAGATACTTCAAATGATGACAAAACAATTATTTCCCTTAGCCCTTGGTGGTCTTGCAATTGGTACTACAGAGTTTGCTATTATGGGATTATTACCAGATGTTGCAAATGACTTAAATATTAGTATTCCAGTTGCTGGACATTTAATTTCTATTTATGCCTTAGGTGTAGTTATTGGTGCACCAATTTTGGTTGCATTAAGTGCAAAATTTCCAGCTAAAAATATCTTAATCGCTTTTATGATTTTATTTACATTTTTCAATTTTTTATCTGCAATTGCACCAAATTATTCAACACTTTTAATATCACGATTTTTTAGTGGTTTGCCACATGGCGCTTTTTTTGGTGTGGGAACTGTAGTTGCTGCAAAACTTGCTGAAAAAGGAAAATCAGCACAAGCAATTGCAGTAATGTTTACAGGATTAACCATTGCAAATGTTGCAATGGTTCCACTTACAACATACCTTGGTCACACTTTTTCTTGGAGATACGCTTTTGCAATTGTTTCTATAATTGGATTAATAACAATATTCTCTTTATTCAAAAATCTTCCAAAACAAAAAGAAGTAAAAACTGTTACTCTAAAAGACGAATTACAATTTTTCAAAACAATCAAAGCTTGGCATATATTAGCCATCGTTGCAACTGGTTTTGGTGGGCTATTTGCATGGATTAGTTATATTGCTCCACTATTAATTCATGTGACAAATTTTGCAGAAAGTAGTGTTTCTTATTTAATGATAGTGGCAGGGCTAGGAATGTTAGTTGGAAATATTGTTGGTGGATATTTAGCAGATAAAAGAGACCCCATAAAAGTGGCAATTTTACTTTTATCAATGATGGTAATATGTTTATTATTAGTATTTTTCTTATCTGAATATAAGTTTGCAACTATTGTTCTTACCTTTTTATGTGGTGCATTTGCTATGTCTATTGGTGCACCTATTAATATTATCATGTTAGATAGTGCAAAACACTCGGCAATGCTTGGAGCTGCATTTTTACAAGCTGCTTTTAATATTGCGAACTCTTTAGGTGCATTTTTAGGTGGAATTCCTTTATTTATGGGGTTAAACTATAATTATCCATCATTAAGTGGTGCATTCATGGCTTTAATTGGTGTTGGATTATGTTTAATTTTTCTAAAAAGATATAAAGTACAAGGATAGATTAGATGACAATACTTGGACATAAAATTGTAGGTAGTGGTAAAAAATATATCTTAGTTTTACATGAACTAATGGGAGACCACACAAATTTTAATCCAATTCTGCCATATATTGATACGACAAATTTTACATATATTTTTGCAGACCACAGAGGTTATGGTTTATCAAAAAACATAAGTGGTGAATATACTTGTGAAGAAGCAGCAAATGATGTAAAAAACCTCATCACAAAACTAAATCTAACAGAAGTAAATCTACTAGCTCACTCAATGTCAACAATGATAGCCCAAAAAGTAGCTCTAATAGATGATAGAATAAAACAACTAATTCTAATCACACCAATCTCAGCAGCTGGTATAAAAATGAAATCTCATGCACAAAATGAACTAATAAATGCAATGAAAGAAAATAAAAATAAAATAGAAGAAATTGTAGAAGCTGCAAGTAAAAGATACAGCAAAAATTGGTTTGATTATAGAGTAAAAATGGCATATGAAGCCTCAACGGTAGAAGCCAGAGTTGGATATATGACTATGTATCTTACAACTGATTTCATAAATGAAGTAAAAAATATAAAGATTCCTATTAAAATTATAACAGGGAAACATGATTTCGCTGTGTTTAATAAACAACATATTAAAAAACTTTTTGAACCTTATTATAATGATTTTGAGATAATAGAGTGTATGGAAGCAGGACACTATCCTATGATTGAGTGTCCGGTTTATTTTGCAACTTCAATTGAATCATTCTGCTAACAACATTTTTCTTCTTATCTACGTATTACTTAGAATCTAAATTTTTTTGATTTTTTATCGATTAAATAACACAACTTTATTTCACTTGGTTTATCGGATATATTTTTAAAACTTTTTGGTAGTTTTTCAATATACTCATTTATAAACTCAATAGCTTCATCTGAATTTTTATACTTCAATATTTGATTTACTCTTTTTTGCTCTTTTGTTGTATCACAATTTGATTTATCAAATTTTATGTAAGGAGTAAAATTTAACTTTTCAAAATCTTCTTTTGATATTAATTTAAAGTTATTTAACAAATAGTATTTTTCTGTATTTATAGTGATAAGAAAAACTGTATTTTGAGTAATAACTTTGTTCTCATCATCAATAGTTTTTATTTTTTGAATCACTATTTCAATATCTACTAAATCCTTGATTTCCTTTTGAACATTTTTAATATACTCATTTCTTAATACTTCTTTCCCAAGAGCATTGAAAAAACCATTATTAACTATATCAACTTTATTCCCTAAGTATTTAATCTCAATGGTTGACATTTTCTCCCTTATTATTTAGTTTATTATTGAAGCAATTTACGATTCTTTTGATTGTTTTTAGTAGTTTGTCTTATGTTATGGAATTATTAATAATATGTACTTCGTTTATAAAAATATCATTATTTTTATCTATTTGAAAAACAGCAATTTTAGTTTCTTTTTCTTTGATACTGATTGCTAAAAAGATTTTGTCCATAAGGCTACTCCTAAATATATATTTAGAAGTATAACTTTAGTAGATTACATAGATCTGTAGTTTATAGTATTATTTTATAAAAATATTTTTTCTATGATATTCAAAGTAAGGTAAATGTTCTTTTCCTATTTTTATAATCATTTCATTATTAATACCTAGTATCTCATAATTTTCTACTTTGCTTGAAATCAATATATAACCTCTTTCATCAAAAGAAATATATCCTTTATCAAATAACTTATCTAAATTTGGTAAAAGCAATAATCCATTATAAACATCCAATCTTTCTTGATTATTTGAATTTTTCCATGGTTTAATATGTGATGCAACTAATATATCAATCATATCAGAACTTGTTATGGAACAACCGTTCCAATAATCAATAAGCTTTTCTCTGAATTTGTTTTGTCCTTTTCTAATTGACATCATACTTTGGATTTCTGTTTCATCTAAACTAAGGGTATTTATAACATCTAAATCTAGTTTTATATAGCTTTCATTAAATATCATTTTATATAAATTTTCAGGTTTAAAATCACTATCAATTTTTTCGTATACTTGTGCTCTACCTCTTAATTTTGTTGTATTGTAATATTCATGAATATTTAAAAAATCAATTTCATAATCGTATGTTTTTTTTTCTTAAATCTTTTAATACTTTTAATTTTATACAAGCTTTCCCTTCACTATCATACACATTAGAAATAATTTCACTCATTAGATAAATTCCTCTAACAAATTCTTTAGTTTCTTTGTTATTATAATGAAAGACAATATCCCCTATACAATTGTTCATATTATGTCTATGAACTCCTCTTTGTTCATAAATATAACCTTTTTCTTTTAAACTCGTATACTCTTGAGCATCATCTTTTATCCAAGCTTTATTAGAAATTTTAAATTGCCAATAATTCATTTTTTTCCTTAGTAGCTATATGCATAAGTAGTATATCAATATTTCAATAAAAATCTAAACTTATTTATTCGCATAAATTGCCCTAAAAAGTTGCATTTGAGTAATGTTTCTTTCAAAGATTTCTCCATTTTCATTTTTTTTAGTAAGTTTTGCATAAATCACCTCAGAAGTATCGTCAAGGTTGATAAGCCATTGAACGGTGCAATCCATTTTATTAACTTTACATATAAACTCTACTATTTGCTTTTTATTATTGGTTTGAAATTCTGTCCATTTTTTATCTTTGCAAAGTTCCCAATTATCAAAAGCTTGTCCCACTGTTATAGATTTATCAAATTTCATAATACTGTTTTTTACTAAGTCTATATTGTCAGAATAAGAATAGCTAGTAAATAAAGTCAAAGATAGTAAAACTTTGATTGTGATTGATTTCATATTTTTGTACATTATTCTTCCTTATTTTATTTCTGGAATTTTATAACACACAAACAACATAGTTATGTAGTCTTTGAAAAATACTCTTCTAAATTTGATTTGATAATTTCATTTAATTCATCTGGTGATATAATCATAATATAAGGTAGATAACTTTGTATCAAAGGTATAATTTCCATTAAATCCGTAATAAAAACCTCAATATCAATACTTTCATCTTCATAGGTTTTTAAAACTCGTTGAGTTTGATTTATTGGTTTTCGTAAGAAATATTTTGATACTTTTTTATCAATAAATAGCTCTATTGCAAAAGGTTTTATATGTGGTTCAAAATAAGCATTTAAAGCATTGTCAAATCCACTTATAATCTCTTCATCAAATTCAAACTCAATATCTTGAAGCATCACATTTTTTAAACTATTTAAGTGATATCTTCTAATCTCATTGTAGTCTAAATCATAATTAATTAGATACCAAAAGCTATCGAGGTTTAGGATTTTGAGAGGATAAAGTTCTCTTTTTTTATTATTATAAATACACTCTATTTTTGTTTTACTTTTGATTGCATTTTTTACTTTTATAATATCTATTTGATTTTCTTCTATACTTTCAATAGATGGTAATTTATATATACTATTTTTTAAACTATCTTCTAGTTTTTCAAAAAGTTTATCGGTAGTTAAAGAAAGTTTTTCATCTGTAAATTTATCTTTACTTTTATTTTTCAGTATTGCAATCGTTGCTAATTCTTCACTATCCAATAAACTACTTTGTAAAAATGGATATTTAGCAATATAGCACTTTTCACTATAATTATAATAAATAGTATCATCATTAAATAATGGGATAATATACTCTTTAAAATCTAATTGCATTACTCTTACACTTGTTTCAAATTGAACTGCAAGTTTTTGAGTAAAAAGTTTATTACTTTTTGAAAGTTCTGTTAGGATATAAGAAATTCTACTAATTCTATTTTTCATGATAAAGTCTAATCTTAATTATATTAATTCCACATTAATACAAAAAGCAAATTTTATGATTGAATGAATTTTGATATTCAATGCAGAGATTTGCAAAAAGATGGATTTTTGCTATATTTAATAACTTGCCCATTAAAAGGTTCATCCAAATACTCTTCCGTATCCAAAGGCTCACTTTGACTATGTTCATATCCTAAAGCTACCATCAGTTTAGAAAACTTTGCGTGATTTCCTCTTCCTGGATCTACTATTATTATCTCGCAAGTTTCATTTGTATGTTCATTTAAAAATCTACTTAAATCTTCTAAGTGGAACTGTTCGTATAAAATATCACTTGCAATTATTAAATCAAATTTTCCTAAAGTATCATCACTATTTGCCCAATTTGCACACTCAAAAGGGATTACTTTTCCATAATTTATTCTTGTGTTTTCACTTAGGAACTTTTTTACTTCTGGATTAAAATCTGTTGTTGTTATATTTGCATTTCTGTGATTTAGAACTAAACTAGAAAGTGCAATTCCACACCCTACTTCTAGGATTCTTTTATCTTTGATATTATAGTTATTCATTAAAGTTGCTAGGATTCTAGCTGAGGGCCAAATCACACCAAACAAAGACCAATTTGCAGATGAAATTCCAGCAGTTGGATTTAAATCACATTTTTCATCGTATTGTTGTTTATCTTTTAGTGTTTTGACATGTATGTCAATGTTATCAAACTCTATTGTTTGATATATGTATCGTAGTTTTGGCATAAGAACCTTTCAAGGTTCAGTATACCCTTTTATTTACTAGTATCTATATTATTGGAAGTTTTCTTATAGAATCTCTTGAACACGACCAACTTGTCCATCTTGAAGTCTTACTTTTATTCCATGTGGGTGAGTTGGTGAATTTGTTAAAATATCTTTTACAATACCTTGCGTTAATTTACCACTTCTTTGATCTTCTTTTAAAACAATGTTTACTTTTAAACCTTGTTTTACATTAAATCTTTTTTTGCCATCCATTAATTTTCTTCTGTTTTATAATTTATAACATCTTTTGCAAAATCAACATGGTAAAAAAACATCATTTTGTAGAATAAATCCACTTTTGTTTTTTTCTCAACACTTGTATCTAAAATAGAAAATGAAAACATTTTTGGTTCATCAACTTTTTTTGGAGTTACAGTAATTACAAGAGGTTTTAATGTTCTCATCATATTCATAGTCTCTTTATAATCTTTTGGAGCTAAACCATTTAGCATATCTCCATCTTTTTCCTCTTTTCTCATAGCTGAAAATAGATTATTGATGCTCTCTTTAAATAGTTGTTTATTCCAATTTAATTTACCTTTTGAAAAGTGGAATACACAGCTTTTATTTAATAAGGCATGTGGTTTTTCAGCTTTTATATCTTCTATCATTTGAAGGAAAAAATTAACTCCACCTAAATTTGTTGCAAGTTCCATTGCTTGAGTGTACAATTTATTTTTTTGTTCTTCATCTAATTGATTAAAATTCATAATTCTCCGATTAATTTACTTTTTTGCAAGTATATCTAAATAATAGCTGACTATTTACCTTCAAACTCTTTTTCATTTGTATGCTCTACAACTTTTTCTGCAATTTCACTTACTTCCCTTGCAACTTTATTAGCTTCAGATGCTGATGCTGCATTTTGTTGCGTTACGTGATCTAGATTATTTACAGTATCGTTTATTTGCTCCATTGCACTAAACTGCTCTTTTGATGCAGTTGAAACTTCCTTTATTAAAGATAAAGTATTATGAATATTGTTGTTTAATTTTTCATACCCTTGAATCATTTCATTTGAAATATTTTTACCTTCATTTGCTTTATTTGTAGCATTTATTACTAAATCTTTTATCTCTTTAGCTGCTTCTGCTGAACGAGATGCAAGGTTTCTTACTTCTGCGGCAACTACGGCAAATCCTTTTCCAGCTTCTCCTGCGGTTGCTGCTTCAACGGCTGCATTTAATGAAAGTATATTTGTTTGAAATGCTATTTGGTCAATTATCGTAATTGAATCAGCAATTGCATTTGTTTGTGTATTTATTTCATCCATTGATAAAGCTGTTCTTGAAGCCAAATCTTGACCAATTGCTACTGAACTTGAAACTTCATTTGCAAAGCTTGTCATTTTTACTATATTTTGAGAGCTATTTTGCATATTTGCTGTAATCTCTTCAATTGCAGCTGCAGTTTCTTCTAAAGATGCTGCTTGCATATTTGCTGAAGATGTTAATTTTTCAACATTTGAAGATAAATTTTCTGCATTTGAAGATAAAACTAACCCCATTTTTTTATTTTCAAGTAACATTGAAGTAATTGCTATACCTAAGTTATTTATATCTGAACATAAAGCTTTTAAATCTCCATCTAAACCTGAAATATCAATTTTTGTTCTATAGTCATATTTTGTATATAAAGATAAAATACCCATTGCTTTTTTGATATTTGATTCAGTTGCTTCTAGCATTTGATTTATTACATTTTTTAACTCATTTAAAGATGGATTTGTTGTAGTTCCCTCTATTCGTGTATTTAATAAACCTTTTTTAGCTTCATTAGCACATTTAATTGCACTTTCAACAACTACTCTATCTTTTTGTATAGAATTATTTGTATTTAAAATATTTCTATTAACCTCTTTTGCCATAATCCCCAACTCATCATCTGAATCAATTTCAATTAATTTTGACTCATTTGTCTCTTGATTTAAAAATCTAAAGAATTCTAAAAGTCCATTTTGGAACTTTTGTAAAGGCTCTTTTATAGAGTTTGTAATAACAAAAATAACAAATGATAAAACAATTAATACAACAATTACAAGAGTATACAAAGTATATAATGTTGAATCAATTTTTCCTAAAGCATCTAAATAACTTGATTTATTTTCTTCATCTGCAGTTTTATTTATTGCATTTAATTTTTCATTTATTTTCAAAAATAACTCATCTGTTACAAATAACATAGGTGTCGCCATTCCTAAATCAACACTTAACATATCAATAGCATCTCTAACTGTTAAGTTATATTCTATTAGTTCTTTATTTACATCATCAATATTTTTTTTATCATTTTGCGTTAAATATGGTGCTTTTAAGAAATTTTCCATATCTTTAACAATACTAACTCTTAAGTTTTCTAAAAGACCTAATTGCTCATCAATCATAAATTGTTCATATTTACCAGTTGAAAAACTGAAAGTTTTATATAAAATTGAATTATACAAATTTACATCACTTAATAATTTACTACTTGTCTTATACAATTCAAATTTAACTTGTACTATTTCATTTAATGTACTTTTATCAGATTTAAGAGCATTATTAGAAAATAGTGCCAAAATTAATAAAAATAGCACGGCAATTGCAGGTGCGATTATGATTTTTTTTCCGATTTTCATATTTTTTATACCAAACATATTTGAGTCCTGTAGATTAAATTTCCAAATAAAATAAATATCTATTTAGCTTATCTGAAAATTCAAAGCTTCGAAAATTCAAAGCTTTAAATTAGAAGATTATTTATAAACTCCAGCACCGATTAATTGATTTTCACCAATACTAATAACATAAGAAGTTTTAGGAGTTTGCTCACCTCTTGTTGGGTGATCCCAAACATAATCAACCCATCCAGAATTATCAGCTTTTACTTTATCAATGAACTCTTTGAATAATTGATTTCCAGCTCTGTCTTTATATCTGTACATGTTTTTACCTTTTAAAGGTTTTTTTGGATGTGCTGTGATTATTCCATCAAAGTCATTTGCCCAAATATATAAGTCATCTTTTACAAATTCACTCTCAGGTTTATTGAACTCTTCAACACAAGCAGCAACTCCAACTTTTTTACAAAATTCAACACCTTTATCAACTAATGCTTTAGCATCAGCTTGAGTACTCTCCGCATTTGCAAATGTAACACTTAATAATAAAGCAGCTGTTAACTTAACTAATTTACTCATAATCCATCTCCTTAGTTTGTTTTAGAACTTGATATTTACATAAAAAAAATTAATTTAATCTTAATATTTCAAGATTATTTATCATAAACTTAAATTTTGTTTAAAATGCTATTTTAATGCTATTTTGTAGGTTTTAAAGAGAGTTTTTAGTAGTTTTTTTTCCAATAATAAAAATTATTTTTTTATTATTGGAAAAATTTAATTGAATGACTTTTAAGTGAATATTATCTTGCTCCAATTTTTGAGAGTACAACTTTTATTGTTTTCATAAAAATCACAAAATCCATCCATAAAGACCAATTTTGAATGTACCATTTGTCTAAATCAATTCTTTCATTAAAGGTTAATTCATTTCTTCCACTAACTTGCCAAAGACCTGTAATTCCAGGTTTAACTTCAAGAATAATTTCTTCGTTATATTTACCAATTTTTATTTTTTCATTTAACATATAAGGTCGTGGACCGATAAGATTCATATCTCCTCTTAGAATATTAAAAAATTGAGGGAATTCATCTAAAGACGTAGCTCTTAAAATTCTTCCTATCTTTGTAATACGAGGGTCATTTTGATATTTGTGATAAATATTGTAATACTCTATTTCAGAAGGATTATTAAATAAATACTCTTTTAGTATTTCATCTCCATTTGTATACATACTTCTATATTTGTAACAACTAAAAGTTTTACCATTTTTCCCTAATCTTTTTTGTTTGAAGAGAACTCCACCTTTTGAATCTAGTGTTATCACAAAAGATATAAAAATATGTAAAATCAAAGCAAAAGGAAAAATTAAAATAACTAAACTTTTCTCAAATATATACTTTATAAATATATTTTTATAATTTAACAATCTATTTTCAATATGTATAGCTGATAATCTGATATTAAAATAATCTACTACATTCGTATGAGTAAAATCTAAATGGTGCATATAAGGAACAATATATATATTTCTTGTAAATCTTGAGTATCTATTTATTAATCTTTGAAGATGTTCTACAGATAAGTTTTTTGATATGATTATCACTAAATTATATCTCTTTTCTACACTCGTATATCCAAAATACCAATTGCTATTAACCTCTTTTTTCATCTTATCAACTAAAGATGAAGTCCCAACAACTTTTATTTTTTGTTTAAAGAAATCAAAACTAAATAAAACTTTTTTTAATAACCTATTAAAAAAAGGTAAAAAAACAAACATAATAAGATAAAAAAGAGTTAAAAATGTCCTAGAATAATCATCTGACATTTTAGATAAAGTAATAACAGTAAATACTGTAACAAAAGATAAAATAAGTCCTTTATATATTTTTTTTGTATCGCTCCAAAAATCATATCTAACAAAATATATTTTTTCAAAAACAAATATTAAAGAGGTAATAAATATTATCCAATAATATTTTTGGATTTCTAAACCAGCATAAGTAGGTAAATATTCTACTAAATAATTTGTTCTTAAATACAAAGCAACTTCTAATGATAATAATATCACTAAAAGATCTGCAATAAAAAAAGTAATCACAGATATAAGATTTGATAAATTTATTTTATTATTCATTTTGGGATTATACTAATTTATTTTATTATTTTGAATTAATTTTGTATTAACGAAATCTTCAAATTCTTTTTTAAATCTTATCTCACTATACTTTTCCGATAATTTTGATATTTCTATAGCATGAAAGTCCATATTCTCAAATTTGTTAACTGCTTCTATAATATCTTCTTTTATTTGATTTTTAAAATGTATACCAGTAATTTCATCAGTAACTGTTTCTCCTGTTCCTCCATCATTAAGTGCAATTACAGGTGTTCCACAACTCATAGCTTCAATAGGAACTATTCCAAAATCTTCAATAGCAGCATATAAAAAAGCCTTTGCTTTTTGCATATAATTTATCATTTCTTCAAATTCTTGATACCCTAATAACTCAACATTTTCTTTTGCTATTTTTTTTATAGATAAGTATTCTTCTCCATCACCTATTACTAATAATCTTTTATCTTTCATTTCATTAAAAGCTTCAACTATTAATTTTGTTTTTTTATAGGGAACTAACCTACATGCAGTTAAATAAAAGTTTTCTTTTGTTTCTTTTAATATAAATTTATCAGTATTAACAGGAGGATAAATAACTACAGAATCTCTTTTATAAGTTTTTAAAATCCTATTTTGAACAAATTTAGAATTTGCTATGAAATAATCTACTCTATCTAATGTTTTTATATCCCATTTTCTTATATATTTTAATGTATTTTCAACTAAATATTTTTTAGGCTGCTTTAAATTAGAAGTATACTCATCATATAAATCCCAAGCATATCTAATTGGTGTATGACAATAACATATATGAAGTTGATTAATATTTTTTTTAATTCCTTTTGCAACTGCCCAAGAGGAACTAATAATTAAATCATATTCATTTAAATTTAGAGATTCGATTGCTTTTGGGAAAAATAACAAATAATTCCTAAAGTGTTTTTTACTAAATGGTAAATTTTGTACAAAAGAGGTTTTCGTAAATTTTCCATTAAGTACATTTGCTCTATCCCTATTGCTTAAAAAATCCACCAAAGAGTAAATATCTGCACTTGGATAAATATCTATTATACTTCTTAAAACTTTTTCAGCTCCAGCATCTGTAACAAGCCAGTCATGTATTATTGCAATTTTCAATTATTTAAAACCTTTTGAAATACTTGAATATGTTTTTCTGCAGATTTTTCCCAACTAAATAACTTAGCTTGTTCCAAACCTTTGAATATCATTTCTTTTTGCAAATTTTTATTACTTAAAACAAATTCTATTTTATATTTAATGTCATTTATATCATGTGGATTACAATAAATAACTGCATCGCCACAAACTTCTGGAATTGAACTGTTATCACTACAAATTACAGGTGTACCACATGCCATAGCTTCTAATGGAGGGAATCCAAAACCTTCATAAAATGATGGATAAATAAATAACATAGCATCTGAATAGTACTGAACTAAATTTTCATCAGTAACTCGCCCAAGAAACTGTATGTTATCATGAAATTTTATATCTATATTTTGGAAAACACTATTTTGTTCACCAATAATATAAAGCTTAAAATTTGGATTACTAATTTTCAAATATCCTTGGATAAGGCCTTTAAAATTTTTACGGTAATCCAGAGAGGAAACGCCAAGAATATATCTTTCATTAAATTTCTTTTCTTTTTTACAAAAATTCTGGTCGATTCCATTATAAATGACCTCTATATTTTTAGAATTTACATGATAATAATTCATTATTTCTTTTTTTGAAAATTGACTTATTGTAATTATTTTTTTACTAGATTTGAGAATTAGAGGAATAAATAGTTTATAAATAAGTTTGAATTTCCAACTAAATCCAGATGGAAACTTTACAAAAGCAATATCATGAAGAGAAATAACTTTATTCTTATAAAAAATTGGTGCCATATTTGCCAAATTTATTAGCAAAGGAGAACCTATTTTTTTTAGATAATTAGGCAATTCAATTTGTTCCCAGTAATAACCAGTATTTTCCCCTATTATTTCTACATCTAACAATTTTGCTAAATCTAAGTGAATAACATTTTTAGGTACAAGAAATCGTATTGATGGATTAATTTCTTTTAATCGCAAAGAAATTTCGATTGCATATCGTTGAACACCTGTAATAGATTGAGTTAAAAAACGAGCATTTACTATAAACATTAATTTCTCAATTTAGCAACAAAGTGAAAACCTTCATTAGAGTTTTTAAAATAATTGTGTTGATCTTGAATATTATCACCTACTCCTCTACAAAACATTTTAATATTAAAAAAGTGATCATTTATAATATCTATTCCATGATTAGCCATTTTGCTTTTCCACCATTCTAATGATTTTACAGTAATATGATACGGTTGACCAGATGAACTAATATACTCTAGAGTTGATACTGATCCAATAAAATATCCATCAATATGTAAATGATTTTTAATATTTGAAAATAAACTTTCTAGTCCTTCTTCTGGAATATGTTCTAATACTTCCCACATAGTTATAATATTAAACTTAACATGATTATGTTGTTTTTTTTCATAAAAATTAAAAGGTTGTGTTATATCACAAGTAAACAAACTATTCTTTATATTATTCCAAAACCCAATATTATACTTTTTACAGAAATCTGAGCCATCAATACCAACAGCTTTTATGCCATTAAAAATCCATTCATACACTAATCCTCCTGGACCAGCACCAATATCTAAACATTTTATATTTGACCCTAATAAATCAATACAATGTCTAACAAAATTTGTTGGTCTCGATGTTCCTTCATATGTAGATTCAGGCTCCATTGTATCTGTACTATAAGCTATGGGATAATTAGTTTTAAAATCTATCTCATTTCCATATTCATAAAACAAGTCTTTGTATAACTTCACACCAATCTCATTATAGAATTGTTGAAGTAATTGATTTGTAAATTTACTTTCTAATCTAGATTGATTGGATAGCCATTCAACAGTTTTAAGCCTCTCATCAACTGATTTACTGATTATGTCATCTATATGATTTGTAACATATTCAACAGTTTTGAGCCTCTCATCAACTGATTTACTAATTATATTATCTATATGATTTGTGATGTACTCTACAGTTTTGAGTCTTTCAGCTGATTCATTTTTTCCAAATATTTTACTAATAAAAAAATTATATATTTTATACATAATCATCCTTTCTTTTTTTTAAATCTCAACTGAGTAATTTTAGTTTCTATAAAAAATATTCCTACGTATGCAAGTATAATTGATGGAATTATAACATGTAAAAATTTAAATTCTTCGATTAAATATACGGCATTAACTTCTAAATATTCATAAATAATTAATATTAAAGAATGTGATAAAAATATCCCATATGAAAGTTCACCAAATAACTTGTTTAAAGGAAATCTAAAATTTTGATTATTATGAATATAAATTATCATTGGAACTCCGATAAGAATAGCTAAAAGTTCTTCTCGCTTGAAATTTGTCATTAATGTATTTGTAATACCTAAGTACAACAACAGTACAATAAACGTATACATAAAAGTATCTATCAAAATGGTCATTCTTCTCTAGTGAAGTATTATATATTGAAACTCCAACCAAAAACATAAAAAAAGTCCCTGGCAAATATATATATCCGAAAAAATAAGTATTAACATCATTTTGAAACATTGCAATAGCAAAAATAATCAATGACAAGGAACCAAATAAAACTTTCCAAAACTTTTTATTATAAAATACAATAAAGGCTAATATCATATAAGCTTGTAGCTCAAGACCTAAAGAAGCAGCTTGTGGTATTGCGGCTATTGTACTAAAAGACTTCATTGTAAAAATAGTTCTATTGTCCAACAAAATCTCTCCATAATTTAACGGAATAATTAAAATATTATTCATTATTTTAATAAATGAAAAAGTTGGATTTCCATATTGCGTCATGTATAAAAATATTACTGTACACATAAACACATAAATGTATAATGGAAATATCCTCAAAAATCTATCCTGAAAATAATTTTTTAGAGGATTTGGTGCATTCCAAAATATTTTAGTAAAAAGATGTGCCGTAACATAACCTGCAAGAATATAAAAAACAACAACAGCTGAAACACCCAAATTAATTCCTTGAATTATCACTTGACAATGTGAGGCAACAACCATTAAAGCTAATATAAATCTAAAATAACCAAACATTACTTTTTAAAACTTTCTACTGAAATACTTCTTAAACCAATATCACAAATACCATCAAAAATATATTCTCTAGGCTTCAATGACACACTAAAAAAGCATGCTTCATCTATCCAATGTAATATCTTTTGATTATTATAATAAAGATCACCTTCTTGAGCAATTGTACATTGAATCTCATAAAAATTTGCAGCAAGAATACAAGTGGTACTAAAAAGTATTTTAAACTTTTCATCTTGAGCAAATGTTTTTTCCCAAAAAACATCTGTATCTTTTTGCATATCTTCATTTATTGTGCCCCAAGTAATTATTTTAATACCTTCTTTGTTCCTTATTCTTAATGCTATACCTAGATTACTTATGTTTTCATACGTAATACAAGTAACTTCAATAAGAATTTTATCACCTACATTAAAATGATTTTTAATTTCTTTATTTTCATCTAAAGTTTTAACAGAAAGAATTTTGGCTCCTCCAAATCCATATGATTTAGGCTCTAAAAACAATTTATTATCATTTAAAATAACACGCTGACTACTTTCATCCTCTTCTGGCGTTAACGTTTTATGATAAGCTTCTTCCTCTGCATGCAACTGCTTTCTATATTCTAATATTACTTCTGCAGAGGTTCCTATTATATCAATTTTCCCATGATTAAGTAAAATAGCTCTATTAGTCAATGTACGAATAGATTCTTGCTCATGAGATACAAAAAGTAAAGTTGTCCCATTTGAAACAAGTTTTTCCATATGCTGATAACACCTCTTTTGGAAGAGTGCATCTCCAACAGCTAATGCTTCATCAATAATCAATATTTCAGGTTCTATAGCCACATTAATTGCAAAAGCAAGTCTAACATACATACCACTTGAATAAGTTTTTACAGGTTGATGTATAAATTCACCTATGTCTGCAAAAGCTAAAATATCTTCTAATTTCCTTTTCATTTCGGCATGAGTAAATCCCATAATTGTTCCACTGAAAAAAATATTTTCGAGTCCAGTCATTTCAGGATTAAAACCTGCACCAAGTTCAAGCAAAGATGCTATGCGTCCATGTATATGAACTTGACCATTTGTTGGAGTCAAAACACCAGTAATAATTTTGAGCAATGTACTTTTTCCTGCTCCATTTCGACCAATAATACCTACAGTTTCACCTTTTTTAATTTCAAAACTAATATTATCCAACGAATAATACTCATGATGATATTTTTTTCCAAAAGGATTTAACGCTTCTTTTAATCTATCAAGTGGATGCTCATAGAGTTTATATATCTTGCTAACATTTTCAACTTTGATTGCAATATTGTCCATTATAGCACATCCGCAAAATGAGGTTTTAATCGCTTAAATATAAAAGCACCGCTGACCAAGATAATAATAGTGACAAGCCAGAAATAAAGAGTTAAGTCATTTTCCCAAAACCAACGATGATCAATAAGTGAATCACGATATCCCTGAACCAAATAATAAACTGGATTAAGCTCTATAAAACTTACATACTCTTTTGGCATAATAGATACAGACCAAATTACTGGTGTAAGCCAAAATCCAAATTGTAAAATCATTGTTACTATCTGTCCTAAATCTCTAAAAAATATTATAACAGAGGATGTAATCCATGAAAGCCCCAAAACTAATATAATAGTGGCGAAAAGGTAATAAAAAAGCTGTATCCAATAAATAGATGGATAAAATCCATAATAAATATATATACTCAATGTAAAAAGGATAAAAAATAAATGGATAACTAATCCTGACAGTAATTTAACTATTGGAAGTAATGCGACACGGAATAAGACTTTTTTTACCAAAAAACTGCTATCTAAAATTGACGTTGTAGCACTCTGTAAACTTTCTGAAAAGAAATACCAAGGGATAAGGCCTGCTAATAACCATAAAATGAAAGGCACACTTTCCATAGGCTGACTTTTAAATCCAACAGAAAAAACAAACCAAAAAAGTAATATCATCGCTGTTGGCTGTAAAAAAGCCCAAAGTATTCCTAAAGTATTCCCTAGATACCGCATTTTAAAATCATTTTTTGCTAAATCTACTAAAAGCATTTTACTATGCCTTAAATTATTAAATATAGCAAAAATAGAATTTGATTGAAACATTATTTAAATACCTTATTATAAAATTTTTTAATGACTGACAATAGTTTCGGATACTTCCCTTCTATCTTGCATTTAAGAAATTTTTTGAGTAAAGACTCAAACTGGCTCATCTCTATTAATGATATATCAATATGACGAATATTTTGTTGTGTTGCATTAGCAATATTTTGATTATATTTAAAAGCATCTGCAACTAATTTCGTTTGCCAATTATTTTCAACAATCTTTTTTAAATCAATATCACAACCACTTTTTAGCTGAATAGAAAGCGTTACTTTATATGTAAATTTCCATTCACCCGATAAAAATGATGCTAACATAATACTATAAACTTCATAGCCATCTAGCATTATCAAATGCTGCCTATATTTTGTAAGAGAACTTTTTTTAAATATTAATGAAGAGATATCTACTTGCTCTGTAAAATTTGAAATATTACATAAATGATAATTCCCAAAAAATTGTTTATAGCGTTTAACTATCCCTTCACTCTCATAATCTTGAACACAAATACCAGTATATACCATAGAAACAGTAGAATTGTGAAACTGTTTAAGTCCTAAAGATAAATAATCATCAAAAAGTACTCGATTCTGATCAATAACACAAATATAGTCATGTTGAGCATTTTCTAAACCTATAACAAGCATTTCTCCTGTAGTTATTAATCTTTTCCCATCTTTATCAAATAATTGCTTATCAATAACCTTCCATGCTATTGATGATGATATATTTTTAGATAAAAACTCGGAAATTATTAAATTATCTTTTTGATTACATACTACTATTAAATCTATTTGTGATACATTATACTGAGTATTGATAGAGTTTATAAGTGATAAAAGACTATCTTCAAGCTCTATTATTCTAATAATAATAGATATACCTGTATTAATATCACAAGTTTGTGTTATTACTTGTGATTTACGAAAAGAATGATTTTCAATGATATTATGAAGTATATTATCTAAATGAAATTTATTAATATATATCGCTTGGGATTGTTTAGCCATTTCCATAGCTTCAGCTTTATTATTATTAATCCATGTTAAATGGTATTTAATTTGATCTATGTTTTTTTTAAAATCTGTTTCATCATAATTAACATATAAAACGCTATCACCAAATTCTCTGATAATGTAAGGGTTATTGTCACAAATCAGAACTACACCTGCAGCACAACTCTCAAAAAGACGACTACTAACAGCCTCAGCTTCTCTGTGTATGTTAGATGTAAGAACCAATGAAGCCCCACATTTACTAATAGCTTTAACTGTAGATAATCCATCAAATGGCAATGAACCAGCATAAGTTTTAAAGCCAGCCCATGGTACTGCATCAAAAAACTTTTCTGGTCCATAAATACGTGTTAGGTTTTCATCATCTAAGGCTTTAAAAAGATCATGATGCCTTCCTTTAGAATTTGACATTCGTTCCCAGTTAATTCCTGAATAAAAAAGTTTTATATCATCTGTTAACTTTGGAACAATTACTTCACCAGGTACAGTTGTCATAAAATGAAGACATTGGGAAATATCTTTATCTGTCTGTAGTAAAAGATTTTCTAAGTGTCCATCTATTTTACGTGAACCATATACCAAGTAATCATCATATGTATAATATTTATTACTTTCTGTTTCATATCCCCAATCAACTAAAAATTTTGGAGGATTCCACATAGCACCATAAAAATAAGCATTATAAAGTTTTTCTGTTATGAAATGAAGAGCAATAACAAACTCAACTTCATGACCTTCTAAATACTCATTTGTTCTCTTATCATCTGTACCAATAATATATCCTTCATTATCAACTACAATACATTCAACATGTAAATTTTTAGCAGATATTTTGATTCTTTCTATAATTTCATACTCAGCATTTTTAACTTCTGGCCAGGCACTAACTACTGCAAATTTCATATTTCTATTCCTTTTTTGACATTTTAAAAACTATTATTACAAACAAAATAATATATACTAATATGAAATACAAAAATATCATATATAACGTATTAGTATAAGAAAATTCAAGTATATAATTTCCAGGCAATAATTCAATTGAATTTCCATATACTTTTGTAGAACCTTTTTGACCTATACTTGTAATATTTGCTAAATAGGACTTCGAGTTAAAAAATAAGAAATCTATAACAATTGGCTTTTTAACAATAAGTTCATAATTAATATTATTTAAGTAATTTGTACTGAAATTCTTTATTTCAATATTTTTTTTATCTGAGGTATAAATAAATCCATCATTATAAGATGAATCAGAAGGAACAAAACTACTTTGTTTAAATACTGTTATATGACCATTTAGATTAAAATACCTAGACCAACCATTATTCAACTCTGAAGTGTATTCTCTATCAAACTTTTCGTTGAATTCCATCTTATCTATCGTAATAGGAATGCCATTTGTAAATAAAAATATATTAGAAACTTTTATACTCTTATTAATTGAAGATTCTAAATCAAACTGAAAAACTTCTTGTTCTGATTTTAATTCAACTTCAACTGAATGTTTTAGATCACTGTTAACATTTGTAATATATTTTAAATTACCAACTTGTATATTAATAGGATTATTTATATTACTCATAAATTCGATTTTATATTTACCACGAGGGAAATACTTATCAATCTTGTATTTCTTCAATTTATAAACTTTAGACCCATCAGAAAGAGGAAAAATTTGATACTCATCAATTCTACCATTTAAAAAATTACCATATTTTGCAATCAAATCATCATTTGCAATTATAAATTCACATC
>JBBRXF010000004.1:0-70203 GCA_038248665.1 Campylobacterales bacterium | reverse complement strand
CATATTCAAGTCGAACATTTCCAATAATCTCATCTGAATTTATTTCAAATGAAAAAATCAAATTTTCATCTACATTTACACTTTTATCATAACAAAAATTTGTGAGATTTATATGATGTGATTTAGAAAAATCAAACAAGTCCAAAATCTGCTTATCACCTTTTTTTAGAAGTGTTCGAGATGCGTGTTTACAAATCCAATCCAGCTCTTTTGAGCTTCCAAGATTTGCTTTTACAAACTCAATAACAAGCAAAGGATTGTCTTTTGAAATATCATTTAGATTATTTGCAACAGATTTTCTCACATATAAACTTTTATCATTTTTTAGAAGCTCTATTATTTCTAAAACTTTTGAAGGATTTTGTTTGAATTTTGGCAAAGCCACAGCCCAAGGAAGTCTTGGACGACAGCCTTCTGATGAGAGTCTGCGTAAATGTTCATTTGAACTTTGACTCCAAAGTTTCATTTGTGCCATAGTTTCTTCTTCATACTTTAAAATAAACTGTCGAATAGCAAATTCGCTACTAGAATCTTGTGTGAAAACTTCTAAAGCATTTAAAGACTCTTCTAAATCATCAAGGCCAAAAACCTCAACAAAATCTTGA
Source organism: Campylobacterales bacterium (assembly GCA_038248665.1). Classification (GTDB taxonomy): domain Bacteria; phylum Campylobacterota; class Campylobacteria; order Campylobacterales; family Arcobacteraceae; genus Aliarcobacter. The sequence continues at coordinate 69,598 of JBBRXF010000004.1, read as the reverse complement.
AAAACCATAGCTTCAAGTCCACCAAAATCTTTTTTTACCTCTTTTAAAATCTCAACTTGTTTTTTGTATGTAAGAGGTAAATATTTATTTAAAGTAAGAGCAATATGTCTCATTCGCATCTTGAGTTCTAAATCTTGCCAAGAAGTATCGAAAATAGAGTTTATAAAAATTTCTTTTTCAAAGTTTGAGTAAGTCAAAAAAAGTTTACTTGCAAGTTTTAAAATAAATTCTTTTGAATATAAATTTTTTAGTTGTTCTGCCATATTTTTCCTAATTAAGTTTTTTTATTAATTCATCAATATCAAGGTTTATCTTTGAAAAAGCAAACCATTTTTTACCAAGGTCTTTGATACTTGCACCAATATGAAAAATCTCTTTTTTATCAATTATCAAAAATCTATCATGTGAATTTTGAAAAGTTTTTAAAGTAATATTATCATACTGTTTTGAATACTTTTCAAAATCAAGTTTGAGTTGCTTTGAAATTGTATTTGTAAATATTGTCACTTTTATATGTGGAGTTTTTGAAAAAAGAGTCAAAGTTGAATCATCAATGTAATTATCAATAAGTATTATCTCATCTTTTGCTTTTTTTATTAAATCAGATACAAAACTATAAGCATCATAAACTTGCCCATCAAAAAAAATACCTTGTTTGATTTTTAAACTATTATCTTCAAATTTAGCTGAGATATTATCAATTTTATTTTTTAAGATATTCACATCCTTTTCTAAAGAAACAAATCTTTCATTTGTAATTTTATCGCTATTTATTACATATCCATTTTGAATATAATTTTTTAGAATCGTGGTTGCCCATTGACGGAATTTAATTGCTTTAACGGAATTAGTTCTATAACCAACTGCGAGAATAATATCTAAATTATAATGTTCAACATTTCTAAGAACATCTCTATCTCCTTCTTTTTGAACTATTTCCAAAATGGAAACAGTTGAAAATTGACTTAATTCATTGTCTTTATAAATATTTTTTATATGTTTAGAAATAGCAGGAATATTTACTCCAAAAACTTCTGATATTTGTTTTTGCGTAAGCCAAATTGTCTCTTCATTTACTGAAACTTTTAGTTCCAATTCACCATCATTATAAACTACAATATTTGATATATCTTTCATAATCGTACCTTTTAAGATTTGTTAATTTTAAACTATATCGTAGAAAAAAAGTTTGAATTAAAAATATTGCAGATTGTTATGTTTTAGTGTTATTAGTATATAACAACTGTTATTTAAAATGTATCATTATCATATGATTTAAGAGTATTTTGTATAAAATCAATCATGAACAAATATTAGAATTGCAATGAGCAATACTTGAATATAGCATACAAACGAAAAAAATTAAACTAAGGTATAAAATGTGGAGATTAAGAGTTATCATTGAAAGTGAAGCTATTTTAGATATAGGTGAAATAAATTCTAACGATGTATTAATTAAAGTTTTTAAAATTGTTGATAATAACAATTTAGATATCGATAAAAGGTTTAGACATCTAGATTTTTTTTTATTAAAAGAAGAAAATGATATTTACTCTGCTTATACATTTTTATATGAAACATTAAATGAGTTTTTAGATAGATTTTCTACCGTTTCCTATGGAAAAACTTTTATAAGAGAAGTTATCTCAATTACTAAAGATAAAGTTAATTATGGAGAAGTATTTGAATTAGCACTTCCTCAATTTAGTATTGGAAGAGAGCTGTCTTCTATAAATTTAAACGATTTAAAATTTAATAAAGATATTGAAGATAATCAAAAAAGATGGGAAAGATTATTTCGATTAGGATTAAATTCCAATTCACCTGAAGAAAAATATATTTCTTACTATTCTTTACTTGAAGAGATGGCAAAGTTCTACTCAAAAGAAAAAATATTGAATGAATGCCCTAAATGTAAGAAAAAGACAGATACAGGTAGAATAGCCACAAATAAATATATCAAAAATCTACTAATAGCTTATAATGTTGATAAAAAGTTAGAAGGAAAAGCATCTCTTATAAGAAATAAAATAGCACATGGAGGTGGAACAAAAAGTAAACAGTTCTATGCTGATTTAATGCATTTAAATTCTTATTTTGAAGAAATATGCATATTAGAACTTGAAAAAAAATTAGAAATAGATATATTAAATAGATTAAATGTTCATATTTCTGATATTCCAATTGTTACACATCAAGGAGTCTATGCAAAAGATGGTTTAGTTGATTTGATTTCATCTAATATCAAGATACCAGCTAGACATGTACATTTAAAAAGTGAAACAATAAGTATAGAGAATCAAACTACTAGAATAGGTTTTCCTTTAGATGATAAAAGTAGACCAATTATAAGTCCATTTGCTTTCCCAGATTTAATACTTGAAGAAGCTGGTTCATTACTATTCCAAAAAATTCTCTTGAAAACCTAAAGCTTTCCGCCCTCTTACTTTTTGGTCTCAAAAAAGTAAGCAAAAAAGACTGCTAAGTTGATGAAGGAGCAGACTCTAAGATTTTAGAATTTTATTTCTGCGTTCAAAAACTCACAAAAATGACCGTTTAGGTCATTTCTTGTTCAGACAGTTTAAACTGTTCCCCGAAATTAAATCCTAAAATCTTAGCTTCATCAAACGCAGGGATTAATCCCTATTGTTCTAACTATCTTTTGTTAATTAAGTATATTGAAGTTATGAATATAGAAAATCAAAATGCAAATGTCCTTATCCCTCTTATTCCAAACATCTACAGAAGCTGAGCGTTTGTTTTATCTTTTCGAAAAAGGCTTGCAACTGTTTGAGTAAATAAATGTGCTAAACGCACATTTATTTAGGAGTTTTGAAAGACAGAAAAGATAAAACAATAAGTGAAGGAACCCCAATGGGCTTCGAAGCCGTTTGGTGGTTTTGCTTACTTTGTCCACACAAAGTAAGAAGCGGAAACCTTTATGGTTTTTAAGAGAAAGATATTTTAAAACACTATTTTCCTCTTATTCTCAATCATATATGGATACTCCATATGCTTCGCCGTTGCTTTTGCAATTTCTTCCCCAAAATATCGTTTCACAATATGCAAAGCCATATCAATACCAGCTGAAATTCCTGCACTTGTGATAATATTTCCATCTTCTACAAAGTGTTTATCTTTACACACTTTTACATTTTTGAATTCATTTTCCATTCGTTCCAAACTTTTCCAATGGGTTGTAGACTCAACTCCATCAAGTAGTTTTGCATTTGCTAAAATCAATGAACCCGTACAAACAGAAGTTAAAAGTTCAACTTCTTTTGCTTTTTTTAAAACAAAATCTAAAACATCTTTTTCATACATCAACTTTCTTGTTCCCATTCCACCAGGAACTATTAAAATATCAAGTTTTGGACATGATTCAAAATCATAATCTGGAATAACTTTCATCTTACCAGTTGTAGTTATTGGCTCTTTTGTTTGTGCTATTAATTTTACATCAAAAGGTGAAGTTGTATCTGCTCTTTTTAATTCATCAACTCTTGTCACACTTAAAACCTCAAAAGGGCCACAAAAATCTAAAACCTCAATATTATTAAATATAAAAATTCCCACTGTTTTTTGCATAAGTTTTCCTTGATGTATATAAATATTAAAAGCATTATATTATTTTTTATTTGATTATAACTTTGTAAGTAAATCCTCACTATTTAAGTTCATCTTAGAAAAAGCAAACCATTTTTTGCCCAAATCTTTTAAACTAGCTCCAATATGATAAATCTCTTTTTTATCTAAAATTAAAAATCTATCGTGAGAATCTTTGAAAGTTTTTAGCGTAATATTGTCATACTGCTTTGAGTATTTTTCAAAATCAAGTTTCAATTGTTTGGAAATAGTGTTTGTATAAATAGTGATTTTAATATTTTGAATTTTTGAAAATAGAGTCAAAACTGAATCATCTATGTAGTTATCTATTAGAATAATTTCACCTTCTGCACTTCTTAATAAATCAGAAATAAAACTATAAGAGTCATAAATTTGTCCATCATAGAAAATACCTTGAGTTTGTTTAATTTGTTTTTGCTCAATTGCTTTAAATATTTTTTCAAAATTATCTTCATGAGTTAATAGTTTTTGTTCTATTTGGCTAAATTTTTGGAAAATAGAAGCATTATCTAAAAGAAACTTTCTCATTTTAACAAAAGCTCTCAAAATAGCAATATTCATTTCTATTGCAATCTGACTATTTAAAATACTTGATAAACTTGCAACTCCTTGTTCTGTAAAAGCATACGGTTTTGCTCCACCCAAATGTTTTTTTGATGGTATCACAAATTGTGATACCATTAAATCAATTTCTTTTTCGTTTAGTACAAACATAAAATCAGAAGGAAATCTATTTATATTTCTTTTTACAGCTTGTTTTAAAACTCTATTCTCCACCTGATATAATTGTGCTAAATCTCTGTCTAACATAACTTGAACACCACGAATAGTGTAAATTTTACTATTTATATCTTCTAAAATTAGCTCCATTCTGATAACCTTTTTAGATTTTTTATAACTTTATCAAAAAAATTAGTTTCAATTTAAAAATATTACAGATTGAAATATATTTTTTAATTATTTAAAAATAATGTTAAACTAGGAAAATCTACTTTATAGGAAGTTAAGTATGTTAGTACCTAAAATATTAATAGAACATTGTGTATTTAATCCATTAGAAAGTTGTAAGAATATTTAACTCATGATTTTAAAAGACCATTTAGCCTTAGAATTACTCATATCATCAATTGTCCCAAATAAAAATCAAAGTTTTTATAGAAAAGCTATTTTAATCCAAAATATTGATGAACAAAATTTATTGGGAAATCATTATTAGAATTAAATAATATTCAGAATAAATTAGCTCATGAATATTCATTTAATATTGAAAAATCAGATATTATCAAATGGTCAGATGAAATAATAAATATTTAAGTTGAATATTTTATTATTTGAATTTTAAAAACAATATTTCCAAAACCCAAAATTAACACAACTATTTCCATATTTATCCTATAATTCAAAATAAAATAAATACAACAGATTAGGAAAAACAGATGTCTTATAGAACTTTAGAAGAAGAAATAAAAGTATTAGAATTAGGATTACCTCCAATAGAAGGTGATGGTTTTATTGGGGGAAGATTAGACCCAAAAGAAGCTAGTTTAGTTTTAGTTCCAGTTCCTTGGGAAGCTACTGTTTCATTTGGGCAAGGAACGGCTAATGCTCCTGATGCTATTAGAATTACAAGCCACCAACTTGATGTTGAAAATTTTCACTATATCAAACCTTATGTTGCAGGTATTGCTATGCTTGAAACTGATAAACATTTATTAAAATTAAGTCACAAAGCTAGAAAAAAAGCTTTAAAAGTTATCGAAGCACTTGAAGAGGGAAAAACAAATAAAAAAGCTTTAAAATTTGTAAATGAAGCATCGGGAATTTTAAATTCTTCAGTATATCAAAAATCTTTTGAGCAAATAAAAGAAGGTAAATTTGTAGCAGTTGTTGGTGGTGACCACTCATCTCCACTTGGACTTATCAAAGCTTTAAACGATACACAAACTGAATCTTTTGGAATCTTACATGTTGATGCTCATCATGACCTAAGAAAGGCTTATGAAGGGTTTACTTACTCTCATGCTTCAATTTTTTATAATGCTATGAATGAGTGTGACAAAGTTTCAAATTTAGTTCAATTTGGAATCAGAGATTACAGTAGTGAAGAAGCAAATAGAATGAAAGAATACGGGCTAAAAGGTGCATGTTTATACGATACAGATATGCAAGCACAATTAGCAAGTGGTAAATCTTTAGAAGAAGTTTATGCTCCATATATCGAGCAACTTCCTCAAAATGTTTATTTATCAATTGACATTGATGGTTTAGAGCCATTAAACTGTCCAAATACAGGAACACCAGTTCCTAGTGGTTTAAGATATGGAGAGTTAGAGCATCTTATTTTTATGGTTGTAAAATCTGGGAAAAATATTATAGGTTTTGATTTATGTGAAGTTGGGGATAGCGAGGATGGTTGGGATGCAAATGTAGGCTCACGTGTTTTATATCAACTTTGTGGAGCATTATTAGCAAGTCAAGGGAAAATCAAGTATAAATAATCTAAAAAAGTATGGAAAGTTCCATACTTTTTATCTTCTTACGCTAGATTTTGCTCTACAAAATTCCAGTTTACAAGTTTCCAGAAATTTTCTAAATATGCAGGTCTTGCATTTCTAACATCAATATAATAAGCATGTTCCCACACGTCACATACTAAAATAGGTTTTAGATTGTCTGTTAGTGGATTTGCTGCATTTGCTGTTGTTACGATTTTTAAGTTTTGATTTTCATCTTCAACTAACCAAGCCCAACCAGAACCAAAATGTCCAATAGCTTTTGCTGTAAACTCTTTTTTGAACTCATCAACTGAACCAAAAGTTTTAACTAAAGCAGCTTCAACTTTTGAAGGAATTGCACCTTGAGCGGGAGTTAAACCATTCCAAAAAAAGTCATGGTTGTAAACTTGAGCTGAGTTATTAAAAAGTCCACCATCTGATTCTAAAATAATTTCAACTAAAGTTGAATTTTCAAATTTTGTACCAGTAATTAAATTGTTTAAGTTATTTACATAAGTTTGGTGATGTTTTCCATAATGGAATTCTAAAGTCTCTTTTGACATAAGAGGTGCTAAGGCATCTAAAGCGTACGGTAAAGTCATTAATTCGTGTTTCATTTTATATCCTTTAATAATTTGTTTTTCGTCATATTCATTATAATCTAATTTTCTTCTCTTTAGAATATATTACTCACTAATTAAAATTAATTTCCCCGTTTTTGGGTCTTTATAAACTTGCCCCAAAGACTTATAACCATTTGTTCCATCAAGTTTTTCTTTTATCTCTTTTGGAACATCAACTAACTCTTTTCCTTGACTTATAACTTTTGTCTCTTTTGGAACTTTGAAATGTTCTTGAAGATTTGGGCTAAGTGCTACAAGTGCTGCTATTAAACCACAAGCAAAAACTAAAATAATATCAACTAAATTTGCCAATGGCCCAAGAGGTTCATCATCTTCTTTTGAAAAATGCTCACTTGAAAATCTACTTTTCATTTTCACTCTCCATAAGACTTAAAGCTTTGTCATACCATCTTCTTCTAAGTCTGGCAATTACAAAACCAATCATTCCACAAAGAAGTCCTAAAACTGTTGTATCAAAAGCTACACTCATTGCAGTACTAAGTATTTTTACATCTCCATCACCAAGAGCAGCAAGTCCTGGTCCTAGAGGAATTAGTGTTCCCATAAGTCCTAACATTGGTGCAAGTCTTGTGATAAAATCTGCTCTTTCAATTCTTTTTTTTGCAACATTTAAAACCAAAGTCATGTCATTTGTTTTTATTAATCTTTTGATTTCTATTGCTCTTTCTCCTATTGTAATTCCTATCTCATAAAGGGAAAAAACTACGAAAAAAATCAAAGCCCAAGAAACTGGCTCTAAAAGAAGTGCTGAAATTTGGTGCATTAAACCAACTGAAATTGACGAAAACATTATGCTCCTTTTTTTATTTTGTTAAAAAATACAGATTTAGCAAGACCAACAAGTAAAATTAAAAAAGCACTTAGTAATAGATATTTCATATATGAATTATCATCTTCTTTACTATTTTTTGACTCTTTATTTTCACTTATTTCTTGATTTTCTTTATTTTGTTGATTATCAAGTTTCACTTCTTGGATTAAAGTTACACTTTGTTTTTTATCAACTTTTTCCATTCTACTTTGACTTAACAATTCTTCTAGTTTTGAAGCTGTTTGTTCATCAATTTTTGATTTTACAAAATCATAAATTGGATGATTTGCATGGGTGTGTCCGCTTCCTGGAATTCCATGTTCTATAATATTATTTGCAAATTTTAAAGCCAGTTCTTTTTGTGTTTTTTCATCTGCTTTCCAAAAATCTTTTTGAATTGCCACAAGCATTACTGCTAACATATTTGTTTGAACTTGCACTTGATAACCAGATGATAAAAACTCATCTAATTTTAGGTTTAATTTATCATCAATATATACAGCTTTTACCTCTTCCCAAACCCAATCTTTTATGATTTCTGGACTTGTAACTTGCCATCCCCATAAATACTCTATAAATTCACTTCCCATGGTTCTAGCTCCACTATATCCCTCTTTCATAAGTGGTTTTATCCATTGGGGATTTAAATATCTTCCTCTTAATTCACTTAAAAGTGCTGTTTCTAAAGGAGTGATTTTTAAATCATTTGTATTTGAGTGGTCAATAACAAAACTATTTGGTTGTTTTCCTGTAACTTTTTCAATAGCTAAATTTAATCCCCCAAGATAATCAAAGGTGTCGTTATTGTCAATTAATCCATAAAGATTACTAGCTCGTCCAAGATAAGTATTTTCTACTTTTTTTAGTTGCATTTCAAAACTTTTTGTTGCAAGTTGGGCATAACCATCTTCTGAATAAGAGTAAGCCATTCTTTTCATAAATACATCTGCTAATTCACTTCTATTATCCCAAGCACCTGAACGCTCAACTAATCTGTTTATTCCAGCACCATAAGAACCAGGAGCAGTTGCAAATACTCTTTTAGTTGATAGTTTTGCAAGTTCGCTAGCATTTAGATTTGGATTCTCTTTTAAAAGTTCCCTTGCTTCATCTACCCAATTTAGTGCAACACAATTTTTTTCTAAAGGTTCATTTCCAGATTTTCTTAAATCTCCTAAAGGCTCTAAAGCTTTATTTAAAGCTAGAGTTAGAGCTGGATATTTTGAGACAATATCATCATAACTTGCATCTAAAACAATTAAAATTGCTTTATCTAAAAGTGCCAGTTTTGAACCATATAAATCTCTAAATAATCCAGAAGCTGTAAAAATCACATCATGTCTTCTAAGCCTTTTTTCATCCAAAGGTAAAAGCTCTAATCCTTGTAAAATTCCCCTACTATTCCAAACTGGTTTTACTCCTAATAAATCAAAACCAAAAGCTATCATAGCTCCTTCGTCTCTTACTGTATCAGATGCCCAAAGAATTATTGCCTCTTTTTTTCTAATGTCATAGTTTTTATTTTCTCGCACTTTTTGAGCTAATTTTACGCCAATGTCATATCCCACTCGACTTGGAATTAAACTACCATCGAGGGCATAAAAATTTTTTCCAGTTGGAAGTGCTTCATTTGTTCTAATTGGGTCATTTCCTTTTCCTGCAATTACATATCCACCATTTAAGGCATTTAATAAGGATTTCATCTCATTTGCAGGTGATTTGATTAGATTTTCTCTAACTTGAGCATTTTTCTCTTCGCCCATTGATTTAAGCATAATATTTACAGCTTCTTCACTCCAAGTCTCTCCAAAAGTATGAAGTCCTAAGGGCATAAATTTTTCTTGTAATTTTGTTAGATAATGTCCAACTTCATGTAATAAAAATTCATCATCAACCTCATCAAAACCAATTCCTCTAACTTTTAATTCCTCATCCATACTTTTTATAAGTTCATCTTTTAGATTTGCTTTATTTATGGCTTCTTTTATTTTTGTTATAGAATTTTTTCTAACGATTTCATCTGTTGCTGATTCTGCACTTTCAATCAACTGTCTTATATGTAATAAATCATCATATAATTTTGTACTAGCTAAAGGTGGCGTTAAATGGTCAATCATTATAGCTTGACCTCTTCTTTTGGCTTGAATTCCCTCACCAACTCCATCTACAATATATGGATAAATACTAGGCATATCCCCAATCATTAAATATGGATAATCTTTTGAAGTAAGACCAACACTCTTTTTTGGTAAAAACTCATAAGTTGAGTGTCGTCCAAGATGAATAACCCCATCGGCTTTAAAACTATCTTTTATAAAATGATAAAAAGCCAAATACTGATGTGTTGGAGGAAATGATAAATTTGCATGAAGCAACTCTTCATTTAATTCCCAACCTCGTGGTGGTTGCGGAGCTAAAAGAATATTTCCAAATTTTAAACTTGGAAGTAAGAGCTTATTTTCATGCACCATTACAATTCCAGGAGCTTCGCCCCAACCTCTTATTCCCTCGATTTGTAAATCAATCACAGCTTTTTCTAAAGAATCCATTGTTTCAAATGAAAACTCTTTTTGCTCTTGTGAAAGGTTTAAAATATTTTCATACTCTTGTCTTAATTGTGCTAATAAATTTACAGCTCTTTGTCTGCTTTCACTTCTAATTCCATCCATCGCATGGTGTAAATTATCCATAGTTTTATGCATATAATCTTTTATTGAATCATAAGCAATTGCTTTATTTGTAGATGATATATTTTTCAAATCATCCTTTAAAAAATTTTTTATCTCTGTGTGAAGCAGAGCCAATGGACCATATTGCATCTCTTCTTGAATATAATTTGGTAGAGTTTTAAACCAAGTTTTGTATTCTTGTGAATCCATTTTATTTATATTTGGACTCATCTCTTCTAAGGCTTTTTTATCATTTGGAAGATTTACAGCTTTTTCTTGAATCATTTTTAATAACTCTTCATCATTTGTTGGTAATTCGCCAACATCGTAACCTTGAGCTTTTAAAGAAGTTAAAATATTAAAAAGTGATTTTGGTACATTTAAATTATCAGCTCCAATATTGTGACGCCCTGGAGGATGGTTATAATAAATTATTGCAATTTTTTTATCTTTATTATTTTTCTTTTTTAGTTTTATCCAATTATTCGCTTTTGCAACAATTGCTTTTATCTCATCATCCAAAATCTTTACAGAAAAAAGATTTACTCCTGTATTTTTATCAGTTACAAAATCTTCATTTAATGAAAGAATTTGAACTTGCCCTATTCCTTGAAGTTCTGGCATTGCAATTCGATAATGAACCGAATTTTTAGGTAAACCCTCACTTGATAATGAGTAGTTTAGATATGATAAATCTGAAACCCTAAGACCTTTTAAAATAGGAACATTTAATCTCTCTAAGATTTCATCTACTTCATTTTTTGCAGTTCCACTTCCTATTACAAAATCATGTAAAGAGATAATTGAATATGCTTGATTTGTTGGTAATTTTGAGATTAGTTTTTCAATACTTTCAACTGCTTCAAAACTTGATTTTCCCCAAGAAGATAAAATTGAGATTACTTCAAAGTTTGAGTTTTTTACTAACTCTTTGTGAATTTTCCACTCATTTAAACTATCTGAACTATCACTATCCAAAACAAATAATATATCTTTTTCTGGATTTATTTTTTTTCCTAAATCCTCAATATCAAAATATGTTTTTGAATCATCCCCATTTAAAAAATATCTTATAGGTTTTAGCTCTATAACTTTTGGCCAAGAGTTTTCTTGAGAATTTTGATTAAACAAAAAAGAGAAAAGATTTGAAATATTTTCATTTCCCCTATTATCCCAATAAGCTCTTGCTTGTAGATAAAAAGAATAAGAGGGAAACTCTTTTTGTTTTTTTTCTAAAAAATTCAAATATCCAAGATTTTCTTTATCTTTTTCAAGAACTTTATCAATATTGTCAGCGTAAGAGTTCCCCAATAAATCATTATTCAATACAAGAAGTCTTCTATCCCCTTGAATAGAAATTCTAAGTTGTGAAGATGAATATTTTTTTGATAATAATCTATCAACAACATCACCAAAAACTGCACAAAATAGAAGAGAATCAGACTGGTTTATATATTTGTCCAACTCTTCATCACTCATAAGTGCCAATTGACTTACTGTTCTTATGATAATTTTATCATTTGAGTTTTGCAAATATGTATTTGCACCACTATTTAGATTTGAAGCGGATCTATCTGAAACGATAGAAAAAATTGTTTTATTCTCTTTTGCCAAAAGATTTGAACTAAAGAAAAAAATAAAAAACAACATTAAAAAATGTCGAAATAAAAACATGAAACTTCCTATTAATAAAAATTAATACTAGAATCATTTAGGGTTTAAAGTAACTGTTATATAGAAGTATATTGCTAACTTTTCAGGTCACCCCGCCTGATTTTGCATATTTAATCTATCAAGCAGGTCTCCGGACTTAGCACACTTTTTCAAACCAAATCTTACCTTCCCATCAAAAAGACAGTGGTTTTTAAGAGTTGGCATAATAGAAACTATTATATGGGCATTACCGTTGCGGGGGCAGTATAGGAATCACACCTATTTCCCATGAATTAAAATAAATTCACTTAATGGATTTTGAAATGGGATTTTATCTATTTTGGGCTTATTTGTAGATTTTGTGGGGATTTTATGGTTTGTATTCATCAATATATCTAATCATTAAAATATCCTAATAACTTTTTAAATATATATCTAATTCATCATAGAAAATATATATGAAAGATTAAAAGCCTATTTCAACTATACAAACTCCCAAACATCAACACCCATAAATCGTGTTTTTACTTTTGTTATTTGTGTCATATCTCTTTTTTTTAGTTTTGAAGTAAAAGATTCTTCGAAAAATTCATTGATTATATGGTTTAGACTGTGAGCTAAAACATTATCATCAATTTTGAAATTTTCTACTCCAAATAGATAAGTTTTGTAGATTTGAATTGCGTTGATTTGACAACTTATAAAAAGGTCATTTTCATCGAGCATAGTTCTGATTTCTAATTGTTTTGAGTTTGAAGTAGTTGAAACATTATCGTTTTTTGTTTGTTGAGTAGTTTCTAATTTTTGGATAAGTTTTTTGTATTGACACAACATATCAATAAGTTCATACATTTTTGAAAAATAACGTATTCCGTCATATTGTGTTATGTGGTCAAAATAAGAGAGGTATTTAAAAGAAGCAATTGTAGGGATTAACTCAAAATTATAAGGAGATGCATCGATAATAGTATAGATTAATTCTTCACGGTCATCATTTGATGTAATATCATCTAAAACTTTTTTTATTGAAATTTCAAAGTTTTCAGTTGATTCAGATTTTCTTTCTATTGTTTTCATTTGCATCTCTTTATAAAATCATCACTATATAATTTTATATTGCAAATATTGTTCTTTTCGAAGAGTTAAGGAAATTAAATAAAAAAGAATTCAAACTATCCAAGAAAAAACTTGGTAGTTTGAATATTAAATTTATGCGAATGCAGGTTCTAAGAAAGGAATAATTTGTTTTTTTCTTGATAAACAACCATCTAACCAAACTTTGTTATCTTCAAGTTTACAGTTAAATGCTTTTTCAAAAATTGAATTATCATCGCTAGCTACAAGAACTTCTGAACCTTCTTTGATAATATCAGTTAATAAAAGAGCAACTGTGTGAAGATTATTTTCTTCTTTTACTTTTTTAATATCAGCCATTAGTTCATCTTTAATGTCATCAAATACGCTTCCATCTACAACTTCAAGTTGTCCAACACCTACTTTTGTTCCATGCATATCAAAGTTTTTATAATCTCTCATTACAAGGTCTCTGATTGGAGTTCCAATAACTTGTGATTTAACTTTGAACATTTCCATACCAAGAGCACCAAAATCTTCAATTCCACAGATTTTTGATAATTCTCTAACAGCTTTAATGTCTGTATCTGTACATGTTGGTGATTTGAAAATAACTGTATCAGATAAAATTGCACACATCATAATTCCAGCAATGTTTGCAGGAATTTCAACTTTGTGAAAATCATACATCTCTTTTACGATTGTATTTGTACAACCAACAGGTCTAATCCAACACTCTAATGGAGCTGAAGTTGTAATATCACCTAATTTATGGTGGTCAACGATTCCAACAACTGTAGTTTTATCAAGTTCTTGTGGAGCTTGTGCAACATCTGAATAATCTGTAATAAATAGTTCTTCACCAGCAAATGAAGTTTTAAGAACTGGTGCTTCAAATCCAAATTTTTCTAAAATGAATTTTGTTTCTGGATTTGGTTCACCTTGTCTTGCAGGAATTGCTGGTCTTCCTATTTTATTTAGTAAATATGATAGTGAGATTGCTGAACAAATTGAGTCAGAATCTGGAATAATATGTCCACATGTATATAAAGCCATTTTATTAAGTCCTAGTTTAAATTTTTCTCATTTTATCTAAAGTTAGGTTATTTTACTTTTAAAGATTAATTCTTGTATACTAAACACAATTTAAATTAAGGAGTTACTATGTTAAAAGATGAAGTTGCAAATGCATTAATAATACAGTTAAATAAAGAATTCCAATCTTCTTATATATATTTGGGAATGTCAGCATATGCTTCAAAAAGTGGTTTTGCAGGTTGTGCCAATTGGTTTTTAGTTCAATATCAAGAAGAACTTGCCCATGCTATGAAATTGTTTAAATATTTAGAGAGTCATCAAGTAAATATATCTTTACCTGAAATCAAAAAAGTTAATAGTGAATTTAAAACTATTTTAGATACTTTCAAAAAAGCTTTAGCTCATGAAATATCTATGAGTGCAAACCTAAATGAACTTAGTGATTTAACGATGAAAGCAAAAGACCATGCAACATATAATATGCTTCAATGGTATGTGACAGAACAAGTTGAAGAAGAAGCAACATTAAACACAATAATTGACAAAATCAAACTTGTGGGAGATAATGGTTATGGTCTTTATGTAATTGACCAAGAGTTAGCTACAAGAGTATTTGTTGACCCAACAACTAAGCCTTAAGAGTTAGATTTTTCTAACTCTTAATATCCTAGCTCTTCATCAACTAAAATAATGATGATTCTATCTTTATCATCAGCTTTTACCCATGAAAATTTATTTGCAATATTGTCAAGATTATATTTTGGCTCTTTTCCCATTTCTATTGCTTTGTTGTTTATTCTTTCTATATTTTTAATAGCAGCAACTTCCATTACTCTTTTAAAACCAGCTTCAAGATTTTCAACAATTTTATTAATTCCAACAATTACTAAAACATTTTTAGGTCCATAAGAAAATGCAGCAACTCTGTTTCCACTTCCATCAGCATTTACTAGTTTTCCATCTTTTGTGATTGCATTTGTACTTGTAACAAAAATATCAGAGATTAAACCTTGTCTTCTTCTATGAATATTTTCATCCATAGAGATACCATCTTCATATTGATTAAAAACTGTAATATCTTTTTTATTTAATAAATAATCTAATAGTCCAATCTCCTGAACACTAACGCTACCGCCAAGTCCTACACTCATTCCAGATTTTATATATGTTTTTGCTAACTCAAGAGCTTCTGTTTTAGTTTTTACAAAATGCGCGTCATAACCACAATCTTTAAAGATATTAATTAATTTTTCCATGGTAATAGTCCTATTTTTTAAATTGTCATATTATTCAATTATAATACTTAATTCTTAACTAAAAACTGCCCTACACTTCTATCTTTTACTAATTTTGAATGCTCAACAACAACTCCATGCATTGATAAATAAATACCATTTTCTATTGGTGCATTTAAAAATCCAATTGCTTGAGAAAAATTCATAGTTGCTTCAACTTCATCAATACTCATAGGAACCATTGCACCTGTGAAAACTATCTTTTTACCTTGAATTTTATCTTCAATAAATTTTGAAGTTAAATCAACAGTATCAGTTCCGTGAATGATGATAATTTTATCACTTGTACTATTTTGTATCTCTTTTAAAATCGTTTCTCTATCTTCTTGTGTAAAATCTAAACTATCTTTTGAAACAATATTTTTAATGTCAAATTGTACATTAAAACAAGATTTTACAATCTTGTCTAATGCGATATTATCAGTTGGAACTTCTAATTGTCCTTTGATTGGATTATATCTTTTGTTAAATGTTCCACCTGTATTTAATACAGTTATTTTCATTTTGCATCCTTAGAAAGGTTAGTTACCATATTTTCAGGTCTTAATAACTCATCAAGTTCTTCTTTTGTAAATAACTCTTGCTCTAAAATAATGTCATAAACTCTTTTGTTTGTTTTTAAAGCTTCTTTAGCAAGTGCTGAACTTTTTTCATATCCTAAAATTGGATTTAAACAAGTTACAAGTGTTACTGAATTTAAGATATTTTCCATACAAACTTCTTCATTTGCAGTAATACCTTTTACACATTTTTCACCTAAAGAATAAAATGCTCTTCTCATCATATTAATTGAAGTAAATAGTTTGTAAGCAATTAATGGTTCAAATACATTTAATTGTAATTGTCCTCCTTCACTTGCCATTGCAATAGTCATATCAGCACCAATTACTTCAAAAGCAACTTGGTTTACAACTTCAGGAATTACTGGATTTACTTTTCCAGGCATGATTGAAGATCCAGGTTGCATTGGAGGAAGATTAATTTCATTAAATCCTGCACGTGGTCCAGAACTTAAAAGTCTTAAATCATTACAAATTTTTGATACTTTAATTGCAATACTTTTTAACATCCCAGAAATATGTACAAATGAACCTGTATCTTGAGTAGCTTCAATTAAATCTCCAGCTGCAACATAATCTACACCTGTAACTTCTCTTAGGTTTGAAATAACTTTTCTTTGATATGCAGCTTTTGAGTTAATCCCTGTACCAATTGCAGTTGCACCTAAATTAACTTCTCTTAAGTGAGCTTGTACATCTCTTAATTTAAAAATATCCGCATCAATCATAACTGCAAATGTTTTAAACTCTTGTCCTAAAGTCATAGGAACAGCATCTTGTAACTGTGTTCTTCCCATTTTTAAAACATCTTTAAACTCAATAGATTTTTCTTCAAAACAATCTCTTAAAAATCTTAATGACTCTTTTAATTTATAAATTAATTCATGAAGAGTTAATTTAATAGCAGTTGGATAAACGTCATTTGTTGATTGACTCATGTTTATATGATTATTTGGGTGAATAATATCATATGAACTTTTTGGTTTTCCCAAAATCTCTAAAGCACGATTTGCAATAACTTCATTTGCATTCATATTTGTAGAAGTTCCCGCTCCACCTTGAATTGGGTCAACAATAAATTGGTCATGAAATTTTCCATCAATTATTTCATTACAAGCTTGAACAATTGCATCTTTTTGCATATCAGATAAATCACCTAACTCATAGTTAGTTAAAGCACAAGCTTTTTTTACTTTTGCAAGTGATTTTATAAAATTTGGAAACAATGAAATATCTGTTTTTGTAATATTGAAATTCTCTTTTGCTCTTAATGTTTGAATTCCATAATATTTACTTGTTTCAATCTCTTTTTCACCTAAAAAATCTTTTTCAATTCTGTGTAACTTTTCCATTATAATCCTCTTAATTAATAATTTATTTATAATAATATACAAGCAAAGTGGCTAAAAAGTAGCTTTACTGTTGTAAAGTATATCCCTCTTGCGGTATATTTTTGATTACATTTATTGGTATTTTATGTCTTAACTCTTTTATGAATGATTTTAAGGCATGGGTTGTCATCTCTTTATCATTCCAAAGTTGAAACTCAATCTCTTCATATTTTAAAAGTGCACCTTTTTTTTGCATAAAAGCTCTAAAAAATCTTTCTCTCTTTTTCTTAAAGGTATAATTTCACTTCCTTTATAAATCAATTCTCTTTTTTGTAAATCTAAAATCAAATCTTCACACAATAAAATTGGTTTTTTTGCTCTTGTTAAATATTTTTCTAAAGCCTCATTTAGTTTTTTTGTATTTAAAGGTTTTAAAATAAAATGATTAATATTTAAATTTATTAATTCTATTAAATACTCTTCATTTGAGTGAGCTGTTAACATTATAATCATAGTTTCACGATCAGTTTCTCTAATTTTTTTTACTAAATCTAAACCATTACCATTTTTCATTTGAATATCAGTTAATACAATTTTAGGTTTATAATAATCGTATAATTCATAACCTTCTTGCCCATTACTTGCTTCATAAACCTCATTAAAATAGTACTTTAAAGTACTAACTATCATTTCACGAATACCATCTTCATCTTCAACACATAATATTGAAATATCTTTTAACTCTTTTATTAACTCTTCTTGCATAATTTATCCTGCGATTATGATTTTAAAAACTGCACCCTCATCATCATTATAAACACTAAGCTCTCCACCCATATTTCGCTCAATTATGAGTTTTGAAATATAAAGCCCAAGACCTGTTCCTTTTGATGAATCTTTTGTACTATAATATGGGTCAAATATTAATTCTTGATTTTTTTCATGTATCCCACCTGCATTATCTTTTATAGTAATTGTTGATAAAACACCTTTTGAATCAATACTTATATCAATTCGTGGATTTTTAATCTCTTTTTCAACCAATACATCTTTTGCATTACTGAGTAAATTTAAAATAACTTGTGCAAACTCTGTTGGATAACCATAAACTTTTTTATCATTTTTTATATCTATATTTAACGCAATTCCAAAGTTTTTCAAAGTTGCATCAATTATATTTATAGCTTTTGAACAAGCAACAGATACTAAAAACTCCTCTTTTATTTTATCTGGTTTATAGAAATTCCTAAAATCATCAATTGTATTTGACATAAATTCAATCATCTTATCACTTTTTTCAATTGCTTTATAAATATGATTTTCATCAACTTTTTTAAATCTAGTTGCAGTTTCTAATTCCATTAAAATACCCGATAACTGACTGAGTGGTTGTCTCCATTGATGAGCTATCATACTTATCATTGAACCAATTCTTGCAAGTTTTGCTTGTTCTAATATCTTTTTATCTTTTTGTTTTGCTTCTTGAATTCCACATTCAACTTTCATAAACAAATTCTCATTTAAAGCTTTAAGTTCATCTTCCCTATTTTGAACTTGCTTTTTGTATTTTTTTATAACATCTTTAATAATTGAAATCATAAGAAAAGAAAAAAATGCCATAAAAAGAAGAACAACTAAAGTAACAACCATCATAAAATCTAAAAATAACTCTTCTCTTCTCTTTTCTTCCTGAATTTTCTCTTTTACTAACAAATCTAATGTTTGATTATCAATATTTGTTTTAATATAAATTTTTTTATACTCATCTAAATCTAATTGAAAATTACTTTGTGAAAGTTTTAAATTATATGAAATTGAAAGAAAAGATATAAATAAGATACAAAAAAAGGGGATAACTACAGTAAAAAAAGGGATTCCTTCTTTATTAAACATAAAAAACCTTCGGTAATAATTCTAAATCTATAATGTCTAAATATTACTTAAAAGTTTTAGGGGAAATTTTAGATATTTCCCCTAAAAGTATATAAAAACTAAATTTATTTAATCTTTCGACTTCTTGTCATTGATATTATCAACTATCTCTTTCCAAGTCTCTTTATCAAAATTAAACTCAACATAATCGTTATATCTAAGAACTGGTGTATTACCCTCTTTTATTTGTCTTTCATAACCTCTAATTAATTTTAATACTGGTTTATATAACAATGTAATAACAATCATATTAATAATTGCTAATAATCCCATAGTTAAATCTGCAAAGGCAAAAATAGAACTTAAATCTTGGAATGAACCCCAAACAACAAGTAAAATACAAGAAATTCTAAAAATATTAAATACTGTAATATTTCCTTTGCTAAAGAAATTTAAACTATTTTCAGCTAAATAGTAGTTATAAATCATTGAAGAAAAACCAAACAAAAATAGTGCAATTGTAATAAAATATCCACCCAATGGTCCAATATGTTCTATTAAAGCATTTTGAGTTAATAAAATTCCTTGAACACCAGTAACTCCTGGTGTATAAACACCTGATAGAAGAATAATAAAGGCTGTACAAGAACATAATATGATTGTATCAATAAATACTGAGAATGATTGAACTATCCCTTGTTGAACAGGATGTGCTACATAAGCAACAGCTGCAACATTTGGTGCACTTCCAAGTCCAGCTTCATTTGAGAACATACCTCTTTTTGCACCTTGTAAAATAACTGCTCCAATTCCACCTGCTATTGCAGAACTTGGATTAAATGCCTCAGTAACTATCATCGTAATTAATGATGGAATTTCACTTATATTTAAAGCAATAACAACAAGTGCAATTAATAAATATCCTAAAGCCATTATTGGAACAATAACTTCTGACATTTTAACAATTCCTCTTACTCCACCAAAAATTGTAATCCCAAAAACAATACTTAATATAATTCCACTTACCCAAGTTGGTAAATTAAATGATGCTTCAAATGAAGTAGAAATAACAAATGATTGAGTTGCATTAAATGCAAGTCCAAAAGTAATTAAAATTAAAATAGAAATTACTACACCTAACCATCTTTGACCTAAACCTTTAGTGGCATAATACGCAGGACCACCTCTATAAACACACGAATCTAATCCATCTTTTTCTTTGTATAATTGCGCTAGTGAACACTCAAAGAAACTTGTAGCCATTCCAACTAAAGCAATAACCCACATCCAAAATACAGCTCCAGCACCACCAAGAGTAATAGCAACAGCAACACCTGCAATATTTCCAACTCCAACACGACCAGAAACACTTAACATTAATGCTTGAAATGAACTAATGTGTCCATCTTTATCATGTACCGTACCTCTTAAAATATTGAACATTTTAAAAAAATATCTAAATTGAACAAATCTAGAACTAATAGTAAAAAAAACTCCAAGAGCTGGAAGTAAATATATTAAAATATTTCCCCAGATAAGATCATTTAGAAATGTATTAATTTCTGCAAACATTTTATCTCCTTAATTTATATATAGAAAACTTTAACATCTCTTAGAGTGTTAAAAGTGTGTTTTAAAAGCTGTAAAAAGAAATTATATAAAAAATTTTGAATAAAAGGAAAAAACTGAAACAGAAAAATAGTTTCAGTTTTATTAAGATTTTAAAAGAGATTATTTTTTTAACTCTTTTAAAATTTTGATTAAGTAGTCAGCAGAATTTTTAGCACTTGATTTTAAGAATTCATCAAAATCAAATCCAGCATCCATATCGGCACTATCAGAAATGGCTCTTAAGATAAAAAATGGAACATTTAAAGCATCACAAACAACAGCAACACTTGCTCCTTCCATTTCTAGGGCATCTGCATTAAAAGTACTTTGAATAAAATCTTTTCTATCAGTTGAATGAACAAATTGATCACCAGTTGCAATAGTTCCAACAATTACTTTTAAATCATTTTCATTTGCAACTTTAATAGCAACTTCTCTTAACTCTTTTGAAGTTTCAACAAATACTTTTCCACCAGGAACATATCCACTTGGATGTCCAAATGCAGTAATATCTAAATCATGTTGGCAAAGTTTATCAGCAATAATTAAATCACCAATTTTAAGCTCAGGATTAATTCCACCTGCAACTCCAGAAAATAAAAGAGTATCACATCCAAATTTTTCAATCATTGTAGCAGCTGTTAAACTTGCAAATACTTTTCCAATTTTTGAATAAGCAATAACAATATCTAATCCATTGTATGAAACTTCATAATATTTATTATTTGCAAACTCTACAATATTTACACTATCAAAATAGGCTAAAAGAGGTTCAATTTCCTCTTCCATAGCCCCCATTATTGCTAATTTAGTCATTTAATTCACCTGCAATTGCTTCTAATGTATTCATATCTGAAACATTAACTGTTGGAACTTTTGTAATTTTTTTGTTTAAACCTTTTAAAACTATTCCATTTCCAAATTCGATAAATAAATCAACTTCATTTTCATGTGAGCTAATTGATTGTTTATATTTAACTGGACTAGTAAGTTGAGCTGATAATAATTTAATAGCTTCAGCTTTTGTTGTATATGCTTCAGTAGTTACATTTGAAATAACTGGTGCAAACTCATCTTTTAAAAATTTCTCTAAATAAGGAGTTAAACTCTCAACTGCACTTTTTAATAATTCACAGTGACTAGCAACTGACATATCTAAAACAATTGCTCTTTTTGCACCAGCTGCTTTAAATGTATCTACAAGAGACTCTAAATCAGCTTTAATACCTGCAAGAACTAATTGACCATCCATATTATAATTTGCTGGCCAAACTTGTTTTCCAAGCTCTCTTTGCTCAGTACAAACTTTTTCAACTGTAGCATCATCAATTCCAACTAGTGCCATCATACCAGCACCTCCACCAGAACAAGCTTCAGTCATAAATAAACCTCTTTTATGAACTAATTCAACTGCATCTAAATAATCTAGTCCACCAGCTGCAACTAATGCAGAAAATTCACCTAAAGAGTGTCCCAAAACAAATTCTGGAGTAATATTATATTTTTCTTTAAATATTGCATTTGCAATAGAACTAACTAATAAAATTGCAGGTTGTGTAAACTCTGTTTTTCCTATATTTTCATTTTCTTCAAATAAAAGTTTTTCAAAGTCAATTCCTAATCTCTCACTAGCTTTTGAAATCATTACTTTTGCTATATCACTATTATCGAAAAAATCTTTTCCCATACCAATAGTTTGACTTCCTTGTCCTGGAAAAATAAAAGCAACTTTTTTCATTGTAAATACCTCTTTATAAATTAATTAATTTTAAATAAAACTATTTTTTAAAGTTAAAAACATAACCCTAAAAAATAGTTTTGCCCAAATGTAAGAATACACTCGGGCAAAATTTATATTTTTTTAGTAAAAAAAAAGATTAGTGACAACCACATCCACCATGAGAATGTCCATGACCTTTACTTTCAGTTCCGCAAGAACCAGCACCATGGTCATGACCGTGATCGTGACCACTGCCACCACAACAACCACCACCCATAGCAGCCATACCACCAACAACACCAGTTTGAACTTCTTCTTCAGTTGCATCTCTTAAAGATAAAATTGCAACAGAGAACATTAAAGTTCTTCCAGCCATTGGATGATTATAATCAATTGTAACATCTGAATCAGAGAAAGATTTAACTACAACTTGTACAGTTTCACCATGTTCACCTGTACCATATAAAGACATACCAGCAGTTAATTCAATACCAGCAAATTGTTCTTTTGGTAAAGTTTGAACAGCTTCTTCATTATATTCACCATATGCATCAACAGGTTGAACTAAAACATCTGCTTCTTCATTTGCTGACATTTCAACTAATTTAGACTCAAGACCTGGAATAATTTGACCTTTTCCTGAAATAAATTCTAAAGGAGCTTGACCTACATTTGTATCTAATTGCTCACCAGTTTTCGCATCTTTTAATGTATATTCAATACCTATTACTTTTGACATGTTTTTTCCTTATTTAATATTTATTTTAATTTTGATAAATTTTGATTTGCTACTTTTGCTTCACTTGAACTTGGATAAAGATCAATTAAAGTACTATAAAAGCTTTTTGCATTATCTTTGTCTTTTGTTTTCTCAAATGAAATAGCACTATGCAATAATAATGTTGGCATATAAGCTGCTTTGTCATTTAACATAGCAGATTTTTTATAATAACTTATTGCAACGTCATATTTTTTTCTCATATACCAATTTTGTGCCAAATAGAAATTAACTTCTGCTGGTTTATAATTTGCTTCTAAAAGTTTTTCATATTTTGGAGTTGAAGAGTCATATTTTTTCGAATCAAAATCACTTTTTGCTTCTTTTAATAAATTAGCTTTATCTTCTGGAGTTGTCAATTTTTTTGTAGATACATCAACACTACTATTAGACTCAGTATCAACACCTGGTTTATTTGAATCTAGTTTTGTTGTAGGTGAAACTTGAGAAGTTTTAACTCCCATAGCTTTTTTTAAAGCTTCAAATTCTTCTCTTGTAATAAATTGACCCATGTTCTTTTCTAGTTCATTAGAAGAAACATATTCAGAATTAATTTTATTAACCAAAGTAGATAATTTTGTAAGTGCGGCTTTTAAACCATTAACTGTATCAGCCAATTGAGCATCTCCATCTGATGATGAAGAATTTGTTTTATTAGAACCTAAATCTGAAGAAGAACCAACTTTCTGCATCAAATCATCAACTTTTCTAGAAGTTGAATTTAATTTAGCAGAATCGCCTTCATATGTAGATTCTAAGCCTTCTAATCTTGTTTTAATAGATTCAAGTAAAGAATTAATATCTCCCATCTTTGATGTTAGATTATTAATACTCTCTTGATTTTTCAAGATATGTTTTTCTGAAGAAGTTAGTCCGTAAGAACTACTTCCACTAGAATCACTTGATCCATAAACCGAAACCTCTTGGGCTACGGCTAATGAACTTACTACTAAAAAAGATAGAAGATACTTAGTCATCAGAATTATTTACTTAAATCGTGTTCAACTCTTCTGTTTTTTGCCCAACAATCTTTAGTTTTTTCAGTACAAACTGGAGAACTTTCACCTAAAGAAACTAATGCAACATTAGCAGTTACACCGTTAGCAACTAAAACATCTTTTACAGAGTTAGCTCTTTTTAAACCTAATGCGTAGTTATACTCATCTGATCCCCACTCATCTGTGTTACCAGATACAGTTACAGTTGTGTCAGATTTTAAAGCTGATAATTTAGAAGCATTTGAAGTTGCTTTGTCTTTGTTTTCAGCAGTTAAGTTATATTTGTCAAATCCAAAGTATACGTGCTCAATTAAAACTTTTTGACCGTTGATCATAAAGTAGTTACCATTTGCAGCTTTTTCTAAAGCAGAGAAGCTACCATCAGTCATTGAAGAATCAGCAGTATTTGCAGTTTCTGCAGCAGCTGCACCATTATCAACATTCATGTCAGCATTTTTTTCACTACAACCTGTAGAGAATAACATTGCTGCAACTAATAAAGAATAAACACCTAATTTTTTCATATTTTTGTCCTTGAAATAAAAATTTGCTGAAATAATACAAGAGTGAACCTTAATTATTGTTTATAAAAATTAAATCAATAAAAACAAAGTTAGAAAATTCAATAATTATCTTACGAAAAGCCTTATTATAGGCTTTTATAGTAAGTTACATTACAAATACAATCATTAAAGAAATTATAGTGTAATGCAAAATATATTAATTTGTTTGTCTAAAAAATACATTTTTTCAATTATATAACAATAACTTTATTACTATTTTATATTGTATTTTAATAGTAAGTATCTTATTAATTAAATAAATTTTTATTACACTGAAATTAATTTTGAGTAGAATAGTGTTTAATGAAGATTTTATAAGTTATTTATTGTTTGTTAGTATTATTAAAATAAAGCTTTATAGAAAATCTATAAAGCTTTATATAGTAAGTTTTAAATCAGAATTACCAATCAATTGATTGAATTCTTTTTCCTTTTAGTGGGAATAAGAATGATTTACTATACGCTAATCTAATTATACCAATTGAACTTGAGCCACCAAAAGTTTTTATAAACAATAGTGTTTCCCCATCAGTTGAGAATTTAGGAAATTGATTAATACCACTAGTTGTTAATCTTTTTAAACTATCTGTTTTCGTTGAAATCAAATATAAATTAAAGCTTTTATCTCCTAATTCATTCGAAGAATCTTTACTACTATACACTATATTATTACCAAATGCACTAGCTGAAGAGTTATTATTACTATGATATACTAATCTTTCAACAGAACTTGAATTAATTCCTTGTGCAAAAATATTAGGATTTCCTAATCTATCTGAAACGAATACGATTCTAGAATCATTTTCAATAAAATGACCACCAACATCAATACCACCATATTTTGTAATTTGAGTCTGTTTTTTAGTTCTTACATCATATACAAAAATATCAGGTTGGCCTGTAGGAGAAGCTGTAACTAATAACTTATTCCCATCAGCACTAACGTCAGAACAAGCTAACATTCCATCTGATTCCATAATTGTTTCTTTACTTCTATTATAAATATTCAACTTAATTAACGTAGGTTTACCATAATTATAAGTAGTATAATAAATAGTTTTTTGTTCAGCATCTGCCCATTTAGGGAAAATATTTAATCCACCAGTTACTACTGTTTTCTTATATGTTAAAGTATAATCACCAATCATAATATCAGCTTTTCCTGATTCAGCATATGTTGAGAATACAACAAATTTTTCCATCCAATCAATGCCTGGTGCTTTAAAGAAAGCATTAACTGATATTGCAGCTTTATGAGCTAAAAAAACAAATCTATCCTCTTGAGTAGTAGCAAAATTCTTTTCTAAAATTAATGTTCTTGAATTTATATCATATAATTTTGTCATCAAAGTATAAGAACCTGCTTCTTCTTTAGCAGAAATATTTAAATATAAATTAATTCCTTGATTAGATAAACCAATAATATCAGGCATATTTTCATAAGATGTAACACTATTTACTGATGCAACATCAAAATGACCACTTACAGATAAGTCATCGGCTAAACTCTTTTTTATCTTATTTAAAGTTTCAATTTCTGAAGTATCAGTAGCAACTGAAACTAAAATTTTTGGTAAAGCATTAGTTTTCTTTACAACTTCTAAATTTGCATCTACTTCTGCAAAAACTGAACTAAATACCAATGATAACAATAATAATATTTTATACATACATTCTATCCTTCTGATCTAAAATCAACATTAACTTTTATATCTTTATCTTTTGTTGGCTTAGGATAAGCCACATTCTTTTGTTCCTCTAAAAAAGCTTTTAAAGATGAATCAAAAGCTTCATCTCCTGAATTAGTAACCACACGATAATCAAATCGTCCATCGGTATCAATCATAATCAAAACAACAGCTTTAAGACCAGAACCAACTGGTACCCATGCAGATAATAACTCTTGTACCTGAGAAAAATATTCATCAGTTTCTTGACCTTTATTCGCATTAGTACTTTTAACATTAGTTGCTGTTTTTTCATCTTCTAATATTTTATCTATTTTTATATTATTAGTTCTTTTTTCTTTTTCAAATTTTGATTTAAATCTTTTTGGATCAATCGATTTTTCAATATTATTTACTTCTTCTTTTGTAACTGTTTTAGCAGTCTCTTTTACATTTGCAAATAAAGATTTAAGATCTGGTTTTTTTTCGTTTGAAGCTGACGCAACCTTTTCTTCTTTAACTGCTTCTTTCTCTATTATCTTTTCTGTCTTTTTTTCGACCATTTTTTTTTCTGCTTTTTCTGTAATCATATCAAGCTCTATAGTTGTTGATGTAGATTTAAGATCGTAAGTTTTTGGAATTGGACTTGCTATATAAGCAAATATCAAAAAACATACGAAAGCATAAAACGAAAGCGCTATTATACCTGAAAGTATAAATGAAAAATTATTTTGCATTTATTATCCATCTGTTACTAAAGCAACTTTGAAAAAACCAGCTTCTTTAACTGATTTTAAAACAAAAATTATATCATCATATTTTAATTCTTTATCAGCTCTAATATGTATAGGAGTATTTTGATCTTTTCCATTTGCAAATAAAAGAAAACTATCAGGGAAATTAGCTATTTCCACTTTATTTTTATTAAGTGTAACTATTCTATCTTTAGTAATAATAATATCAATTTTTTGAACATCTTGAACTTGTTGTGATTTACTTCCACTAGGAAGATTGATTTGCTCTTCAAATTCTATAACAGGAGCAGTAACCATTAATATTGCTAGTAAAACTAGCATAATATCAACTAAGGGTGTAATATTTAATTCTGGTTTATCATTAAAATCATACACTAATTAACCCTTAGCAATTAAAATTTGCGATTGTGCCTTAAGATAAATATTTAACTCATAAATCTTTCTTGAAAGTATTTGATGGAAAGTATAAGCGAATATTGCAACAAAAATACCACAAGCCGTTGCTACTAATGCTTCACTAATTGCTGGTGCAATAATAGAAAAAGCAACTTTTGATTGATTTGCAAACTTTGCAAATGACTCTAATATACCAATAACTGTTCCAAAAAGACCAATAAAAGGTGATGTTGAAGAAATTATTGCTAACCATGAAATTCCAGAACTTGCATCTTTAATTATATTGATTTCACAAGCATATAATAATTCTTTTGAAGCAAGGTTATTTGTACACTTATTTAGTGCAGACAATGACGAAAATCTAGCTTCTCTTGATGTTAATCCTTCAAGTGATCTCACTTCATTTCTAATGAGTGCTGTCACAGCAAAGTATCTATATAAGAAAATCCAAATTGTAACGATTAGGTAAATTGACAATAGTGCTAAAACTATATAAGTTATAGCACCACTATTTGCCAAATAATTTAGTATTGTAGTTATCATGAGCTTTTATGCGAATGAATTAATTTTTGCTTCAACTGCAGCAACTGAAACATTAGAATCTTTAACAGATTTCACTAACTCTTTTGCTGCTTCAATATTTTTAGCAATTTCAGAGTCTTTTCCTGAAGTTAACGCAATAGCACCATCTGCTAATACATCAACTGATTTTTCATCTACTTTTACATGTCCCCAATTAATAGCGACTGCTTCTGTAGAATTTGCTTTTTCAATAACAATTACACCAACTGTTAATGAAGAAATTAATGATGAGTGTCCTGGTAGAACACCAAACTCTCCCTCTTTTCCAGGGAGAGTTACAGTTTTAACATCATCATTAAAGATTTCTCCATTAGGTGTAACGATTGATAATCTAATTGTATCCATGTTATGCCTTAATGGTTTTGTTGTTATTTCATTTTCTCAGATTTTGCAAGAACCTCGTCGATTCCTCCAACCATATAGAATGCCATTTCAGGAATGTTATCATATTTACCAGCTAAAATTCCTTGGAATCCAGCAATAGTATCTTTTAATTCAACATATTTTCCTGGGCTTCCAGTAAATACTTCTGCAACGAAGAATGGTTGAGATAAAAATCTTTCAATTTTTCTTGCTCTTGAAACAACAAGTTTATCAGACTCTGATAACTCATCCATACCAAGAATTGCAATAATATCTTGTAAATCTTTATATTTTTGTAATACAGATTGAACACCTCTAGCTGTATTATAATGCTCTAATCCAATAATGTCTGCATTTAATATTCTTGAAGTTGAATCTAATGGATCAACCGCAGGATAAATACCTTTTTCAGCAATTTTTCTATTAAGAACTGTTGTTGCATCTAAGTGAGCAAATACAGAAGCTGGAGCTGGATCCGTTAAGTCATCCGCTGGAACGTAAACTGCTTGAACAGAAGTAATAGAACCTTTAGAAGTAGAAGTAATTCTTTCTTGTAATTTTCCCATTTCTGATGCAAGTGTAGGTTGGTATCCAACAGCTGAAGGAATTCTTCCTAATAATGCTGACATTTCAGAACCTGATTGTGCAAATCTAAAGATATTATCAACGAACATTAATACATCAAGACCTTTTTCATCCCTAAAGTATTCTGCCATTGTAAGACCAGTTAATGCAATTCTATTTCTAGCACCTGGTGGTTCACTCATTTGACCATAGCACAATGCAACTTTATCAAGAACGTTTGAGTCTTTCATCTCATGGTAAAGGTCATTTCCTTCTCTTGTTCTCTCACCAACACCAGCAAATACTGAGTATCCAGAGTGTTTAAATGCAACATTATGGATTAATTCCATGATGATAACTGTTTTACCAACACCAGCACCACCGAATAGTCCAACTTTTCCACCTTTTGAATATGGTGCTAAAAGGTCAACAACTTTGATACCTGTTTCAAACATTTCTGTTTTTGTTGATTGCTCTTCAAATGAAGGTGCAGATCTATGGATTGACCATCTTTCAACATCAGCAGGAATTGCTTCACCTTCATCAACTGGATCACCAATAACATTAAAGATTCTTCCTAATACTGCTTCACCAACTGGAACTTTGATTGGTCCACCAGTAGCAATACATACTTGACCTCTAGTTAAACCTTCTGTCATATCCATAGCGATAGTTCTAACTCTACCATCACCAATATGCGCAGCAACTTCTAATACTAATCTGTCTTTATTAGCATCTGCTAATACTACATCAATAGCTTCATTAATTTCTGGTAAGTATCCGTCGAACTCTACGTCAACAACCGGACCCATTACCTGAATAATTTTACCTTTCATACGGGCAGCTCCTTTAAATTATTTTAATGCTTCAACACCACTGATAATCTCTATCAGCTCTGTTGTAATTGCAGCTTGTCTAGCTTTATTATATTCAACTGTTAAACTATTAACTTTTTCTTTTGCATTTTTAGTAGCAGCTTCCATTGCTTGCATTCTAGCACTGTGCTCTGCAGCTAAAGAGTCAATTAAAGCATAATACATATTGAAATCAATATATTTATCTGTTAATCCGTCTAATACTTCTTGATCATCATCAGGCTCAATATCTAACATAGAATCAGAGTTTGCTGTTTCTACATTATCTAAGCTAATTGGTAATAATGTTCTAACTCTAATTTCTTGAGTTAACATATTTAAAAAACCATTATAAACCAAAACTACTCTGTCAGTAACTTCATTTTTAAAATCTTCAACAACAGCATGAATAAACTCTGCAGCTCTATCATACTCAGGAGCAGAAGATAAATCAGAAACTCTTTGCTCTAAAGCAACACCTTGGAAAGAAA
Organism: Campylobacterales bacterium; assembly: GCA_038248665.1. Lineage (GTDB taxonomy): Bacteria > Campylobacterota > Campylobacteria > Campylobacterales > Arcobacteraceae > Aliarcobacter. Next base: position 39,187 of record JBBRXF010000004.1, on the reverse strand, counting down.
AGAAATCAACACCTTTTCTACCAGCAGCTCGTAATCTAACTTTTGTACCTTTTGCTTCATATTCAGCAATTAATCTACTAACAGTTTTAATTGTCGCCATATTAAAACCACCGCAAAGTCCTTTATCAGCAGTAACAAAAACAATATCTACTGTTTTTGGAGTAGCATTTTGAACAAATGCTCTACTAATATTTCCTTCGTCTTGAACTTTGCTAACTCTAGCAGCAATATCAGAAAGAACATCATTAATCTTTCTTGCATAACTTCTAGCTTGTTCAGATAACTGTCTAGTTCTAGTAAGTTTTGCAGAAGATACAAGCTTCATAGCTTTAGTTGTCTTCTGAGTATTTTTAACACTACCTATTTTTAATTTTATCTCTTTTAAGTTAGCCATTGACTAATCCTTAGTTTGCACTAAATACAGTTTTAAACTCTTCTAATGCAGCTTTTAATTCTGCTTCTGTATTATCATCAATTTTTTGAGATGTTCTGATTGCATCTAAAATATTTGAATATTTTTGTTCAAAGAACGCATGTAATTCAGCTTCAAATCTTACAACATCACCAACAGCGATATCATTTAAGTATCCTTTAGTACCAGCATAAATAATAACAATTTGTTTTTCAATAACTAATGGTTTATTTACACCTTGTTTTAATACTTCAACCATTCTTTGACCAAGCTCTAATTCTCTTCTAGTAGCTTCATCTAAGTCAGATGCAAATTGTGCAAATGCTTCAAGTTCTCTATATTGTGCAAGAGATAATTTTAAAGTACCAGCAACTTGTTTAGTAGCTTTGATTTGTGCAGCTCCACCAACTCTTGATACTGATAAACCAACATTAATTGCAGGTCTAATACCTGAGTTAAATAGGTTTGTTTCTAAGAAAATTTGTCCATCAGTAATAGAAATAACGTTAGTTGGGATATATGCAGCAACATCTCCAGCTTGTGTTTCGATAATTGGTAACGCAGTCATAGAACCAGCACCTTTTTCATCACACATTTTTGCAGCTCTTTCTAATAATCTTGAGTGTAGATAGAATACATCCCCTGGATATGCTTCTCTTCCCGGAGGTCTTCTTAAAATTAATGACATTTCTCTATATGCAACAGCATGTTTTGATAAATCATCATAAATAATAAGTGCATGTTTACCATTGTCTCTGAAGAATTCACCAATAGTAACACCTGTATATGGTGCTAAGAATTGTAATGCAGCAGAATCAGCAGCAGAAGCATTAACAACGATTGAATACTCCATTGCACCAGCTTCTTCTAATGTTCTAACAACAGAAGCAACTGAAGATGATTTTTGACCAATAGCAACATAAATACAAATAACATTCTCACCTTTTTGGTTAAGAATTGTATCAATTGCAACTGTTGTTTTACCAGTTTGTCTATCACCAATAATAAGTTCTCTTTGACCTCTACCAATTGGAACTAATGCATCAATAGCTTTAATACCAGTTGTTAATGGTTCATGAACAGATTTTCTAGCCATGATTCCAGGAGCTTTTTCTTCAACTAATCTGTTTTCAGAAGCAGCAATTGCACCTTTACCATCAATTGGTTCACCAAGAGCATTAACAACTCTTCCAACCATAGCATCACCAACTGGAGTTGATAAAAGTTTACCAAGTCTTTTACAAGAAGTACCTTCTCTAAGACCCTCACCTTTTCCAAGAACAACAATACCAACTGAAGATTCTTCTAAATTTGAAGCAAGACCTCTCTCACCATTTTCAAATTCAACAATTTCCCCAGCCATAACATTTTTTAGACCGTAAACTTGAGCAATACCATCTGCATAAGAGATAATTTTACCTGTTTCATTTACATCTACATTTAATTCAAAGTTATCAATTCTTTCTTTAATTATAGAACTGATTTCATCAGCTTGAATTTTTGCACCCATTCAATTTCTCCTTTGTAAGTTCTAAACTGCTTTTAAAATATGATCAATTAATTGTGATTTCAATCTCTCTTTTGAAAAAGAAATTTCAACTCCCAACCCATCGATATCTACTTTAATTCCATCATAATCACAAACTTTTTGTGATAATGACAATTTAACATCAAATTTTTTACTAAATTGATCTTCAATTGAAGATACATAATCACTTGATAATTCAAGATTTGTGTAAACAACTCCAACATAACTATTATTCATTTTTGCAAGTTGAGTGTTTAATTCATTTGCAATAAATGGTAATAATGATAGTCTTCTTTTCTCACCAAGTAATTTAATGAAATTTTTTAATATTTCATTATTTGCAGCATCAACTAAAGAGATTATTAAATCTACTTTTGCCTTATCAGCAATTTCTGGAGAAGTTATAATTGAAATAAATTTTTCATCAGTAAATGCTGTTGAAATAGTATTTAAATTACCACTAATGTTGTTTATAACTTGATTATCTCTACCATCAATCAAAGCTTTAACGTATCTTTTTGCTACTAAATCATTCATTATGCTACCTTTTTAAGAACAATATTTGCTAACTCATTTTGAGTTAATTTAATATTTTCTGAACTTAATAGCTCTTCAAGAACTTGAGTAACAACCTCTTTTTTAGCTTTTGATGTTTCAACTTTCATCATTTCATCTAAACTTTTATTTAGATTAGCGATGTCTGAATCAACAGCAGTTGCAACTTTTTGTTTAACTGAATCTATATCAGCTTTTGCACTTTCAACAATATCAGTAGCAATTTTTTTTGCTTCTGCTAATTTTTTCTGTGCATTTGAAACTTTATCTTGAGAAGCTTTTAAAGTATCTTGCACTTTATCAAGTTCTGCTTGAATAGATAAAGATCTTTCAGCAAAAAATGCTTTAATTTTATCAGCAAGTATATACCATAAAATTCCAGCAAATATTATAAAGTTAACGGTTCTTTGAACTATATCAGTTTCAACCGCACCTTCGTTTGCAAGTAATGCAACAGGAGCTAAAGCCAACCCAAGTAATAAAATTCTTTTCATATTCTCTTCCCCTTAAATTGAGCTAAGCTTAGCTTTTAGGCTCTCATTAAATTGAGGCATAGAAGATACTAAAGAATCTTTTAAAGCTTTAGTCTCGTCTTGTAAGTTTTTAGCAAATTCCGCAGATTTTACTTCTAAATTAGATTTAGCACTTGCAAGTTTTGCATCAGCACTATCCTTTGCTTCCTTATAAGCTTGTTCTCTAATTGCAGCTGCCTCTTTTTTCGCTTTAGCAATAATATCATTTGCTTCGGCTAATAAACCATCCACATCAGCAGCGTTTGATTTTGCGTCTTCTAAATCTTTTTTTATAGAAGCCGTTCTATCATCCATATGCTTAAGCAATGGTTTGAAAAGACAACTGTTTAGTCTAGCAACAACTAAAAGAAAGATGATACCAGAGCTAAGCAATAATACAGGACTTATGTCTAACATTCATTCCTCCATATTTTTTACAGTTTAGTTTAACTAAAACTCTATTATTTTAGCAAAACTAACTATAAAATTATATTAAAAGAAAAAATTAGATTACAATTTTTTGGATAGTGTTACGATTGGATATTAAAGTAGCTAATAATTTTATCTACTTCTTCTTGTGAGTTAAATTCAATTTTGAAATAGTTTTTTTCTACTTTTACTTTTAGATTATTTTCTTTTAATTTTTCAACTATATTATTAAGAGGAATGAAGTTATATAGGTCTTTGGGTTTATCTTTCTTTGGTTTTTCAATATTCTTTTCTTTTAATTCTTTTACTAATTTTTCAGTCTCTCTAACAGAAAGTTTCTGTCCAATAATAGAATCACAAACCAATTTTTGTTCATCAGAACTAAGTCCAATCATGACTTTTGCATGTCCTGCACTAATTTTGTCACTTGCTAAAAATTGTTGTACATATGAGTTTAATTGTAACAATCTTAATGTATTTGTAATAGATGTTCTACTTTTAAATACTTTTTTTGATAGTTCTTCATGGGTAATACTATGTTCATTTAGTAACTGTGCGTAACAATATGCTAGCTCAATTATATTTAAGTCATCTCTTTGAATATTTTCAATTAATGCTAATTCTCTTAACTTAAATTCATCAGCATCAATTATAATTGCTTTGATTTTGTCTATATTTGCAAGTTTGTGAGCTCTTAATCTTCTCTCACCTGCAACTAATGTGTAACTATTATTCCCATTTTCGATTACTACTATTGGTTGTAATAATCCATGTTCTTTAATTGATTCGCTTAAATCATTTAATTTTTCTTCATCAAATATTTTTCTTGGCTGGTTAGGATTAGCTTTTATTGTTGTTACATCTATTTTTAAAACGCCAGATTTATTGCTTCTTGTTGAATTTTCATAAGCTGATTCAACTTCTCCTAATAATTCTCCTAATCCTCTACCTAATGCCATAATATTTTCCTACTATTAAAAATTAACCTGCTATTGCTCTTGCTAAATGTGTATATGCTTTTGTTCCACTTGAATTTGTATCATATAGCATAATTGGTTTACCAAAACTTGGACTTTCTGCTAATTTTACATTTCTAGGAATTACTACATATGAATTATCATCTATTTTAAATAATTTATTTTCAAAATGTTGTGCTAAATCTGCAAACACTTGTTTTGATAAATTATTTTGTGCACTATACATTGTTGGTAAAAAACCTCTAATTTGTAAAGATTGATTTATTGTTTGTTTAACTAATTTAATTGTATTTAACAACTGAGCTAAACCTTCTAATGCAAAAAATTCACACTGAATTGGAATCAAAACAGAAGTAGATGCACTTAATGTATTTATTGTAATTGGACCCAACGCTGGAGGTGAATCAATAATAATATAATCAAAATCTTTCTTAATTGGATCGATTTTTCTTTTTAATACTAATTCTCTCTCTTTTGTATTTTTATAAAACTCTTTTTCAATTCCAACAAGTCCAATGTTAGAAGGAGCTACTTTTAAATTCTCTATTTCAGAATCTAAAATAATTTCACTTAACTCTTTTGTACCTAACATTACATGATAGATATTGTATTCATAAGTATCCCTATGAAAACCCAGAGAAGTTGTAGCATTTGCTTGTGGATCTGCATCAATTAATAATACTCTCTTACCTTCAAGTGCAAGGGCTGCACTTAAGTTTACAGCAGTCGTAGTTTTACCCACACCGCCTTTTTGATTAGCTATTGAAATAATTTCTGTCATCTTAAACTAAATACCTTTTTATTGTTTACTTGTATTGAACCATCGTCATTTAGCGATACATTTTCGAGAGAAACTTTTTGATTGTCGATGGTTGTTTGGAACTTTTTGCTATGTTGGAATTCTATCTTAAACTCACTAAATATTTGCTTCCAAAAAATCTTTTTTTCTAATTTAAAAAAATAATTTTCTAAGATATGATTTATATCAATATTTATATCTAGTTTTCCAAAATCATCACTTACTTCTTTTAAATTTATTCCAATTCCACAATAAAGTAAATCTTTAGAAACTGTAGTTATTGTTCCACCAATTTTTTTGTTATCTAAATAAAAATCATTTGGCCATTTTAACCAAACTTTTGAACCCATATCTTTTAAAACATCTTTCAAAATATAAGAAAAGTATATCGAGCTACTCTGTAAAGGTAAATCTTCTGGTAAAAATTGGTTGTCTACAACAAAAGAGAAAAATAAATTTCCTTCTTTTCCTAACCATTGATTTCCACGACTTCCAATTCCATGTGTTTGATAATCACACAAAACACACAAAGGTTCTGAATAACCATTCTCAATTATATAATCTTTAATGTATCTATGTGTCGAATCAATTTCTTTTAATTTTATTATTTTCATATTCCTATTATACATAATAAAAATAGAAGATTTTATTAAATATAATCTAAATAAAAAAGGCTATTATGTTAGATCCTGTTTTACCAATTGCAATATATTTACTATTAGGTTATACATTCAAAGTTATTCATCAAGATAATTCAAAGCAATTAATTGAATTTATAATTTATTTCTCACTTCCAGCTATTGTATTTTCAAAGATTTATCCTTTGGTTCTTGATGAAAAAATATTTGGATTAATTTTAATGTTCATTTGTTTTATTCTTTTCAATCTTTTACTCGCCTATTTTATTGGTAAAATGATGAAATTAAGTAGAATTTTACTAGCAACTTTTATGATTATGGCTACTTTTGGGAATACTTCATTTATTGGATTTTCATATATTAATGCTTTTTATGGTGAAGACTATATTGTTTATGGATTAATTTATGATTTATTTGGATCATTTTTGCTTCTTGTTTCAATTGGTATGTTTATTATCACATGGGGAAGTGGCAAAAAAAATAGTATTAAATCTATTTTTAAAAGCATATTTTTATTTCCACCATCACTTATGTTTTTTATAACTGTTCTTGTAAAAAACTTTGAAATTCCAAATTTTCTATTATTAACAACTCAAACATTAGGTTCAACTTTAGTTCCTATTGCTATGATTGCTATTGGAATGAAATTAGAACTAAAACATATCTTTGCAAGATTTCATATTGTATCAATGGCAATGCTCTTAAAAATGGTAATAGTTCCAATAATAGTATTAATTGGTTTCCAACAATTTTATGGAATACATGAAACATGGGTGAAAGTTACAATAATTGAAGTTGCAATGCCACCAATGACAATGGCAACAGTTTTAGCAATAAAAGGTGGATTGGATGAAAAGGTAGCTATAAATTCTTTAGTTCTTGGAGTTCTATTAAGTCTTATTACAATTACATTATATACATCATATTTAGCATAATTTTATGCTAATGTGATTGTATATTTAATTCCTTTGTAATCAATCTCTTTATACTTATAAGTTACATCTTTAAATGAAATAGTCCCATTATTGTATTTTTCAATAATTAATTTACTCATAAATAATCCTTTATCATCTAAAATCTTATTTTTATTAATATGCTTTTCACCACTATTATCTTTTATTACTAAAAATATTTCTTCATTTTTTAGATATAAATTAATAAAAATATATCTTTTCTTATCTAAAGTTTTTTCAATAAAAGTATCTAATACACTATTTATAATATTTAATATAGCTTGTATAAATTCATTTTTAAGACCATAAATTTTTAAACTATCATCTAGTTGTAAAATAACTTCGATTTTATTTTTGGATAGAGCAATTTCAGCAAATTCTAAACACTTATGGATTTCATTTGCAATATTAAAATTTTCTTTTATACTTTCAACTTTATAAAAATCTTTAAAACTATCAATCATTGTTGATAATTTTTGTGTTGTTTCAACTATTAACATTAATTCTGATATTGAATTATTTTTATTAATATTGTCATATTCAATATTTGTTTTTAAGCCACTCGCAAGTGCGGAAATAATTCCCAAAGGTTCTTTCCACTGATGAGCAATATTCCCAATTAATTCACCCATTGACGAAAGTTTAGATTGATGAAATATAATTGTAGATTTATTTTGATTATCTAAAATTTCTTTTTCAACTTTTTTCTCCAACTCTTTATTGGCTTTTTCTAGCTGTTCGTTTAACTTTTCAAGTTTAACAACATCTGTTTGTGCTTTTGAAACTGATAAAGAGATAAATGAACTAAACATTGATAAGAATTCTTTATCTTTTTTACCAAAAAAAGATAATTCACCATTAACTTTTTTATTTACTAATTGAACAATACCTAATATTTCATTTTTTATTGGATGTATTAAAGGAACAGTTATAATTGAGCAAGTTTTATAATTAAATCTTTCATCAAACTCTTTTGTTCCAGAAGATTCATATTCATTTGTATTATAAATATCATCAACAACTATGATTTTTTTTGTTAAAAAAGCATCAACTGCAAGATATTTATTTTTAATAAATAAAGGTAATTTATAATCTTTTAAAAGATAATAAGATTTATAAACTTCTTCATATGATAAGCTATCATTTTGAAAAATATGAAACTTTAGATAATCACCTTCTTTAATATAAATAGTACCAGCATCTGCGTTTAACATTTCTCTAGTGCATTTTAATATTTCATGTAAAAGGATATCTAAATCACTAATGTTAAACAATTTCATATCATATATTTGTCTTAATACTAAATCTTTCATAACATATTGCTTTTTTTTAAATTTGATGACTTATTGTATCATTTAAAATATAATTTTGCCTAATTCTAATCTTTGACCTCGTATGTAATCAATAGAGCTCATTGCTTTTTTTGAAGGAGCTTGTAAAGTTCTAATTTTTAAACTTCCTTGTTTACAGCCAACAATAATACCATCATCATTAATCTCCAAAATCTCACCTTCATTATTAATAGAATCTTCTTCATTTAATTCAATATCTTTTAATTTTAATTCTGACTCTAAAAAAACTCCTGGCCAAAAAGAGTAAGCTTTATATTTCTGATATAGTTTTTTTGCATTTAAAAAATTAACTAAGCCATCTTCTTTTTTAATTTTTTTACAAAAACTAACTTCTGATTCATTTTGTTTTAGTGGTTTTATATTTTCAAAGTTATTTAATGTGGTAATTGTAAGTTTTGCAGCTATTTGTGATAATTCATCAAAAGCTTCAGAAACTTCCATTTTTGGAGTGATCTTTAAATATTGTAATCCTAAAATATCTCCACTATCTAAGCCTTCTTCCATAAGCATTGAAGTAACACCTGAATAAATATCATCATTTAAAAGTGATTCTTGAATTGGACTTGCACCTCGATATTTTGGAAGTAGTGATGCATGTAAATTTATGCATGGAGCAATATCTAGTATATCTTTAGGTAATATTTGACCATAAGCTGCAACAATTATAAAATCAGGATTTAACTCTTTTATTTGTTTTGTTGCTTCTTCATTTCCTCTTAACTTTAAAGGTTGGAAAATTGGAATATTCAGATTTTCATCTAGACAAAATTGTTTAATATGAGGAGGTGTTAATATCTGTTTTCTTCCAAAGGGTTTATCTGGTTGAGTAAATAATCCTACTATTTCATACTCACTATTTATTAATTCTTTAAAAATAGTTGTTGCATAATCTGGTGTTCCCATAAATAGAATTCTTTTACTCAATCTTTTTCCTTTTATTTTTTTGCTTGAAAAATTGTTCCGCTTCTATGATTTCCATCAACTAAAAAATCATAAGCATTTGTTAAATCAAAACCTGATGATAGATACATTGGAATATCTCTTTTCATTAAAAAATCTGCTGCTTTTAGTTTTGTTACTATTCCACCTGTTGCAAATTCTGAATTTGCAGAATGTTTCATCTCAAGTTCATCTGAACTTATTTCAAAAACATTTTTTTGTAAAACGGCATCATCAAATTCCCTTGGATTTTTATTATAATAACCATCTATATCAGATAAAATTGCTAACATATCAGCATTAAAATAATAAGCAACGTGAGCTGCCAATTGGTCATTATCCCCAAAAACCAACTCATCTGTGGCAATTACATCATTTTCATTTATAATTGGAAGAATTTTATTTTCTAAAAGTATCTCCATAACATTTTGAGCATTTTTAGTTCTTTTTCTTGAATCAAAATCATCTGCAATAAAAAGCATTTGAGCACATGTAATATTATGTTCTTTAAATCTTTTTTTATAGTTTTTTAATAATAGTGGTTGACCAATAGCTGCAAGTGCTTGTTTATTTGCAACTATTTTTTTATCAAGTTTTAAAGAAGTATATCCAGCACCAACAGCGCCTGAAGAGACTAATATCACTTCAAGATTCTTTTCATTTTTTAATCTAGCAATTAAATTTACCAAGTTACTCATTCTCTCAAGGGCTAATTGACCATCTTGAGTTAATACAGCAGTTCCAACTTTAATTACTAATCTTTTCATTTATCTTGTTCCAATAAATTATATAATGCAAATCCAAGTGGTTTTAAATTTAATTTTGTTAAAGATGAAATTGGTAAAACAAAATATGGTTTACTATTATCGAATCTTGAATAAATTAAATCTTGAACAAAATATGGATTTTCTCCTTCAAATTTAAATTCATTTGATTTTGTAGGTTCTAAACCAATATCTTTAATGAATTTTTCTATATCTTCATCTAAACTTTCACCAAAATATCCATCAATTTTACTTATAACAATTGCAAAATTTCTTTTTGATAATTCACCTGAGAATTTAGCAACTTCTTCTTTTAATACTCTATATTGATCAATCATTGTTCTATAATTTGCAACATCAATTACAAATAGAAGCGTTTTAGTTCTTTCAATATGTTTTAAAAACTCTAAACCTAAACCTCTTCCTTCACTTGCACCATCAATAATTCCTGGAATATCAGCCATTACAAAAGAGTTATAATTTCCAACTTCTACCACACCTAATTTTGGTGTTAAAGTAGTAAATTCGTAATTTGCAATCTCTGGAGTCGCATTTGAAGTAACTGAAATTAAAGTTGATTTTCCAACATTAGGATAACCAACAAGTCCAACATCAGCAATAAGTTTTAATTCTAATCTAATGTTTTTTACTTGTCCTGGAAGTCCTGGTTGGAAATATGTTGGTCTTTGATTTCTTGAGTTTTTAAAGTGTGTATTACCTAATCCACCTTTTCCACCTTCAAGAAATAAAACTTTTTCTCCAAGTTCAATCAAGTCAAATATAACTTCATTTGTTTCATCATCAATAACTTGAGTTCCTGGAGGCACAACTAAAACTAATGCTTCCCCTGACCTTCCAGTCATTCTTCCACCTAAACCTTGTGCTCCATTATCTGCTTTAAAGTATTTTCTACCTTTGTAGTTTGATAATGTATCAGTATTATTGTCTACTAAAAAGTAAACATCTCCACCTTTTCCACCATCACCACCGTCTGGTCCACCTTTAACAACAAATTTTTCTCGTCTAAATGCTGCACATCCCTGTCCACCTTTTCCAGATGTAACTGAAAATCTAGCGCTATCTATAAACATATAACTTTCCTTTTAATAAATAATTAAAAACTAAAAGCAAAATTTCTAATTTCTACTGTTAACTTTTAATTAGTTATGTTAATTTTTAAATAAAAAAAGGGTGTAGGCAAATGCCATACACCCTTTAAAGAAACTAATTTTATCCAGAATTACGAAGCGTAAACTGAAACTTTTTTTCTTTTTTTATCTTTAATCTCAAATTTAACAACACCGTCAATTAAAGAATAAATTGTATGATCTTTTCCCATACCAACATTTTGACCTAAGTGTACTTTTGTACCTCTTTGTCTAATAATGATGTTTCCAGCTCTTACAACTTCACCACCATATTTTTTAACACCAAGTCTTCTACCAGCTGAATCTCTATTATTCTGCGTACTTCCCTGACCTTTTTTGTGAGCCATAGTTCTTCTCCTTAACTTATATTATGCTATTTGCTTATGCAGCAATTTTAATGATTCTAATTTTAGTGAAGCTTTTTCTGAAACCTCTTTTTAATTTAGAATCTTTTCTTCTTCTTTTTTTGTAAATGATTACTTTTTTAGCTCTATTTACACCAGTACCATCTAATACTACAACCGCCTCAACTTTTGCATTTGCAACAGCATCACCAGTTTTTAATTCACCGTTGTTTACTGCTAAAACATCAGTAATCTCTAAAGTTTCTTTTGCAGCTAGACCAGTATAATCTACATCTAAGATATCACCCTCAGAAACTTTATACTGTTTTCCACCACACTTGATAATTGCGTACATCTTTCTTCCTCTAATTCAATTCTATATGCTAAGTTCATATTTTGTCATACTAACTCTATTTTTCGAACCGGAATAGTATCTTATTTTAGTTTAAACTTTCTTTAAGCCAAAGGTTTTTAACGGTAATCATTTGCTAATGCAACTGCATCTATCATAATTAACGAATTTTTTGGTAAAGCTTTCGCTGCAATTGTACTACGTGCTGGCTTATGTTCACCAAAAGCTTCCGCAAATAAAACATTAACTATAGCAAAATCTTCTATATTTTCTAAATATACAGATACTTTTACAACTCTGTCCATTCCACTTTCTGCATCTTCTAATAATGTTCTTAGATTAGAAAGTACTTGTCTTGTCTGAACTTTAATATCCCTTTCTACCATTGTTCCATCTAATGTGATTGGAACTTGCGCTGATGTGTATATGATTCCATGCACTTTTACAGCTGGAGAGTAAGAGCCTATTGCCAGAGGTAAATTGTCACTTGCAATAAATTTCATTTATTATCCTTAGAGTTTTAGTTAATTTTGAGAATTCTACAAAAAATTAACTGCTAATAAAATAAATTCTAAAAATTAATTACAAATTATAACTTACAAGCTTACCTAATTTTAATTGATATATATTATCTTTTATTTTTCTAATCAAATTTGCTTTTTGTTTAAAGTCTAAAGTATTATCATAAGAAATAGCTGTTAATTTATTTGTATAAAATTTATAAACTAAAGTTAATAACTCTTGATTTAATCTTTCATCATCATAATTTTCAAGTTTTTCATTTAAAACTATAGTATTTAAAGAAATATTCTCAATATCCGTTAATAGTAATTCAAACTCATTTTTATGAGCTTCAAACATTGAAGAATCAACAATATCTAAAACAGAATCTAATCTTTTTGGTTTCTCTAAAATAGATTTTATTATACAAAGTTCTGCAATATCTATTTTTGTAAGATTTGGCTCATAATTTCTTTGTTTATTTGAACTCATTTTTATTAGATTTTCTCTAATATTTAATTTTTGAGCTAAATATCTTTTATATTCATCTTGATTTAATAAACTTAATGATTTTAAATATTCATTAGCTTCTGTTAAAGCTTTTTGTTTTTGATTTGGGTCATTAATCTCATATTTTGAAATAATATAATCTATTGCATATGGTATAAAAGGTATTGGATTTGAAAAAATCTCATTTAACTCATTTATTCTTCCATCATTTACCATATCAGCTGGATCCAATCCACCTGCAAAAATAATAACTCCACCTTCAAACTCACCTTGACTTAACATCACAGAAGCTTTAAAAGCAGCAGCAAGTCCAGCTTTATCTCCATCGTAAGCCAATATTACTTTTGGTTCACCACGTCTAAGAAGTGGCAAATGATCTTGTGTTAATGCCGTTCCTAAAGTTGCAACTGCTGTATTAAATCCAGCTTGATGCAGCATTATTACATCTAAGTAACCTTCACAAACTATAATTTGGTTTTTTTTATATATTTGCTCTTTGGCTAAATGGTAACCATATAAAAGTCTTGATTTGTTAAATAGTTTTGTTTGGGGTGAATTTACATATTTTGCATTATGTCCAGTTATGGTTCTTCCACCAAAACCTACAAGTCTTCCTGTTATTGAATAAATTGGAAAAGTGATTCTTTCAATAAACCTTGAATATAAACCATTTGTTCCATTATCAATTACACCTAAATCAATGGCATCATTTAAATTATAATGATTTGATTTTAGAAAATTTATAGTATCTATAGAAATTGGTGCATAACCTATTTCAAATTTTTCAATTGAAAATTCTGATATTCCTCTTTTGTGAATATACTCTTTTACATTATCATTATTTACAAAAAGTTTTTGATAATATTTGTTAACTTCTTCTAGGATTTTTGTATCTTGTTTTTTCTCTTCACTATTTTCATAATCTAAATTAAAATTATACATTGAAGCTAATTTTTCTATTGTTTCTGGATATGATAATTTTTCATACTCCATTACAAATTTTATAGAATCACCACCTACACCACATCCAAAACAGTGATATATTTGTTTTGCAGGACTTACTACAAATGATGGTGTTGTTTCTCCATGAAAAGGACAACAAGCTTTAAAATTAGCTCCTGTTTTTTTCAATTCTAAGAATTGAGAGATTACATCTACAACATCAAGATGGTTTTTAAGATTTTCAATTGATTCTTTTTTTATCATAAATGGATTATATCCTTTTATTATTTTATATGAACTTTTATGTTAGTATGCAACCCAACAATACAACACAATTGAGGTTTTTACTTGGATAATATAATATTAGAATATAGAGATCCATTATTTGGAATTATATTACTTGTAGCACTGGTTTTTCTTATATCTTTTGTTACTTACTCATTTAGTATTTACAAAGAAAGAAATGCAAGAAAAGATTATAGAGAGCTATCTTTACGATTTGAATTAGGTAAATTAAAAGAAGAAGATTATGTTCATCTATACAAAACTTATAATCTTCCTTTTGACTCAATTTTATTATTAGCTTCATCATTTTTACATAAAGGTGATTATAACAAAGCCATTTCAGTTTATCTAACACTTCTTGAACATGTAAATGATAGGGTAAAAAAAGAAGAACTACTTGAACTTTTAGGAACTACATATTTCAAAGGTGGTTTTTTACAAAGATCAAAAGAGATATTTTTAAGAATCTTAAAATTTTCATCAAAAAATAAAAATGCCTTATCTCATCTTCTACTAGTTTATGAAAAATTAAAAGATTTTAAAAAAGCCAAAGAGATAACAACATCTTTAGAAGAGCTTGATAAAGATATGAGTGTAGATAAAATCTATTTGGATTCATTGATTATTTTAAATGATTCTGTATTATCTTATGAAAAAAGAACAGAACTTTTATATGAAATATTTAAAGAGAATAAAATAATAGAAAGAATATTTATTTCATTTTTAATTCAATTCAATAAACCATTTTTTTGGGAGCATATAAAAGAGTTTGATTGTTCTAAATATATTGATATTATGTGGTATCTAAATCCTAATGATATTGATTTTGATAAAATGATTGAAAATCAATTTTTAGTTGAAGTTTATAATGCCAAAGGATATTTAAATACATTAAACCATAGTGGTGATTTTGACTTTGATATTCTAATCTTATTAAATCAACATGAACATAAAATAAATGCTTCATTAGATTTTGAGTTTATTTGTTCATCATGTAAACATTCACATCCAATATTTGATACAAGATGTCCACATTGTCATAATATTTTAACTTTAGATGTAAAACATAGACTTACAAAATCTTTTTATACAAGCAATCAATCTTTACAATAGTGCCCATACAACACTTTCATAATAAAAGATGTGCTATACTTGCGAAACTTTAAAAAATAAAAAAGGAAATATATGAGTGATTATTCAAAATTAGAAAAGTGTTTGGATTATCAGTTTAAAAACAAAGACCTGATAATCGAAGCACTTACCCACAAAAGTTTTAAGAAACCTTACAATAATGAGAGATTGGAATTTTTAGGAGATGCTGTTCTAAACTTAATTGTTGGAGAGTATCTTTTCCAAAAATTCCCAAAATCAAATGAAGGTGAACTATC
Source organism: Campylobacterales bacterium (assembly GCA_038248665.1). Classification (GTDB taxonomy): domain Bacteria; phylum Campylobacterota; class Campylobacteria; order Campylobacterales; family Arcobacteraceae; genus Aliarcobacter. The sequence goes on along the minus strand of JBBRXF010000004.1, from coordinate 23,859 downwards.
AAAAATTAGAGCATCACTTGTAAATGAAACAGGATTTACAAGACTTGCAAATGAGATAAAACTTGGTGATTTTATCTACATTTCAACAGCAGAAGAGAGAAATAAAGGAAGAACAAAAGCTTCAATTTTATCTGATGCATTTGAAGCCATTATGGGAGCTGTTTATTTAGAATCTGGCTTAGAAACATTAAAACCAATTATTCTAAATTTACTTGAAAGATCATATGATAAAATTAATCTTGATGTTTTATTTAGTGATTATAAAACAGCACTACAAGAAATTACTCAAGCAAAATTTGCTTCTATTCCTGAATATAAAATTGAAGGCTCTTACGGACCTGACCATAAAAAAGAGTTTGAAGTTTCAATTTGGATTGATGGTGTTAACTACGGAAGTGCAAATGGAAAAAGTAAAAAACTAGCTCAACAAGCTGTAGCAAAAATTGCTATTGAAAAATTAAAAGAGGTATGATTTAATGAATACTTTTGGACACAGATTTAGATTTACTACTTTTGGTGAATCACATGGAAAAGCACTTGGATGTATTGTTGATGGAGTTCCAGCTGGTATAAAAATTGATGAAGAATTCATTCAAAATGAAATGGATAGAAGAAAACCTGGTCAAAATAAGTATGCAACAGCTAGAAAAGAAGGTGATGTTGTAGAGATTCTTTCAGGAGTTTTTGAAGGTGTTACTACAGGAACTTCTATTTCGATGATTATTTTTAATGAAAATCAAAAAAGTAGTGATTATTCAAATGTGAAAGATTTATTCCGTCCAGGTCATGCTGATTTTACATATTTTAATAAATATGGAATCAGAGATTATAGAGGTGGAGGAAGAAGTAGTGCTAGAGAAACAGCAGCAAGAGTTGCAGCTGGAGCAATTGCAAAACTTATGTTAAAGGAACTAGGAATTACTGTTCAAAGTGGTATTTGTGAAATTGATGGAATAAAAGCAAATAATTATGATTTTTCAACTGTTAATGAATCTGAAATTTTTGCCCTTGATTTTGAAGTTGAACAAGCTCAAAAAGATGCAATATTAGAAGCTAAAAACTCTCACAACAGTGTTGGTGGAGTGGCTCTCATAAATGTAAAAAATGCTCCAATTGGACTTGGTGAACCATTATATTTTAAACTTGATTCTCAAATAGCAAATGCAATGATGAGTATAAATGCAGTAAAAGCAGTTGAAATTGGTGATGGAATTCTAGCTTCAAGAGTTTTAGGTTATGAAAATAATGACCAAATAAGAAAAGATGGTTTCAAAACAAATCATAGTGGTGGTATTTTAGGTGGTATTTCAAATGGTGATGATATAAATGTAAAAGTTTATTTCAAAGCAACGCCTTCTATCTTTATCCAACAAGAAACTGTAGATATCCATAACAATGATGTAGATTGTCAATTAAAGGGAAGACATGACCCTTGCGTGGCTGTAAGAGGAAGTGTTGTTGCTGAATCTATGATGGCTTTAGTTCTAGCTGACATGGCTTTACTAAATATGTCATCTAAAATAGAAAATGTTAAGAAAGTTTACTCTAAATAAAGATTCATTTAAAGTTTTTTATATATACTTTCAGTTCAAAAGCAACTCTTTGGTCAAGGGTTGCTTTTTTTATTTGTACTAATTCTTAATTTAAAATTGTATCCAATGCTTTTTTAGCATTTGGCCATCTGTTATTAGCATTTAACATCACCATTAAAATATCTTGATTACCTTTTTTTGCCCTAGCAATTAAGCAAGCTCCTGCTTTATTTGTATAACCTGTTTTAATACCTACTACATATTGATCATATCTTAATAATCTATTACTTGAAGAAACAAAATATTTTCTATTTGTATTTATTGCAGAGAAAGAATATTTATCTAATTTAACAATAGAATTAAATGTTGGATTTTTTATTGCATATTCGGCAAGCGTTAATAAATCTTTTGCTGTACTTTTGTGATTTCCCATATCAAAACCACATGGATTTGTGAAATTAGTATTTCTCATACCTAATTTTTTAGCCTTAATATTCATCATATTTACAAATAACTGTTTATTACCTTTTCCTAAATATATCGCAATTGCATTTGCTGCATCATTTGCTGATTTAATCAAAGCAGCATTAACTAAATCTCTTAAATAAAATGTTTCACCAACTTGAAAATTTGCAATTGTAGGTTCAACTTTTTTCATTTCTGCAGTAATTGTAACAACACTATTCATTTTTCCACTCTCAATTGCCAGTATAGCTGTCATTATTTTTGTTAAACTTGCAGGTGCTAATATTTGATTTTCATCTTTACTGAATATTAATTTTTTATTGGCTAAATCTTTTATTATAACTGAGTCTAAATCTTTTTCAATTTTGTGAAAAACATCTGAACTATTTGAAAATCCTAAAGTAGGAATAAACATAAAACATAAAACCATAAATAAAAATCTCATAATACACCTTGTTTGAAAATTACATTTAATAAAAAAAGTTGCGAATTGTACAATAACAAAACTAATACTAAATAAAAGTTTAAATAATAATACTTATTATAACTAGTTATCTAAATTAAAGTTTTGTTAAAGAACCTTCTTCGATAAAAATTTTAACTTCTTGACCTGGATTTAATCCATATAAACTTTGTTTACTATCTGTTTCACTGATCTTTTGGTCATCTCTTTTATCAACTTCTTTTTTAGATAAATCAATTCCAACATAATTATCTTTCATTAACCAAGCTTTTATATCTCTTGATTCATACTCTTCACCTTCAATAGTACAATTAACTTTTAAGATTTTTGTATTAGCAACATATTTATCTACTGATTTTGCTTCACCTAAAATTCTACAATTATCAGTAGATAAAATAATTGGTGTTGAATCATTATTTAAACTTTTAATACCTGAAATTAATTTTGCTGATGTATATTGCAAAGGTTTAATAATATACTCACTATTTTTTTTGATTATATCAATATTATATTTTGGTCCAGTGTCTACTTGTTTTGAAGCACATCCAACAATTAAAAAACTTACAGCTACAACTGAAATAATTTTCAACATATCTATTTTCCTTTTTATTTTATATCAAATTTATTTTTGCGCATTATATCTAATGTTTAATTACGTATACTCTCATTATTTACTCAAATCTCTCTTTTTAATTCTTCAAGTCTTGCTATTCTATCTTCTGTTGTAGGATGTGTTCTAAATAAAGAGCCAAGTGTTGATTTTAATCCCGAAAATGGATTAATAATAAACATGTGAGCTGTTTGTTCAGTTGCATTATGTATTTGATGTCCACTTCTTGCATAATTTTCAAGCTTTGCTAGTGCACTTTGTAAACCTGCTGGATTACCTGTCATTCTAGCAGCTCCTTCATCAGCCATAAACTCTCTACTTCGGCTAACTGTCATTTGAATAATTGATGCAGCTAATGGCAATAATATAGCCATTGCTATCATCATAATAGGATTTGAATTTTGTCTATCGTTACTATTATTAAACATTGCGCCAAATTGCATCATATTTGCAACCATTGCAATTGCTCCAGCAAAAACAGCAGCAATTGTTCCTATTAAAATATCATAATGCTTTATGTGAGATAACTCATGGGCAATTACACCCTCTAGCTCTTTTTCATTTAACATTTCATACAAACCCATAGTAACTGCAACGGCAGCGTGTTCATAATTTCTTCCAGTTGCAAAAGCATTTGGTGTATGATCTGGTATTAAATAAACTTTTGGCATTGGAAGTCCAGCTTTAAGTGTTAATTTTTGAGTAATTTTATAAACTGGATGTTTTGAATCTTCAAGAAGTGTTGCATCATAATGTTTTAACACTTGTTGGTCTGAATAATAATAAGCATAAAAGTTCATTCCTCCAGCAGCTAAAAATGCAATTAGCATCCCATTTGTTCCACCAAAAGAGTAACCTATAAATACAAACAAAACCGTAAGGAAAGTAAGCAAAAAAACTGTTTTAATTTGTTCCATTTTATTCTCCTAAATTTTTCCGTATTTTAACAAATAAAAGTTAATAAAAATTAAACTATATATTATTTAATATTGATTCTTTTTTATATGGAACTTTCGCACTTGGAGTTACTTTTGATGTACTTTCCAAATGTACATCTTGATCATCAAAAAATATATCTGCACCAAAAGCTTTTACAACTTCATATTTATCAACTCCACCTAAGAAAAATGCTTCATCAAGTCTTACATTCCATTGAGAAAGTGTTCGAATTACTCTTTCATGGGCTGGTGAATTTCTAGCAGTAATTAAAGCCGTTCTAATTGGTGTTTGTTCATGGGGATATTTTGATTGAATATTTGAAATTAATTTTAAAAGTTGTGCAAAAGGTCCAGTTTTCATAGCATTTAATGCATTTTGTTTTTCATACACTAAAAATGCCTCTAAACCTTGAGTTTTATAAATTATTTCTGATTCTTCTGAAAATAAAACAGCATCACCATCAAAGGCAATTTTTACTTGATTTGAGTATTCATCTTCACTCTCTTCATAGGGTAAAATCCTAGCAGCTGCAATTCCTTCATTTATTGCATTTTGAACATCTTGTTCATTTGCAGATAAAAACAGATCAACTTTAAAAGGTTTTAAATATTTTGATATATCATTTCCTCCACTCCAAGCAGAACGTTGAATGTCTAGTTTATATTTTTCTATTGATTTTGTGATTCTTAAACTTGTTGCTGAATTATTTCTTGACATAACTATTACTTCAACTTGTTTATCATTGGGAAAATCATCATTTATTCTTAAAAGGTTTTTTACAAGCCTAAAACCTGTACCTTTTTTTGGTAATAAATCTTCATTTTCTATTTGATATTTATAATATTCATCAAGTCCTTTTTCTTCAAAAATTTTATTTTCATCCTCAAGATTAAATAAAGCCCTTGAAGAAATAGCAATTACTAATTTTTTATTTAAATCATATCCCAAAGTTTTACCTCTTATTTGTAACAATTGGAATAAATTGTACCTATTAAAAATTATATATAGATAAAGTTATGATTTTTATATTAAAAAAAGCAAAAATAACTTAAAATAAAATATTATTTTTTAACCAAGAGAGAAAATGAAAAAACTTTATATTGTAAGACATACACAAAAAGAAGATGAACAATTGGGAATTGATGATTATGACAGAGAATTAAGTCCGGAAGGCATTGAAAATGCAAAAATCATGGCACAAAATTTTGCTTCAAAAAATCAACCTATTGATTTAATAGTTGCAAGTCCCGCATCTAGAACAAAAAAAACTGCTGAAATATTTGCAGAAACATTAAAATATAAAAAAACAATAATGCTAAATGAAGTTTTATATATGGCTTTTGTTAATGAGTTAATTGAAACAATAACATATACTTTTGATACTGTTGATTCAATGCTATTAGTTGGTCATAATCCATCTTTAACTGCACTTGCAATTACACTTGTAGGATTTAAAGAAAAGTTCCAAATGGGAGCTATTATGGAGATAGATTTTGATTGTGATTCGTGGATTGATATTTGCAAAGAGAATGCAAAATTAATTTGTTATGATTCACCAATTAGTAAATAATAAAATTTAAAAATTTTATTATTTATCTAGATTTTGATTTAAAAGAACTAATGAAGCTAATTGAGTTAATTCTTTTATATTTTCTTTTGTGATTTCTGGATTTTCACCAATTACCGAACTAAATATTTCACTAAAATTTTGTCTTGCCCAAGTTCTAAGTTTAGGTGCTGTCATAAATTCATTTGTTGAAAGGATTTTTCCTTTTTTACTTATAACAGTAACTTTTGCACTATCATTATTTTCAAAATTTCCTTTTATTCCATCATTATTTGAAATCTGATATGTAACTGTTGCATCATATAATTTCCCTTTTACAACTGAACCATTATCAATTACTTTTCTTGGAAATCCTGTTGCTTTAAAAAATCCATCCCATTGGTCAGCTAATAAATTTGTGATACCAAAACTTATAAATAATAAAATTAATACAAAATATCTTTTCATTTTTTTTCCTAAATTAAATCTATTTACCTAAACAAAATTCACCAAACATTACATCTAACATTTGGTCATTTTCATAAGGTCTAGTAATTGATGAAATTTGCTCTAATGCTTCAGTTATAAAATGAGCAAAAAATTCCAGTTCTCCTGATTCAAGTGGATTCTTAGATAATTCAATATTATATAGTGTATTTTCAACAGATAGAATTTGTCTTTTTGAAATCAATGTCATTTCATCACTATGAGTATTTGAATCTAATATTATCTCTATTTTTTTAACTAATGGATTTATATCATCTTTTGTTGATAATTCAATAAAATTTTCTATTTTTGTTTTATTAAATTTATTCTCTAAATCTGATTTATTTAAAACTTTTATAATCTGCTTAGCTGAATTCTCTTCTATTAACTCTATAATTTTTTCATCTTCATCATCACAAATTTTTCCATTATCAAACAATGCAATTACAATATCTGCTTCATTTATAGCTTGAATAGATTTTTCGATTCCAATTTTTTCTATAACATCACTTGCATTTCTTATACCTGCTGTGTCAACTATTTTGATAATATGTGTTCCAATTCGTACAGATTCTTCAATTGTATCTCTAGTAGTTCCTGCAATATCTGAAATAATTGCTCTGTCATAGTTTAAAAGTTTATTTAAAAGTGAAGATTTCCCAACATTTGGTTTTCCAATGATTGCAACTTTAAAACCTTCAATCATTCCTTCTCTTCTTCTACTTGCATCTAAAGTATTAGAAAGTTTTACAATAATTTTTTCCATTTTGTTTTTGATTTGTTCAAAAATATCTTTTGGTAAATCATCTTCTGCATAATCAATAGAAACTTCTGTATAAGCTAACATAAAAAGTAAGTCTTCTCTAATTTCGTTTACGAAATTTGTAAGTTCACCTTTTAATTGTCTTGCCAATAATTTTACAGCATCTTCACTTCTTGCTTCAATAATTTTAGAAATTGCTTCGGCTTTTGTTAAATCTATTTTATTATTAAAAAAAGCTCGCTTAGAAAATTCTCCAGGATTTGCAATTCTTGCTCCTCTTTTTAGAGCTTCATTTATTAGCATATTTGCGATTGCCACTCCACCATGACATTGGAATTCAATTACATCTTCACCAGTAAATGAAAAAGGTGCTTTAAAATATAAAACCAATGCTTCATCTATTACTTCATTATTTGTATCATATAAAGAAGAAAGAGTTGCAAGTCTTGGTTGGAAAGTTGTTTTTTTTGAAATTTTTGTAGCAATTTCAAGAGCATTAACTCCCGAAATTCTAACTATAGAAATAGAGCCAATTCCATTGGCTGTTGCAATTGCAACAATTGTAGCATCATCAAACAAGATTAAATTTCTCTTGCTCTATATTCATTAACAAGTACATATTTATCGCCTCTAACATTTGTTTTAACAGCAACATATTTATCAGGGAACTCTTCTCTTAATTTTTTTAAAGCAATATGAACTAAAATACCATCTAAAGGTTTAGTTTTAAAAGTACCTTTTTCTTTTATAATTTCTATAATTGGTTCAAGATATGTATAAATTGCTTCTTCTTGATTTTTCAAGAATTGTGCAACTTCAAGTCTTAACATTAAACCATATTTCTCATTTATCCAGTTGAATAAAATATATGATAAAGCCTTATATCTATAACCCTCTTTACCAATTAATAAAGCTGAATCTTCACCTAAAAACTCTATGTATAAAGTCTCTTCATCATAAAAATCAACATTAATTTTATCTAGTTTATAACAAGTATTATCAAAAAGTAAATGAATACCCTCTTCTACTTCTTTTAAGATCTTTTCTTTATCTTTTTTTATAACGATTTTTGAAATCTCATTTTGAGATGCATCTTCATGGTAAAATTTATCAAAAATTTTATCTTTTGATTCAACTTTTGGAACAGTACAAGAAGCTTCTTTTTTCTCTTCTTTTAGGAAATTATTATTCTCTTCTTTTTGATTTGAGTATTCAATTCGTTCTGAAACTTCTTGAATTCTTACATCTTTATTTTTAAAAATTTTAGTTTCTTGAACATATGTTTTACAATTATCTTTAAAACAAACTTGAATTATGGCATTCTTTTTCCCAAAACCAAGAAAGCCTTTACTTGGTTGTTGGATAACGTCTATTTCTAACTCTGTGATAGAGCAGTTAAATTCTGCTGTGGCTAATTCGTATACTTTTTCTAGACAATTCGCTTCAAACTTTTTCATTTTAAGTTCCTAATTTTTTTCAGCTCTTTTTTTCTCAAATACACTATTAATGTAATATTGTTGACCGATTGTAAATAAGTTATTTATAAACCAGTATAACGTAAGTCCTGCTGGGAACCATAAGAAGAAGAATGTGAAAATAACTGGTAAAAATTGGAATATTTTCTTTTGCATTTCATCTTGCATTGTATTTGGTGTAATTTTTTGTTGTATATACATTGTCGCACCCATTAAAATAGGTAAAACAAAATAAGGATCCATTTCAGCTAAGTCATGTACCCAGAACATCCAAGGTGCACCTTTTAATTCAATAGCATTTAATAAAACCCTATAAATTGCAAAGAATACAGGAATTTGTAAAATTAATGGTAAGCATCCACCCATTGGATTAGCACCATGTTTTTTATAAAGTTCCATCATATGCATAGATTGTTTTTGTTTGTCATCTTTATATTTAACTTGAATCTCTTTCATTTTAGGAGCTAAATCTTTTAACTTTTGCATAGATACCATTCCTTTGAATGATAAAGGAAAAAGCACTAATTTAATTAAAATAGTTAAAATAACGATTGTCCAACCCCAGTTTCCAACATAACCTTGGATAAATTGTAATAATAAAAACATAGGTTTTGCAATAAATGTAAACCAACCATAATCAATTACATCAATTAATTCTGGATTTAAAGCTGCTAAATCTTTATGATTTTTTGGCCCAATAAATCCTGAAAAAGTTACGTCACTTCCACCATGAATAAATCCTTGAGGATTAGATTCAGAATCAGGCATTAAAGATATATTAAGTGATTTATCAAAATTATAAATTACTGTTGCGTAATATCTATCAAAACTTGATATGAATTTTGCACCAACAATATTCTCATTTTTATCTAAATTACCATCTTCAATTGTTTTTAATGAACTATCATTTAATTTTGAAATGAATCCATGAACTGCATACATATCAGCTAAAACATTTGGTCTAAATCCATTTGTAATAAAAAATTGTTTGTCATTTGTAGTACTAACTTTTAAATCATAATGTCCATCAGGATAGAAAGTTAATTTTTTTGTTAAAACTGTACCATTTAAATTTTGAGTTAAAACTAATTCTTGAGCAGTTGTTGTTGCATCAACATTTGCTGAGCTTGCAACTACGTCAACTTTGAAAGCTTCAGTATTTACATTTACATCTGCAAATCTAACTTCTAAAGGTCTTAATTGATTTGCTTCAAATAATTTAATTTGATTTAAATTCTCATCTTTATATTTCTCTTCAACAAGTGTAACTTGTGCAACTCTTCCTAATGTATCTATTTCAATAGTACTTTTAGCTGTTTTAATTGTTGAAACAATTTGCGAAGTTGCTATTGTTTTTGACATATCAACTGGACTACTGTTTACATCTGTTGAAACCATTTTTGTATCAAGTGTATTTACATCTGGTGCAGTGTTTTGTTTTTGTACTTGTTCTTGTTTAGCAAGAGCGGCCTTTGCTTCTTGCTGTGGTTTTAAAACCAAAAACTCATAAGCTATAAAAAATACAAAAACTACTAATGTCATAATTAACATTCGTTTTTGCATACCGTTATTTTGATTCATGTTGTTCATTCTTTTTTTTCCACTCCCGATTCTTTACTACTAAATAGTTACCATTTTTTAATGGAATATACCAATATTTTATTTTGATTTTTTCAAAATTGATATTTTGATTCGCTTTTAACTTTATGATAGGATAGTCAAATCCACCAGAAAAAAGTTGATTGCATTTTAATATACGCGTTATTGTAAAATAAATCGCCTTAAAAAAAGTATTGTTGTCCAATTGCCATAAGGCATATTGAGAACAAGTTGGATAATATCTACACGATCCAAAGGCTAAAATAGTTAAATATTTTTGATAAAATCTTATCAAAAACTTAAAAATCATTTTCATTTTAAAACTTCTAATCTTTTTAATGCAAAATCAAAATCTTTTTTTAATTCTAAAAAACTTTTGTCATGTAAGGTTACTTTTGCAACAAATATATAATTACCAATTACTAATTGTTGTTCATAGGAAGCAAATAAAGCACGCATTCTTCTTCTTGCTTTATTTCTATTTACTGCATTTCCAACTTTTTTGGAAGTAACAAAAGCAGCTTTTAGTGTAGTGCTAGAACTAAAAAAAGCGACAAAGCTGGTAGTATGCCATCTTTTGCCGCTTTTATATAGTTTGTTAAAGTCTCTCGAACTATTAAGTCGATGTTCTTTATTTAAACAGCTAATTTATGTCTACCTTTAGCTCTTCTTGCGTTAATAACTCTTCTACCATTTTTAGTAGCCATTCTTACTCTGAACCCGTGAGTTCTTTTTCTTGGAGTATTGTGCGGTTGATACGTTCTTTTCATCTTAGATTTCCTCTATATTCACTAAATAAGTTGGGGATTATAGTTAAATTTTGCTTAAATATTCTTTAGTTAATCTTTACAATTACTTCATTATCTTGAACATCAAACTCAATAATACTTCCCTCACCTATTTTATCTTCTAAAATTAAATCAGCTAATTTATCTTCAACTATCTCATAAATGGCTCTTTTTAGAGGTCTAGCGCCATAAACTGGATCAAATCCAATTTTTGCAATATACTCTTTTGCATTTGGCGTTAAAGAAATTTGTATATCTTTTTCTTCAACTTTTTTCTTAATATTATTAAATAAAATATCTACAATATTTGTAATTGCTTCTAGATTTAATTGTTCAAAAATAACAATATCATCTAATCTATTTAAAAATTCTGGTCTAAAATGATTTTTTAATTCATTTAAAACAGCTTTTCTTCTTTCATCTTTATCACTAATTTCAATTATTCTTGCACTTCCAATATTTGAAGTTAAAATTATAATTGTGTTTTTAAAATCTACTGTAACACCTTTGTTATCAGTTAATCTTCCATCATCTAAAACTTGTAATAAAATATTAAATACATCTGGATGAGCTTTTTCAACCTCATCAAATAAAATTACACTATATGGTTTTCTTCTAACAGCTTCTGTTAATTGTCCACCCTCTTCGTATCCTACATATCCAGGAGCAGCTCCAACTAATCTTGAAACTGCGTGTTTTTCCATATATTCACTCATATCAAATCTAATAAGTGATTTTGGATCATCAAATAAGAATTTTGCTAAAGTTTTTGCACTTTCAGTTTTCCCAACTCCCGTTGGTCCTAAAAATAAGAATGATCCAATTGGTCTATTTGCTTCACTTAATCCTGCTTTATTTCTTTTTATAGCTCTACTAATTGCTTTTAGTGCTTCATCTTGTCCAATAACATCTTTTTTTAGAACTTCTTCTACCATTAAGATTTTTTGTTTTTCACTATCCATCATTTTATTAACTGGAATTCCAGTCCATCTAGAAACTATGCTTGCTATTGCTTCTTCATCAACAGAGTTTCTTAAAAGAGTTCCCTCTTTTTGCATTCTTTTCCATTTTTCTTCATTCTCTTTAATTTTTGCTTCTAGTGTTGGAATTTCTCCATACTCTATTTGTGCTGCTTTTTCAAAGTTTGATTCTCGTTTAGCTATATTTGCTCTGTTTTTTAGCTCTTCAATTTTTACTTTTAACTCACTTGTTGTGTTAAAAGTCTCTTTTTCATTTACAAATCTAGCTTCTAAATTTTGTTTTTCTTCATTTTTATCTGCTAGTTCTTTTTCTATTTGAACAATTCTTTCATCATTTTTTTTACCCTCTTCCATTTTAAGAGCTTCTTTTTCTACATTTAAAGTTTGAATCTCTCTTTTAATTGTTGAAAGAGCATTTGGTTCAGATTCGATTTGCATTTTTAGTTCAGCTGCTGCTTCATCTATTAAATCTATTGCTTTATCTGGTAAAAATCTATCTGTTATATATCTATTTGATAATTTTGCCGCTGCTACTAATGCACTGTCATTAATTGTTACATTATGATGAGTTTCAAGTTTCTCTTTTATACCTCTTAATATTTGTAAAGCTTCATTTACTGTTGGTTCATCAACTTTTACAGGTTGAAATCTTCTTTGCATTGCTGCATCTTTTTCAAAATATTTTCTATACTCTTTAAGTGTAGTTGCTCCAATAGTGTGAAGTTCACCCCTTGCAAGAGATGGTTTTAGAATATTTGCAGCATCCATAGAACCTTCACTAGCACCTGCTCCAATGATTGTATGAATTTCATCAATAAATAAAATGATATTTCCAGCTTTTTTAACTTCGTCAATAACTGATTTTAATCTATCTTCAAACTCTCCTCTATATTTAGCACCTGCAATCATGGCACTCATATCTAATGTTACAACCCTTTTATTAAGTAGTGATGTGGGAACTTCTTTATTTACTATTCTTTGCGCAAGACCTTCAGCAATTGCTGTTTTTCCAGTTCCTGGCTCTCCCAATAATATTGGGTTATTTTTTGTTTTTCTAATTAGAATTTGCATCATTCTATTGATTTGTTCATCTCTTCCAATAACTGGATCAAGTTCTCCATCAATAGCTTTTTTATTTAAATCTATTCCATATTTATTTAAAGCTTCTAAATTTTCATCACTACTTGAACTATCAATTGTTTTTCCAGCTCTCATTGCTTCAAGTTCTTTTTTTGCTTCTCTTAAATCTAAATATTTACCTAATACATCTTTCATTATTTGAGAATCAAAGTTTGAAATTAGCCAAGTATCAACAGCTATAAATTTATCCCCAAAGCTTGTCATTAATCCTTCAGCATTTTGTAAAGATGAGTGTAGATTTCTTGATAGTTTTATACTCTCTTTTGTTACACTTGAAACACTTGGAAGCTTTTGTGCATATGATTTTGCTTCAAGCTCAAGGGCGGCTTTATTTACATTCATTTTATTTAATAGTTGATTTAAAACAGAATTTGTATTTGTTAATAATGCCCAAATTAAGTGTATTACTTCAACCTCTTGGTTTTTGTTATGTAAAGCTAAAGCTACACCTGAGTCAATTGTTTCTGTAAGTTGATTTGTTAGTTTTTCAAAAATTTTATTCATAATTAGCACTCCTTTAATTTAACTGCTAATAAAATTATAGCACTTGAGTCTTTAGTTGTCAAGTTATATAATATAATCTCCTATATTTTTATTCTCATTGATTGGTAGAACAATAATTAAAGAGCAACCTTTATAAACTTCTTTATTCTTTTTAAATTCAATATTTCTAGCATGAATAGTTCCTTTCATATGTTCAACTATGATTTGATGGGACATGTAAAGTCCTATTCCTGTTCCTTGAGATTTGTGTTTTGTTGTAAAATACGGATCAAATATTTTTGAAATTATATTTTCTGATACTCCACCTCCATTATCATTTACTTCTATAACATATTTTTTATTTTTAATATAAGTTTTTATATTCATAAATCTTAGGTTTACGGGTTGTGTTGTTAATGCATCTTTTGCATTATTTATTAGATTTACTAACACTTGTAAAAATTCATTTGGATAACCATTTATTATTAATTTGCCATCTAAGTGAGTTTCAACTTGAATATTATGATTTTGTATACTAGATTTTAATAATTTTAATACATGAGTAATGCTTTCATTTATACAAAAATCTTCTATGATTTTATCAGCTTTAAAAAAATTCCTAAAATCATCAATTGTTTTTGATAAATATTGAGTATTTTCAACTATTAAATCCAAAGCTTCATACAATCTATCATCTTTTATCTCATTAAACTCTTTTTCAAATTTTACACCACTTGCACAAGTACTAATTACACTTAAAGGTTGTCTCCACTGATGGGCAATATTTCCAATCATTTCTCCCATTGAAGCCATTTTTGATTGCTGAAAAAGTAGTTTATCTTTAGCTTTTAATTCTGTTATATCAATTAATGTAGAAAGTTTTAATTTTTTTCCATTTAATTTAATAAATTTTCCTTGCCCTAAACAAGTATGTTTTACCCCATTTTCAATTAAGTCAAATTCATAAGGTAGAGTATTTTTTTTGTAGTTTCTTATCAATAATTCTTTATATTTATCATCAATAAAATCTAATAAGTTTTTTCCTATTAACTCTTTCTTATTACTAAGTTTTAAAAATTTAACAGCAACATTATTTGCATCTATACAAATACCTTTGTCATGTATTACTATAACTTCCATTGTTGAATTAAACAGAGATTTAAAACTATTTAATGAAGCTTCTAAAGAGTCTTCTCTTTTGTCTATCTTTATTCTCATTTTATTAAAACTATTTAAAAGTAAATTAAATTCGCTGTAATATGATTTTCTTATATCAACATTGTAATTTCCATCAGCAATATTTGTTGTTGTTTGTTGCAAATCATCTAAAGATCTGAATACTCTTTTTGAAATTTTTAATGATAAAATCACTGCTAGTATAATAAAAATTAAAATACTAAAAATCATTCCAAAAATAATACTATTTAAAGATTTTAAAATTATTTCATAACTCTCCCTAACAACAATTTTCCAACCAGTTCTTTCTATTGTTGTATAAGTTCCATACTGTTTTTGTTCAAAATTATTAGAATAAAATATTGCAAATTCATAAGGTTTTAAAACATCAATTAATTTTGTAAATATTTCATGGGTTTTTTCATTAAATCTTTGTAATACCAAATCTGGATTATTTGGGTTTAAAATCAATGTTCCACTATTATCAAAAACTTTTATCATATGTGTTGAATCTTGATTTTTAAATCTTGAAATAAAATCAGAAACCTCTTTTAATTGAATCATTAATACAACAACTTTATCCTCTAATCTAAAACTATACGAGATTGATACCTCTTCATCTACTGTAGATAAAAAAATATTTGACCAATAATCAGCATTATCTTTAATTTCTTTAAAATACTCCTGATTAGAATAATCAAAACCTTTGTAGATATTAAGATTACTTGTTGCATAAAAGTTTTCAATAATTCCATCTTTATTCAAAACTAAAATACTAGAAATATTCGTATTTGTATCAACAATATTTTTTATTAAATCACTATTTTCATCATAGTTATTTTTAATATATAAAGAAATTTTGTCTATTTTTAATAAAAATTTATCAATTTCAGACTCTATTTGAAATAAAATCTGTTTTTGATTATGTTCAATAATATTTAATTTAGAGTAATAAAAATTTACCATAGCAATTAAACCTACTGAAATTGCTACAAAAATTGAAAAAGAAATTAAGATTACTAAAATCTCTTTTTTTAGGCTTTTTTCTCTTTTCATTCTACTTTTTCAAACTTTCCATTTATTACTTTAAATGTATTAAATTTTCTAATTACATCACCATATTGATCAAAAATGATAATATCTTGTAAACCTTGAAACTCTTTTTTTATCAAAAGATTCTTTTTGAGTTCTGTTTGATCTCCCATTTTAAGAAGTTCAATAATGACCCTTGCTAATTCATAACCTTTTGAAGCATATAAAGATGGCTCAATTTTATATTTTTCCCTATATTTATTTAAAAAATTAATAAAATCTTTACTTTTAGAATTTTCATCATAATCGATATTAAAAATTATTCCTTCACTATATTTTCCAGTGTTTTCAATAAAAGCAGGAGTCATTGCCCATTCAGATGAAGCAATTTGAGTTTTCACATTTTTCATTTTTAAATATTGAACAACCCTTGCCGCATCTACAGAATTAGCGCAAATCAAAATCAAATCAGGATTTGAACTATTTATATCTTGAATTAAATCATCTAAATTCTCATTTGTTTTTGCGTATTTTACAAATTTCTCACCACCAGTTAATATAAAACTCTTTTCAAAGTTTTCTAAATAATCTTTTGTATAAGTAATATTACCTGGGTCATATATCCCATAAATCTTTTTATATCCATTATCTTTTATGTATTTTGTAAAAGTTGAGAATCTTTGGGCATTATTTGCAACATGAACCCTGAAAAATTGATCATCAATTCCAGAAAACTCATTACTTGCAGATGCAGCTGAAATCATAAACATATCTTTATGTTGATTTATAATAGACATAGAAATTTTGGACATACTACTTGTCACATTTCCAATAACTATTTTTATTCCTTGACTTATAAAATCATTTACAATTTGTCTGTTTACTTGTTCATCTTTTTTATCATCTTTAAATATTAGCTCGATTTTTTTGCCATTAATCTCATATTTTTCTTCTTCGAAAGCTAAAATAATTCCGTTCATCATTGGATTACCTAAATCAGAATATTTTGCAGTTAATGCACCTACAAAACCGATTTTAATAATTTCATTTGAACTCTTAAAAAAGAATAAAAAATAAATAACTAGTATTAGAATAATTGTAAGTAACATATAAATTTTTTTCATTATAATCCCACTTATTAACTTTTATATACGATTATATAATTTTTTTCTATAAATGTTATAATAAAATATATTTAAAAAGGAAGTTTAATGTTATGTGGTATTGATGAAGCTGGACGAGGCCCAATTGCAGGTCCTTTAGTTGTTGCTGGTGTTGTTTTAATTGAAGAGATAAATGGATTAAATGATTCAAAGGTTTTAAGTGAAAAAAAAAGAGAAAAGCTTTTTGAAGAAATAACTAAAAAATCAAAATATCATATAGTTTTTACAGATGCAAAAACAATTGATGAAAAAGGATTAAGTTTTTGTCTTAAAAACTCAATCTCAGAAATCATGGAAACTTTAGAAAATGACTGTAATGAATTTTTAATGGATGGAAATACAACTTTTGGTATACAAACTCTTAATTGTAAAATAAAAGCTGATGCAACAGTTCCACAAGTTAGTGCAGCCTCAATCTTGGCAAAAGTTAGCAGAGATAGATATATGTGTGAAATTAGTGCAAAATATTTCCAATATGATTTTGCAAAACACAAAGGATATGGCACAAAAGCTCATGTAGAAGCTATCAAAAAATTTGGTAGAAGTGATGAACACAGAGTTACTTTCAAATTAAAAGCATTAAATGAACAAACCGATTCACAAATGATTATTAATTATTAACTATAAAGAAAGCTCATTTAAAGTAAAATAATTGATTATTTAATTAGGGAATACTTTAATGGAAAAAAAAACCATCTATCAATTTACTGCAATCACATTATTGTTGACCTTACTTGTCAGTGGAATTTCCATATATAACTCGAAAAACAATTCAATTAAAGCTTCAATTCATAATGCGCAAATCATTTCTGAAATAGTAAAAAATGATTTAACAACTCATATGGTAAATAAAAATATGAGTCAAATGGACGCATATTTATATTCCATGTCAAATGTCAAAAATATAGTAAATTTATGGACAGTAAGAAGTGAATCAATAAATAAACAATATGGCATAAATGAGAATAAAAAAGCCAAAGATGAAATTGATAGAGAAGTTCTAAAAAGCGGTAAAACTATATATAAATTAAATGAAAACTCTCATAATCCAATTATGAGAATAACTGTTCCATATAAAGTTGTATTTGAAAATAGAATAGATTGTCTAAGTTGCCATAATGCTTCATTAGGTGATACTTTAGGTGCAATATCAATGGAATTAAATATAAGTGAACTGGAAGACTCTGAATTTGAGAATATATATTTAATCCCAATTCTGGTAATTATTGGTATGTTATTAATTCTATTTATATTTAGAAAAATATTTAAGCAATACTCATTAATTTTTAATAATTTATCTAAAAGCCTAGATTCTGCAATTAATGGAAGATTTAAAAAAATATCTTATCCAGAAAATTTATCTAATGAAATGATAATTTTAATGGATAAATTTAACAATTTAATGACAACTTTCAAAGATACAACAACAGACATAGATAAAAAATTAAAAGGTTTTATTGGAAGTAAAATAAGTAATCAAACTAATCCTTTACAAGATTCAAAAGATATAGTTTTAAATCTATCAAATTTATATCAATTTAAAAAAGAGATTGAACTTGATAATACAAAAGAAGAGATTTATAATAGACTATCAGAGATTTTTATTAATCAATTTAAAATTACCAACTTTACTTTTATTGAAATTGATGTAGCAAAACACAAAATGAGCACAACAAAAGAAGTAGGAAATACATTTTACTGTAAAGAAAATATTGAGAATGAACCACAATTATGCCGAGCTGCTAGAACTAAAAATGACGTAATTACAACAGCATATCACAATACCTGTCCTTATTTTGAAAAAGAAAATAAATTTCATTACTGCATTAGCACAGATATTAGTAAAGATGTTTATTTAATCATAAACTTTGTATTTGATACAAATGAAGAATTAGATTATTTAAAAGAAAAAATCTCGTACATTAAAAGTTATATTAATGAAGCAGCACCTTCAATAGAAGTTAAACTTCTAATGGAAGCACTACAACAATCAGCATTTAGAGATGGATTAACAGGTTTATATAATAGAAAATTCCTAGATGAACATGCGAAAAAACTAATTCCACAAGCAATTAGAGATAAATTTAATGTTGCTGTATTGTTATTAGATATGGATCATTTTAAAGCCGTAAATGATGAATATGGACATGATATTGGTGATAAAGTATTAAAAGAGCTAGCTAGAATTTTAAATGAAACGGTAAGAGAATCTGACCTTATTATTAGATATGGTGGTGAAGAGTTTATAGTTTTATTAGTTAATATCAAATCTGAAGAAGATGCCTTGGCCGTTGCTAATAAAATTAGAACAAGAGTTAGTGAAAATGAAATTGATGTTTATGCTGGAAGTAAATTAAGAAAAACTGTTAGCATTGGATTATCAATGTTCCCTGAAGATTCATCTTCTTTAGAATCAGTAATAAAACAAGCAGATATCGCCCTTTATGAAGCAAAAAGTAAAGGAAGAAATAAAGTAATTAAATTCCAATCGGAACAAGTTTCAAGTATTGATTTATTCTAAATAAGATAAAAAGCTTGTAAAATAAAAAATTTTACAAGCTTGAGATAAATTTTCTAACTTTTAGAACTATTTTGAAACTTCACCAATATGTCTTTCAACAGACTCGATTTTTGTTTTTAGTCTATTATCATGACCTTTTCTAATATCAAATTTCAAAGTTGAAAAAACTCTATTACATCCTAATTCTTCCAATTTCAAATAACATTTTTCAACTAATGCTAATGCTTCTGAAATTGTATCTGTTTCAATAATAGTAGCCATTGCTGTTAATTGATAATTTATCCCACTCTCTCTTATAATTTTTATCACTTCTGAAACTTCTTTACTTTTACTCTCACTTTTATCTGTGGGAAACATTGACATTTCCATTAAAATTGACATATTAACTCCTTGATTATAATTTATACATATAGCTTTAAATAATATATATATTTTTTAGTAATTATTTAAAATAATTTTGATAGTATATATTATAACTAAAAAAAACAAGAAGGATTAAAATGCAATTAGAAGTATCTGCTGAAGTTATATTATCGCAATTAGGATATTCAAAAGGTGAAGCTTCACTAAAACAAGCTGAAAAAATGATGGAATCTACAATAAATTTTGATAAATTTGCAAAACATATTTTTACACTAAATGACCACCTAAAAAAAATGAATGCTTATGTAGGTCTATCTAACAAATCAAATTATTTAAAAATCAAATGTGATGAAAATGACTCTGAAGAAATTTTACAAGAATTCCATGAAGAAGTTTCACATTGGGCTGATAAATACAATGTGAACCTTGAAAGAACTGATAATAAACACCTTTATTATATATTAGGAAGTAATTAAAATATCTTTTTATAACTATGACAATAAGGCATCTTTTGATGTCTTTCATAGTAATCTTGATGATACTCTTCTGCTTCGTAGAAGGGTACTAATTCATGTAAAGAAGTAGCAACTTTAAAACCTTTATTTTTCAACTCTAAAATTATTTTCTCACTTATATCTTTTTGTTCAACATCGACATAAAAAATTGCAGATAAATATTGACTTCCAATATCTGGACCTTGACCATTTGTTTGAGTAAAATCATGGATTTCAAAAAACAGTTTTACTAATGTTTCAAAAGAAACAATTGTTTCATCAAAAGTAACTTCCACAACTTCTAAATGTCCAGAAAATCCAGTACATACCATTTGATAACTTGGATTTTCTATATGTCCACCCATATAACCTGATATTGCAGAGATTACGCCTTTTAATTTTTCAAAATGATATTCAACTCCCCAAAAACAACCCGCTGCGAAATATGCTTTTTTAATATTTTGATTTTGCATTTTAATTCCTATTATCTCTTATTAACATTACTGTTTTATTTTCACCTAATATTTTTATATCAAATAATTCAGTGGCTTTTATTAATTCACCCAATTTTTTATATCCATAATTGATTGGAGAAAAAGATGAATTTTGATTGATATATAAACCAACAGCAGCAATATTTGACCAACCACTATCATCAGAGGTTTGTTCTGCTGCTTTTCTTAAAAGTGCCACAAGTTTTGTATCTTTTCTTAGTTGTACTTTTGTTAGTTTACTATTATTTGAACTAGGACAGGCAACATCTTCTTTTGTGTAATCAAAAAGTTTTTCCACATAAATAAACTGTGAACAAGCATTTACAAAAGATTCAGGAGTTTTATCTTCTCCATATCCATAAACTGTTATTCCATTTGAAAGTATTCTTGAAACCACAGGAGTAAAATCACTATCACTTGTTACAAGGGCTAAGGCTCCTAAGTTTCTTGTGTATAATAAATCCATAATATCAATAACCATTGCAATGTCACTGGCATTTTTACCTTTTGTATAGGCAAATTGTTGAATTGGCTTAATGTTGTATTTATGTAAAATATCTTCCCAACCTTGAAGTCTTTTATCTTTCCAATTTCCGTAGGCATTTCTTATATTTATAGTTCCATATTTTGATAAATCATTTATGATACTATCAATATATTTTGCACTTACATTGTCGCAATCTATAAGCATTGCGATATTTATTTGAGGAATAATCATGCTTTTGCTTTAAAGTTTAAGGAAATAGAATTCACACAATGTCTTGTATCTTTTGAAGTTAATCTTTCACCCTCAAACACATGACCTAAATGTCCACCACAAGAGGCACAAACAATCTCTACTCTTCTTCCATCTTTATCTGGAACTCTTTTTACAGCACCTTCTATCTCATCATCAAAACTTGGCCATCCGCAACCTGATTTAAATTTATCATCTGATTTATAAAGTTGCGCATCACATTTTTTACATGTAAATATTCCTTCTTCATAAAAATCATTATACTTTCCAGAAAATGGATATTCTGTTCCTTTTTTTTCTATTACATATTTTTCTTCATCATTTAATTCATTATATTTCATTATATATTCTCCTTTTATTTATCAAATCTTATTATATATTTTATTCCATCGTTTGTTTTTTCGACATTTATTAATCCAAAATTTTTCTCAACAAATACCTTTACTAAATAAAAACCTAAATCAAAATTATCATGTTTTAAAGAACATGGTGTTAAAAAAAACTTTTCTATTTGTTCTTCATCATAAGCATCTGTATTATCTTTATAAATAATAAAAATTGATTGATTTGAATCTTCAAAATTAATACTTATTTGTTTATTTTGCACTAGATTGTTTGACTTAAAATTCTCTATTGATTTTGATATTAATTTACTAAAAATATGTTTTAATTCATCAAATACAATATTTAAAGATAATAAATTATCTCCTTCAATATTTATATCTATATTTAATCTATTCATTTCATCTTTTAAAGAAAAAAGAACATTATCTAAAGAGACTTTAATGTTTACATTTTCTTTATTTTTTCTATTATTAAAAAACTTATGGAAATCATCCATAACTACATCTAACTTATTTACTTCTTCCAATGTTTTTTTAAATATCTCATCAGATTTAAACTCATCAATATTTGTAAATTTAAAGTCCAAAGATTGTAGATATAATTTTATTTTATCAAGTGGTTGTTTCCATTGTAAAGTTATAACATCAATTATAGAAGCCATTGCACTTATTTTTGATTGTTGCACTATTATCTCATCTTTTTGTCTTATTTCTGAAACTTGTTCTTTTACAAGTACATTTAAATTTGTATTTACAATTTCAAGTTCATTCATTACACTTGCAAGTTTTAAATGAACTTCCACTCTTTTTAGTAAAACTTCACTATAAAAAGGTTTTGTAATATAATCAACAGCACCTAATTCAAAGCCTTTAACAATATCTTTTTCATCATCTTTAACAGTTAAAAAAATTACTGGGATTTTTTTTGTTTTTTCATTTTGTTTAATTTTTGAACAAACAAAGTAACCATCCATTGTTGGCATTACCACATCTAATAAAATTAAATCAAATCTATTTTTTTCCAATAACTCTAAAGCTTTATCTCCACTTTGAGCATAAATCACATTGTAATCTTTTAAAATACTCATTGCAACTTGTAAGTTTTTTGTATCATCGTCAACTAATAAAATTTTATTTTCATATTTTTTTTGCATATTAATTTTCCTTTGATATTTCAAACTTATCTTCTAACTGTTTTAATCTTGTATAAGAGTTAGCTTTTGTAATTAATTCTATAGTAATAAATGGTTTTACAACATAATCTATTCCGCCATATTCATAAGCTTGTTCTATGTCTTGGGTGGAATCTTTTCCAGATAAAAATATAATAGGAATTCTTTTAGTTTTTTCATTATTTTTTATCTTTTTACATACTTCAAAACCATTCATATCTGGCATCATTATATCTAACAATATTAAATCAAAATCATGTTCATTAACTAATTTTAGTACCATTTCTCCACTTTTGGCATAAAACATTTTATAACCTTCATCTTTTAAAATATTCATTGCCATTTGGATATTTTTAGGTATATCATCTACAATTAATATTTTGCTATTTGTTTCCAATTTTAGCCTTTAAATTATCTATTAAGTCTAAATAACTATTCATTAAATAATCAACTTTTTCTATATCAAAAGATTCTACGTTTTTTATTAATTCATCTGCGTAATCTTTTAATAAATATATATCTTCATCAATAGATAATTGATTTAGTTTTTGAGCGAATATTTCCATTAAAGTAAAATCTCCAGCATCTTTTATGTTTAGCCACTCATCTTTAAATTCATTTTCTAATTTTTCAATCACTAAGTTTAATCTATTTAAGTCAATTATTTTATCTCTATTCTCTTCTATTATATCTTTATTTATAAAATGGTATTTCAGATATTTTGCTAACTCTTCAATTAAATCATCTAAGATAACTGGTTTTCTTAAATATCCGTCAAAACCAAATTGTGACACTTTTTCCAAATCTTTTCCCATAACAGAAGCAGTTAGTGCAATCAATGGAATATCTTTTAATTTAGAACTATTTTTTATAATATTTGCAGCTTCATATCCATCCATAACTGGCATTCTTAAATCCATCAAAATCAAATCTACATTTATGTTTTTTAATTTATCCAAAGCTTCTTGACCATTTTGTGCCATTATTATATCTATATCAAAATCTTTCAAACTAGCAAGTACAAGTTTTCTATTTTCTTCCACATCATCAACTACTAATATTTGAGCTTTTTCAAATTCTATATTTGAAGTTAAT
>JBBRXF010000003.1:0-78765 GCA_038248665.1 Campylobacterales bacterium | reverse complement strand
ATTTCCCAGCACCATTAAGTCCTAATAAAACAGAAAAAGTTCCCTCTTTTATATTTAAAGCGACATTAGTTAATACTTGTTTTTTTCCGTAAGAAAAATCTACATTTTTTAGTTCTAGGATATTTTTTTTCATTTTAAAAATTATCTTCTAAGATTTCTAACTGTGCTTGTATTTTTTCAATAACATTCATACTAGAAATTAGATTTTCAAAACTTGTTTTTTTATTTCCTATAAAACTATTACTATGATTTGAGTTCTCTTGTATTTTTCCTATGGTTTCATTTATTTGTTCCATATCATCTGATACGTTTGATAACTTTAAACTTGCATTTTTAATATCTTCAGAAATTAAACTTACACTTTTTATTGTTACATCAACAGAGTGATTACTATCACTTAAACTAGATTGTGTTTTTGATGCCAATTTTTTCACCTCATCTGCAACTACTTTAAATCCATTTCCAAAAGCTCCAGCCCTACTTGCCTCAATTGCAGCATTTAGTGCTAATAGATTTGTTTGTATTGCAATACTTGAAATTGAAGATAATACTTGTTTTGTATCCCTTGCATTTTTTGTTAATTTATCCATGTTTTCAACAAGAACTGTATTTGTTTCTACATTACTTAAAATATCACTTGAGAAACCTTCAAATTTTTTTGTCATTTGAGTAATTAATTTATTAGTTTGAGTTGTATCTTCGTAAACATAATTTAAAATCTCAACCATATCTTTTATAAGTGGGAAAGCATCTTTTAGACTATTAATTACTGCCATTCTAACTTTTGCAATTAACTGATATTTATGGATTTCTCTTTGGATAAAATATCCACTAAATTTTGCATATTTATGTACAAAATTATCTACATATTCATCGTAGAAATCATTTTCATCTTCAACTTCATAGAAAAATATTGCTGTTAAAGTTTGGTTGATATTTAATCCTAAAAGTTCTCCAAAAGTTGAAAAACCAGCAAGGGGAATATCATTAAAAGTTTTTAAAGAGTTTAGATTTGCTGTGTTTAATAATCTTCTTAAAATACAATCATTTAATATTCCACCGATTGGTTTTGATTTTTTTCTTGCTGAAAAGTTTGCAAAATCAATATTTGTTTGAGAAACAAACTCTTTGTTTTTTACTAAATATAATAAATCCCCAAATGAAATATCGCAAAAGAATGAAATTTGTTTTTTCTCTATATCAAGATTTGACACTGATCTAATATATAATTCCCCATCAACTTCAATGGCAAAAGTATAATCTGCCAATACAGTTTTTAAATCTTGCAAACTGCAATTTAGATGATGGCATAAAGAATCTACAAAATTAACGATTCTATTTCCCCTTGAATTTAATACACTTTGAACACTTCTATTTAACATATTTGATTGGGCAACTAAAAAACTCAAATTTGTTTTTTCACAACTTTGAGATTTAAATACTCCATATTTGATATTTGATTTTAATTTTGTAAGAATGATTATTGCGTTATGTCTTAGAGTTTGTTCATTATTAAATAAAAATGTATCTTTAAAATCAAACTTTCCACCAGCACTTCCTCCAACAATCAAACAAGGCAATTTTCCACTTGCATAAATAGCTTCTGTTAAAAAACTCTCACTTGCAGATAAACCATCCACAAAAGTAAGAGCATAACAATTTTCATGGTTTATTTTAAATGGAATTTTTTGTTTATCAATCTCATTTTTGATTTTTTCAATTCTTTCATTATGTGAAATTGTTTGGTTTGTAATATTTTCACTATGTAATGGAATAGTTAAGATTTCAACTTGATCAATAATCTCATCACTAAAAGCTTGTAATACAATATTATCCCACACGCCACTTGCATCATTATATAAACTATCTCTTTTTTCATTCAAATTAAAAGTACATAATTCCCCAGCAGTTGAACTTAATACTATTTTTACATCATTTGCAAAGGCTGATTTTATTTTTCTTGATACATTTTGAAAATCAATATGTGGTGAAATAAATCCTAAAACTAATTTTGGAGTAAATTCACTTGATAATTGTTTTATGTCACTTTCTAAATTTGACTCTTTTGTATTAACAATACGAATATATTTGTGATGAATATTCATCTTTCTTTTCCTAATATTTATTTATTATTTGGGATTACTGCTAATCCCCAAGGGTATCTTCCAACTTTTATTGATTTTTCTACAGTTAATGTATCCACATCAATAACTGAAACATCTCCACTTACACCATTTGTAGTGTAAAGTTTTTTCTCATCTTGAGCAAAAGCTAATTGCCAAACTCTTTTTCCAACTAATAGATATTTGATTACTTTTAATGTTTGAGTATCAACAACCGCCACATGATTTGCAGGGCCAAGGGCAATAAAAGCATATTTCCCATCACTTGTTAATTTAATTCCAACTGGTTGAATCAAATCTTTAAAGATTCCTGGAATCTTAAAACTGATTTTTCCAATGCTCTCTTTTGTAGTTGAATCAACAACCATTACCGTCCCACCAATTTCACTTGAAGCCCAAACTTTGTCACCACTTTTTGAAAACTCAATATGTCTTGGTCTTTGATCAACTAAAGTACTATGAACTATCTCTTTAGTTTTTGTATCAATCCAATGTAAAAAGTTTGAAGTCTCAGTTGTGTTTATAACCATAGATCCATCAGGACTAACAGCCATTCCCTCAGGTTCAACTCCAACTTCTATTTGTTTTAATACTGTTTTATTTGCTGTATCAACAACAGTTACAATTGCATCATTTTCATTTGAAATATAAAGTTCTTTTCCATCAGGAGTAAGGGCGAATTGTTCTGGGTCTTCACCTGAGGGGAAGTTATAATCAATTTTTTTAGTTTTTAAATCTAATACTTGAACCGTATCATCGTCACTTGCGCAAATATATAATTTTGAATAATCTTTAGTAAGAAGAATTCCCCTTGGTCTTTGTCCAACTTTTATAGTATCTGTTACTTTATTTGTATTTGAATCTATTACAGATATTGTGTTATCTTTTTCATTTGAAACATAAATAGTATCCGCAAGCAAAGAACTTGTAATAACTGCCATACATAATATTTTTTTCTTCATTTTCTTCTCCAATTATATTTTTATGATTGTATACTAGATTTATAGCCTGAATTTAGCGTAAAAATTTTGCTAAACTGAGGCTATAATTTTTTAATATACTTAGTAAAATTTATACTGGAGAAATTATGAAAATCGTTTTATTTTTTTTACTATTAATCGCATATGCAAATGCCCAAGTGTTAAATGTAGATATTTTATATCTAGAACAAAAAATAGAAAAACCACCTGTATTATCAAATGTAATTGAAGAGCCAAAAAACCTAGGTTTAAGTGGAGCTCAATTAGCAGTTGCTGATAGTAATAAAAGTTCAAAATTTTTAAATCAAAATTACAACCTAATCACAAAAATATCTTATGATGAAAATGAACTAATAGCAGCTTTTGAAGAGTTCATCAAAAATAAAAACTCTTATGTGATTTTAAATGTGGAAGATGAACTTCTAAAAAAGTTAATCGCTAATCCCCTTTCAAAAGATGTTTTACTAATAAATGCAGGAAGTCAAAGTACAGATTTAAGAAAAGATTATTGCAATAAAAACCTAATTCATACAATTGCTAGTAATGCAATGCTTTATGATGGATTAGTTCAATTTTTAGTAAAAAGAAACTTCAAAGATATTTTTCTAATTTCAGGGAAAAATCCAAAAGATATTCAAATAAGTGATGATATAAAAAGAGCCGTTAAAAAATTTGGTGCAAATATAGTAAAAGAGAAAGTTTGGGAAAACAATACAGATATTAGAAGAAGAGCCACTGATGAATTTCCAGTATTTACCCAAGCAAAAGATTATGATGTGATTGTTGTTGCTGATTATTTTGGAGATTTTGGAGAGTCTATTTATTTTAATTCATGGCTACCAAGACCAGTTGCAGGAACTCAAGGATTAACTCCTGTAACTTGGAATAAAGTAATAGAGTCAAATGGAGCAGCTCAAATGCAAAGTAGATTTGAAAGTTTCGCTTCAAGATGGATGGAATCAAAAGACTTTTCAAATTGGGTAGCAGTACGAACAATCATAAGCTCAATTATGAAAACAAAAACAGCTGATTTTAAAACAAATCTTGATTTTATCTATTCAGATGATTTTGATGTGGCAGCATATATGGGAAGAAAACTATCTTTTAGGGATTATAATGGACAGTTAAGAATGCCTATTTCTTTGATTCAACCAAGGGCATTAATCTCAACTTCACCACAAGAAGGATTTTTACATCCAATTACTGATTTGGATACTTTGGGAATTGCTCCATTTGAAATGAAGTGTAAAAAATGATAAAAATTCTCTTGAGCATTTTTCTATTATCCTCTTTTTTAAAAGCCAATTATGAAATAATTGAGAATGAAAATATTTTCATAATAAAAACAGATAATAGAACTTTTCAAGAGAATTTACTAAACCTAAAAGATGAAATAAATTTTGAGGGTTTTACAATCGTATATGAACTAAATCTCGCAAAAGCCACAAATGAAGTAGCCGTTCTTCTTGAAAAAAAAGGTGTTTTAAAAGAGGGAATAAATCTAGGTATTTGTAAAAGTAGCTTCACTTTACAAATGGTAGAAGAAAATCCCAATAACATAAACTACTGCCCACTTGGATTATCTGTTTATCAAAATAGTAAAAATGAAAATTTTATCTCATATAAAAAATATAAATCTTTTAAAAGTGGCGATAAAATCGCTGATAAAATAAATGAGGTTTTAAAGGGTTTGATTCTTAAAAGTTTAGATTGATTTTTCTCGTTCCCAAGCTCTATCTTGGGAATGCATACTTTAATCAAAAATTTTATATTTAATTTTTCCTATTTCTATTTTTCTTGTTTTATTTATTTTTTATATGCATTCCCAACGTGGACGTTGGGAACGAGAGGAAAACTATAAAAACTTACAGGTTTATCAGAATTTGCAATATGCATTTTTTGCATATTGCTTTTTCCATCCACTTCCTCATCTTTAAAAATATTATTAATATGTCTGCTAATAACACTTTTTCTCGTTCCCAAGCTCCAGCTTGGGAATGCATAGGTTTAAAAGAAAAAAGATTCCAAAATTTGCATTTTTAGGCAAGCTTATTATAATTTTGTTCAACTATAGTAAAAGAAATTCTTATATACTAATCTTTTAAATGGAGATAAAATGAATAATAAAAAAATACCATTATCCGTATTAGATTTAGTTCCAGTTGCGCAGGGTTTTTCAATATCACAAGCCATAGAAAATAGTACAAAACTTGCTCAGGCTGTTGAAGAGTTTGGATTTACTAGATATTGGGTAGCTGAACATCACAATTTTAGTGGAATTGCAAGTGCTGCAACTTCTGTAATATTAAGTTATATTGGAGCAAAAACTAATAAAATCAGAATTGGTTCAGGTGGAATCATGCTTCCAAATCATGCGCCATTGGTTATTGCTGAACAATTTGGAACTTTGGAATCTTTATATCCAAATAGAATAGATTTAGGTTTAGGAAGAGCGCCTGGAACTGATAGACAAACAATGTTAGCACTTAGACGAGATTCAAATAATGACGGCTCAGATTTTCCTATGATGCTTAAATATTTACAATACTATTTATCAGATGAAGCTGGAAGTAAAGGAATAAAAGCAATACCTGGATATGGATTGGATATTCCAATTTGGTTACTTGGTTCTAGCACTTTTAGTGCTTCCTTATCTGCTCAAAAAGGGTTGCCTTTTGTTTTTGCCTCACACTTTGCACCTGATTCAATGGATGATGCAGTAAAAATATATCATGCAAACTTCAAACCATCTGCACAACTAAAAGAGCCTTATGTAATGATTTGTATAAATGTAATTTGTGCCCAAACAAATGAAGAAGCGCAATATTTAGCCACAAGTGAACTTCAAAAATTTCTTTATCTAAATAGAGGTGATGATAAACAATTACAAAAACCTACAAAAGATATGAACAGTTTATGGCAAGAGTGGGAAGAAAAAAGCATAAGACACAAAACAAGAGAATCAATATGGGGAACTCCACAAGTTGTAAAAGAAAGACTTGAAAGTTTGATTGATAGAACTGGCGCAAATGAAATAATGATAAATTGTATGGTATATAATCCAGAAGATAGAATAAAATCTTATGAGCTGATTTCGGAAGTTTGGTTTGAGTGAGAATTACTTTTTTATATTCCCAAGCTCAAGCTTGGGAATCACTAATGGGTTAAAATGTACTCTATTTGATAAAACATATTGATATAAATACCAACAAGTCCTATTATTCCAATCACCCCTGTGCCGTGTTCTTTTATAATTCTCTTCTTATTTTTAGAAATCAATTTTTACAGCTCCAACAACTGTATGCATATCTTCTAAACTTGCTTCATCAAAAGAACCTAAGGCATATCTTAAGCTAAGTTCTGCACTTTTATTTAGTTGATAAGCTATTCCAGCATCATATTCTGTTATTTTTAAATCTTTATTTATGCTTGAAAATGTTGCATCTTTGATATTATGAAGTGCTATATTTGATTCAAGTGTCAACTCTTTTGTTAAATCATAAGCCAAATTTAAAGCAGCTATTTGAGTATCTCCATATTTTCCAACTCTATCTAATGAATCAGTTCCTAAATCAGCATTTGTTAAATATGTAACTGGTAAATTTTCCCCTGAAACATAACCATCTTTTGTTTGTAATGCTGCAAATCCAATATTTAAATCACTGATTTGTTTTGCAACTTTTAAATAAGCTCCAAACATTTTTTCATCACTTTGTCCAGCACTTGAATTTGTTTTATCACCAATTCTTTTTTCTACTTGTGCTTGTAAATCTAAATCAGCAATTTGTCCCATAGTAAAGGCATTAAACATGTGGCTTGTTGCATCATTGTATATAGTTGAACCAGTTGCTGTTTCAGTGTTATTTTGTAAATATACATATCTTCCACCAACAACTAATTTATCAAGAGTAATTTGTCCACCAACAGAATAAGCATCAAAATCACCTGTACCTGTACTATTTGCACCTAAAAATGTATTTTGGTCATTATTTTTACCCTCAACAGCTTTAAAATCAAAGGCATATAATAAAACATTTTCAACAGGTGTATAACCTACAAGTGCTAAATCGATTTTATCCCCATTTGAACCATAAAAAGGTGTTCCATAAGTATCGTTTATTCTTCCAGCTATTAACAATTTATTTGTATTAAATGGAACTGTTACATAAGCTTCATCCCATGTAAAAGTATCATTTGAGTTATCTCCCCAAGCATCATTTTGTAGTTTAATTGCAGTATGAACTTTAATATCACCAGTTGTTTTAAAATCTAAATTTACATTAACTTCTGAATCGAAAATTTGTTTATCTTTTTTAACTGTATCTGTATCACCTTTTACAGATATTCCTCTAACTTCAGCATCTCCAGATATTTTTAAATCAGAATCCAATTCAATAGTTGCAGCCATCATAGATGAAACTGCCATACACGCAGCAAAACTTAATAATCCTAACTTTTTCATTCACTTTCCTTAAATAATTTTTTTACCAGAATCTACTCTAAACAAATTCCGTATGTGTTATTATAACTATCTCTTATAGCCTCAATATAGCCTGAAAATAGCCTATTTATAGCGTTTGTATAGCCTAAATATAGCTTTACATTAAAAAATTATTATTTAGATAAAAAAGAGGTTTTTATTTGTATTTTCCAAACTCTTTATATGTTTTATCTTCAAATATGATAAATACAGTTTTTTCTTCTTTATCATTTTCATAAGCAGGAAGAGATAAACCAATTGCATTTTTTGGAATATCTTTAAAAAAGTCTTTTATGGCAAGTGAAGGAACATTTCCTTCAAAAATATAATCATCTATAATTGAAGTATTACAAGATTGAATCTCTTTTGGAACTCCAACTTCTCTTTTTAAATTTTTCACATCCATTAAAGAGACAATTTGTACTTCATCTACATTTTTTTGCATCTCATCTAACCAAGATTGGGGGCAAGAACTTGTAACTGGTTTATATATTTGCATCTTTTGATTTTGTGCAAATAAGCTTAAACTTAAAGCTAAAATTAAACTATATTTTTTCATAGGATTCCTTCTAATATTTTGGGATAAGTTTCTAGAATTTCATTTTTTATCTCATCAATTCTTTTTAAATTAAACTCTTGATTATTTGGATTTATAAATTCATATATTTGTCTTGCTGGATTCTTTCCAAAAAATAGAATTCTATTTGATAAAAAAATTGCTTCACTTAAATCGTGAGTTACTAAAATTACAGTTGGTTTGTACTCTTGGCAAAAGTTTAAAAAATCTTTTTTTAAACCAATAGAAGTTGGATAATCCAAAGAGATAAATGGCTCATCCAAAAGTATTAGTTTTGGTTTATTTAAAAAAGCTCGTATTAATGCAACTCTTCTTGACATTCCACCTGATAGTTTATTTGGATATTGTTCCAAAATATTTTCTAAACCTACAGATTTTATTAAATTTTCTATCTCTTGTAAATTTTTATCTTTTGAAACAAGCAGTAAATTCTCTTTTATTGTAAGCCACGGAAGTAATCTATGGTCTTGAAACATAAAAGAGATATTTGAGAAGTCACCTTTTAATTGCCCTTGGAAATCTTTATCTAAAGAAGCAATAATATTTAAAAGAGTAGTTTTCCCACAACCAGATGGGCCAATTATTGATAAAAATTCACCCTCTTTTAGATCAATATTTATATTTTCTAAAATTGTATTTTTATTATATTTTTTTTCTTGGATATTTATATTTATCATATTATTTCCATCTTTTTATTTTGTTATCAAGGGGTTTTAAAATTAGACTTTCTATTAATAAAACAACAAAAATAAAAGCAAATGAATAAGATAAAATCGATTTAATATCAAAAAATTGGAAAAACATAGATATTTGAAATCCAATTCCATCACTTCGACCTAAGAGTTCCACAAATAAAACTATCTTCCAAATCAAAGATAATGACAATCTAGTTGTTGCCATAATATAAGGATATAACTGAGGCAAATAGATTTTTGTAATAACATCTTTTTTGGGAATATTATAAACAATTGCTAAATCAAAATATTTTTGCTCAATTGCCCTTGCACCTTCTCTTATATTTACAACTATTATTGGAACTTTATTTATAATCACAGCTAAAAGTGCTGAAAAATCACTAAGTCCAAACCAAATATAACAGATAATAATAGTTACTAAAGCAGGAAGATTTAATCCAACAATTAATAAAAAATCTAACATATCATTTACTTTTGAATATACACCCATTAAAATTCCAAAAGTTATTCCTATAATCATACAAATTACAAATGCAATAAAAACTCTATACAAAGTTATGTATAAATGGTGCAATAACTCCCCATCTACAAGATGGTGAAACATATTACTTAATATGTCAATTACTGTAGGAAATACAGAAGAGTTTATAGCAATTGATAATCCTTGCCAAAGAATAATAAAAAAGAAAAATGATATGTATTTTATTTGATTCACAATTTTACCAATCTAACTTAGGATTATATTTCCAAAATGTTTCATCATTTAAAGAAGTGCTTTCACCCACAAAGTTTGAGCCACCCTCTTCTAATAAAATTTTGAATACTTTTGTCAAATTATCAATATTTTCTTGGCTAAACTCTTTGATTATTCCTTTTTTATATCCACTTTTTAGTGCTTCAAAAGTTTCATCATCAGCGGCATTCATATCTTTTCTTATTCTATTCCACTCTTGATTATCTGAATTTAATATCTTTTTACTTTGTAATGTTGCATCTAAAAATGAGTTTATTAATTGTTTGTTTTTTAAAGCAAAATCCCTATTAAATGTCCAACCAACAAATGAAACATCTTTGTCTAATTCTAACCCTGATAAAAGCTCATCAACATCAACTAATGGTTTTACACCTTTTGGTTCAAGCATTGCATTAAAATGCCAAAAATTAATTGAAGCTTCGAGCGAATTATCCAACATCTTTTGATATAAAATAGGAGAACCTGCATATACAGGTTCTACAATATCTTTTAAATCAATATTGTATTTTCGTTTGCAATAAGCCCTATAAAGTAGCCAACTTTTATCATAAACTCCACCAGCAATTCCTAGCTGTTTACCCTTTAAATCAAGTAGAGTTTTAGCATTACTATTTGCTGTAATATTAAGAGTTCCAATAGATTTTGAGTATGGGTAAAAAGTGAAATCTTTTCCTGTTGCTCTTTGAGAATTAACCCAAATCCAATCTGTTACAATAATATCAACATCACCAGATTGTAAGGCAACTGCTTGGGCATTTTTTGATGCAAGGGCTACCACTTCTAAATCAAATCCATTTTTATTATCAAGTTTATTATGTTTTAGTACATCAATTTCCCAATTAACAGTTCCATAAGCCAAAATTCCAATTCTTAGTTTATCTTGACCATATAGATTTACCAAACATAAAAATAAAATTGTTATCACTTTATATTTCAATTTATCCCCTTTGAAGATTTATTAAAGGAATTGTATTTAATCTTTATAGCATGAATTTAGCGCTATAAAAATATTTCCAAGCGCTATAATCAGGCTATAAAATGTGTTTATAATTCGTTAATCAAAAAAAAATAAAAAGGAATTCGTATGAATAACATTCAAAAATTAGGTTTAGCTGTATTATCAACAGCTGTATTTGCATTTGGACATGGAAGTGTAACACCACAAGCAGTTGACACAAATGGTTTAGTATCAGTTGGAGCAGAATGGCTAGAGAAAAATCCTTATGTTGGTAATGAAAAAGCAAAAGAAATTGGTGAACATGGATACAGTGAAAACTGTGCTAGATGTCATGGATTAGGTGCAGTTTCTGGTGGAATTGCTCCAGATTTAAGATATTTAGATGCAGGTGTTGATGGAGACCAATGGTTTATGGAAAGAGTAAGAACTGGTGCAGTTAGAAATGGTAATGTTTATATGCCACCATTTGAAGGTGTTTTAACTCAAGAAGCTATGTGGGCAATTAGAACGTATTTACTTTCTGTACACCAAGAATAATAAGTACTTGTATGAAAACAATTCTTAAATTATCTGTATTAACACTATTACTTTCAATAAATTTATTTGCAAGAAGTATTGATGATATAAAGGCAAGTGGAGAGCTTATCATTGCAGTTTATGAAAACTTTCCACCCTATTCATTTATTGAAAATGGTGAGCCAAAAGGCATAGACATTGAACTTGGTAAAAAGGTCGCAAAATCTTTAGATGTAGAACCAAAATGGAATTTTACAGGAACCGGTGAAAGTTTAGCAGATGATTTAAGAAACAATATTTGGAAAGGAAACACTGTACATAAAAATAAAGCTGATATTATGTTCAGAGTTCCTTATGATTATGATTATCTAAGATTAACAGATAAATACACTGGCGCTTTACAAAATGATTTAATTACAATTAAATCACCCTATCAAAGTGAAAAATGGATTATTGCAACACATAAAGAGATAATCCCACAAATCAACACTTTAGCTATATTTGCATATCAAACGATTGGTGTTGAAATTGATATGCTTCCGGATCTTCATTTAAGTGGATTTGCCAATGGACTTCTTAGAAAAAATATAAAACATTATGCTAAATTTGATGAAGCAATAGCAGATTTTAAAGAGGGGAAAATTGATTCAATTGCTGGATTAAAATCACAACTTGAGTATTTATTGGATTATAAAAACAATAAAGATAAATATTACATGAGTGAAAAAATACCTCAATTGGAATCTCAATGGGATTTAGCAATAGCAGCTTCAAGTAACTACAAAGACCTTAGTTATCATATTGATAATGTGATTAATGAAGCTTTTTCAAACAATGAAATAAAAGAAATTTTTAATAATTATGGAATTGAATATATGTCTCCAATATCGAAAAACTAAAAAGGATTTATCATGAAATATCTATTTTATTTGCTTGTGTCATTTTTATTTATACAAAATTTATATGCAAATAATCCAATTCCATCGCCAACTTTTGATGATATTTTAAAATCAATAATAGGCGATGACAAATATATATTTGATGATAAAAATATAGTTTTAGAAGTTCCAGCATTTGCTGATAATCCAATTCAAGTTCCAATTTTTGCCGATGCAAAACAGATTCAAAATGCAAAACAGATGATTTTATTTGCTGATTTAAACCCTATTCCAATTATTGTAGATATGAAACTAACTTCTCTTTTACCTTTGATTTCTTTAAATATCAAAGTAGCTCAAGAGACACCTTTGAGAGTTTTAGTTTTAGATGATAAAAATGTTTGGCATATTGCAAGTAAAAATATAAAAAGTTTTGGTGGTGGATGTTCAGTTGCTAGTGTCTCTTCAAGTGGAACTGACTTTGCAAAACTTCTTGGAAAAACAAAAGCTAATGTATTTTTAAATGATGGAGTTTATAGAATAAAATCTTCGATTTTTCATCCTATGGAAACTGGACTTGTATTTGGAAACAGTGAGTTTTATATAAATAAAATAAATGTCTTAGCAGATGATAAAAACATTGCACAACTTAGTACTTATTCGGCAATTAGTGAGAATCCAAGATTTATATTTGAGACAAAAACAAAAGCAGATAATTATAAAATTGAGTTCTTAGATATAGATGGAAATAAATTTTTTGTAGAAACAAAATGAAAAATTTATTAGTTCTAATTTTTGCAATTAACACTCTTTTTTGCGCTGATTTTGACTATAAATTAAAGCCCATAAAATTATCAGATAATAGCTACTATTTTTATGGAAAAGAGGAATATTTTTCAAAACAAAATGGTGGAAATATTTCAAATTGCTCTTTTATTATTACTCAAAATAGCGTAATTTTAATTGACACTGGAAGTTCACAACAATATGGTGAACAAGTAAAAAAAGAGATAGAAAAAATCACAGATAAACCAATAAAATATATTTTAAATACACACCATCATCCTGACCATTTTTTAGGGAATAGTGCCTTTTCAACTGGCGATATTTTTGCCGATGAATATACAAAAAATGAGATAGAAAAAAATGGTGATTTATATATTATGAATTTAACAAATCTAGTTCAAGGTGCAATGAACAACACAAAAGTAAAAGTTCCAAATGAAATCCTAAGCACAAAAACTTTAGATTTTGATGGCTATAAATTACAAGTTTTATATTTTGATGGACATACAAAAAGTGATGTTGTTATTTATGATGAAAATACAAAAATTCTTTATGCATCTGATTTAGTTTTTTATAAAAGAACACCAGCAACTCCCCATGCAAATTTGGATAATTGGATTAAATCCTTAAAAGAGTTGGAAAAAATTAATTACTCTATTTTAGTTCCAGGACATGGAATAATCTCTTTTACAAAAGAGCCAATAAAAGAGAATATTGCATATTTAGAGTTTTTAGAAACTACTTTGAATAATAGTGCAAAAAAGGGATTGGATATTTATGAAATATTAAATAAACCAATCCCAAAAGCATTTGAAAATTTTACAATGTTAAAAGAAGAGTTTGAAAGAAGTATCATAAATCTTTATCCCTCTTATGAAAAAGATTTGAAATAACTATTTTTTCAAATCTTCCATAAATTTAAGTAATAATCTAACAGCAACACCAGTCGCTCCATAAGAGTGATAAGCCCAAACTTCTTTTCTATATGATGGACCTGCTATATCAAAATGAAGCCATTTTTTCTTATTTTTATTTTTTATAAATTTACTTAAAAATAGACTTGCAGTAATTGCAGCTCCATTTTTATTTGCACTTGTATTTACAAAATCAGCAATTTGACTTTCCAGTAGCTTTTCTAAATAATCATTAAAAGGTAAAAATCCTACTAATTCCCCTGATTTTTGTGAAGCTTTTAAAATCTTCTTTTTTAGTTTTTCACTATATCCCATAACTGCAGTTGTATATCCACCAAATGCTCCAATACTTGCTCCCGTTAATGTTGCTAAATCAAAAATATAATCAAACTCTTCTATATTTTCCTGGGCATAATGTAAACAATCAGCCAAAACCAATCGTCCCTCAGCATCTGTATTTGTAACTTCTATTGTTTTTCCATTTGAAGCTTTTAATACATCTCCTGGTTTATATGCATTTCCACCAATCATATTTTCAACAGCGCCAATGATTCCATGAACTTCAAAAGGCAAATTAAGAGTGCTAAGAGCTTCTATAACACCTAAAATTGTTGCACCACCTGCTTTGTCACATTTCATAGAAACCATTCCACCATCACGTTTTAAACTCATTCCACCAGTATCATAAGTTACACCTTTTCCAACTAATACAATTTTTGCTATTGGATTTTTAGTTTTATAAGTTAGATGAATCAATTTACTCTCATGAGGTGATGCAATTCCAACACTCAACATGGCATTCATACTCTTTTCTTTTAAATAATCTTCACCTAAAATCTTGCACTCAATATTTTTATTATTTTGAGCAATTTTTAAAGCATCATCGGCCATAATTTGAGGATAATAATCTTCAGGTGAACTGTTTACTATATCTTTTGTATAATTCACACTATTGCAAATAATTAAAGCTTTTTTTAGATTCTCTTCTAATTCTTCTTTTGTTTTAGAAGATGAATTTATGTTGATTTCTATATCTTTTATTTTTTCTTCATTTATTGCAGATTTGTATTTTAAAAATTCATAATTTCCTAAAACTAAACCCTCAACAATTGTTTGGATTTCTAACTCTTTTTTATTTTGAATAATATCTATTTTTATATTCTCAATTTTTGTTTTTTTCAAAAAATTAATTGCTGTACAAATTGCAGTTTTTATATTTTCTTCTTTTAATTTTAAACAAGAAACATATAATTTACTATTTTTTATATCAAAATGTGTGTTAAAAGATTTTTTATGAAAGTTAATATTATTTAATAATTCTTGCTCTTTTTGAGTAAAATCTTTTATTTTATTTAAGATAATTATCTCAACACTTGAATCTTTTTTATTGATGTTTTTTTTATTTAGAGTTATGTTCATTAGATTTTCCTTTGAACTTATATTATATAGTTTTAATATAAATATTTATTCAAAGGAAGGACAAATAATCAAATTATTTGCCCTTTTGTTTTAATTAGTTTTTATTTAAAGCACAAAGGTCAGAAAATGCAACTTCAAGTCTAGCAATCATAGTTTCTTGCCCAGCTCTTAAGAATTTTCTTGGGTCGTAGTAATTTTTATTAGGTTTATCTTCACCCTCTGGGTTTCCGATTTGTCCTTGTAAATAGTCATGATATTTAGCTTCATAAGCTCTAACACCATCCCACATTGCCCATTGTGTATCTGTGTCAATATTCATTTTAATAACACCATACGAAATAGCTTCTCTAATCTCTTCAAGTAGTGAACCTGAACCACCATGGAATACGAAATCAACAGGTTGAGCAGAAGTTCCTAATTTTTCTTGAATATATTTTTGAGAATTATCTAAGATTTTTGGACTTAATACAACATTTCCTGGTTTATAAACACCATGAACATTTCCAAAAGATGCAGCAATTGTGAAATTGCTCCCAACTTTACTTAACTCTTCATAAGCATAACAAACTTCTTCAGGTTGAGTATAAAGTAAAGCATTATCAACATCAGAGTTGTCAACACCATCTTCTTCACCACCAGTGATTCCAAGTTCAATTTCAAGCATCATATCAAGTGCATTCATTTTTTTGAAATACTCAACACAAATTTCAATATTTTCTTCTAATGGCTCTTCACTTAAATCAAGCATATGAGAAGTAAATAAAGGACGTCCTGTTTTTTCAAAATGTTTCGCCCCTGCTTCTAATAATCCATCAATCCAAGGTAAAAGTTTTTTAGCAGCATGGTCTGTATGTAAAATTACAGGAATTCCATAAGCTTCTGCCATAGTATGAACATGATATGCTCCACTAATTCCACCAAGAACAGCTGCATTTGCAGTTTTTAAACCTTTTCCAGCATAAAATCCAGCTCCACCATTTGAAAACTGGATTATAATTGGCGAATTAACTTTTGCAGCTACTTCTAAAACAGCATTAACTGAATCAGTTCCTACAACATTTACAGCTGGAATTGCAAAATTATTCTCTTTTGCATAAGCAAAAAGTTTTTTTGCTTCACTTCCAGTTAAAACTCCTGCTTTTACTACGTCTAATACACCCATTTTATTCCCTTATTTAATAACTATTTTAGCGTCTTTTTTTAATTCGTCAGTTAATTCTTTTACTTTTTTACCAAAAGCATTTCCCATCATAATTTGTGAAATTTTAGCTTCAACTTCTGGATATGTTAATGATTTTGAAACAGTTTTGTCTTTTAAGAAAATTACATGGTAACCAAACTCACTTTTAACTGGTGTTTTAGAATATGTATTTTTAGCTAATGCTCTTGCACCTGCTGTAAATTCTGGAACTAATTTATCAGCTGGCACTTTTCCTAAATATCCACCATTTTGAGCAGTTGCAT
Organism: Campylobacterales bacterium; assembly: GCA_038248665.1. Lineage (GTDB taxonomy): Bacteria > Campylobacterota > Campylobacteria > Campylobacterales > Arcobacteraceae > Aliarcobacter. The sequence continues at coordinate 62,221 of JBBRXF010000003.1, read as the reverse complement.
CAGCAGATTTAGCTTTTGCTAACTCGATAAATTTATCTTCTTTTTTAGCTGCTTTATCAAGATCATTAATTATTGCTTTTGCTTCAACTTCTGTTTTTACTAAAATGTGTCTAGCTTCTAAAAGCTCAGGAACTACAAATTTTTCTTTATTTTTTTCAAAAAAGTCTTTTTTGTCTTGCTCTGTAAATTTAATTTTTTCTACTTCATTTTTTTGCCAAACTTGAAGTGCTAAATCTTCTTTAATACCATTTAATGCTTCAACATATTGTGGATCTTTTTCAATTCCATTTTTAATAGCATTTTTTGCAATTAATTTTTTATTAACTACTTGGTCAATAACTTGTTTTTTTGCAGCATCAGGTAATTTAGAAAAATCAATTCTTGGATCTTGAAGAACCATAGAAATGTCTTGTTTTGTAATTTCCTCACCATCAACTGAACCATAATCACCTGCATTTAAAGCTGTAACTAAAACTAAAGATGCAACTAAACTTGTTACAATTTTTTTCATAATATTCCTTGATATTTTATATTTCGCGTATTCTATCAATTCATAGTTAATAAACAGTTAATTTAATAGGTAAAACTGATAATTTTTCACTATTATTTTCATTAAAAAAATAATGAATTTATAAATTTTAAAATTTAGCTTAAAAAGGCTTTAAATTTTGAAATTTTTATGATACAATTCCGTCCAAATTTAAATTTAACTTAAATTTAAGGAATATTATGAGAATTTTGATTATTGAAGACGAAATAACACTAAATAGAACACTACAAGAAGGTCTTTCAGACTTTGGATATCAAGTAGATACTGCTGAAAATTATAAAGATGCAGAGTACTTTATCGACATTAGAAACTACGATTTAGTTTTAACTGATTGGATGTTACCAGATGGTGACGGGATTGAACTATGTAAAATAGTAAAAAACAGAAGTTCAAGAACAGCTGTTGTTATCATTTCAGCAAGAGATGATAAAGAATCAGAAATTGAAGCACTAAAATCTGGTGCAGATGATTTTATTAAAAAACCATTTGATTTTGATATTTTATTAGCTAGAATCGAAGCAAGACTTAGATTTGGTGGAACAAACATCATAGAAATTGATGATTTAATCATTAATCCTGATGAAGAAAAAATCGAATATGCTGGTGTAGAAATTGAACTAAAAGGTAAACCTTTTGAAGTTCTTACACACTTAGCAAGACATAGAGATCAAATTGTTTCTAAAGAACAACTACTTGATGCAATTTGGGAAGAACCAGAATTAGTTACTCCAAACGTAATTGAAGTTGCAATTAACCAAATTAGACAAAAAATGGACAAACCATTAAATATCTCTACTATTGAAACAATTAGAAGAAGAGGTTATAGATTCTGTTATCCTAATACAATAGAAGATAACAAAGCTAAATAATTTAGGCTATTAAAAAAATGGAAAGTAAGAGTATTTATAAACAGTTTTATACAAAACTGATTATAGCTACCTCACTTTTTATTATTACTCTCTCATTTATATTTTATGAATATGCACGAAGTACAGTTTACGATGATATTCAAAAAAATATGTTAAATCACGCTGAACAACTTTATAAATCTTCCCTTTCAACAAATGGTTTTGTTTCTGTTCAAAATGAAAATGTAACTATAAATTTAGTAAATAATATTCAACTACAAAATCATAAATTTTTAAATTACCAAAAACAAGGTGATTATTATATAAAACTTCTTTATCCCTTTGATTTACAAAATAAACTTTTTTTAGAAATAGATAAAAATATCAGTTTTGAGAGAGAACTTTTATATTCTGTAATATATAAAAATTTATTTGTTTTAGCAATTCCTGGTTTTATATTAATGCTTGTTTATTCTTTGTTTGTTTCCAAATCACTTTTAAAACCAATTATTCAAATAAATAAAAAATTATCAAATATGGATGAAAATTCTTTAACTCAAATTGACAAAAAAGATTTACCCGTAGAATTCCATTCTTTAGCTGATTCAATAAACTCTTTAACAAATAGAATAGGAACTTATGTAAAATTTAAGAAAGAGCTATTTATTGGAGCTGCCCATGAGCTTAAAACTCCTCTTGCAGTAATGAAATTAAAAAATGAAGTTACTTTAAGAAAAAAAAGAGAAGTTGAACAATATGAAGAGGCTTTAAAACTAACTGTAAAACAAATTGATGAAATGAATAAAATGATTTCATCGATTTTAGATATAGGAAGAACAGAGGGTGCTCAATTTGAGCAAACTACTCATCTTGATTTAGTTGAATATATCAAGAAAAAAACTAATGATTACAGAATGTTAAGTGCTCAAAAAAATATTATTATCACATTTTTCTCAAATGTTAATCATTTAGAGACTTCAATTCAAGTAACTCTATTTAATCAAATTCTACAAAACTTTGTTCAAAATGCAATAAAATTTACTCCAAATGAAAAATCAATAGCAATAAGACTTAAAAAAACTAAAGAGAAAATAATTATTACGGTAACTGATGAGGGAATTGGAATACCTGAAAATGTAGATTTATTCGCACCATTTAAAAGAATTGGTAATCAAAGTGGTGTTGGATTAGGACTATTTTTAGCTAAAAATGCTGCTGATGCTTTAAGAGCAAAAATAACACTCTTAAATAGAGATGATGGTCAAAGTGGATGTGTTGCTAAACTTGTACTTAACAACACATCAAAAATAAATTAAAGTTGAAGATAATTTTAAAAACTATCTCCAATATTTGTCTCTTTTAATAAACTTTTATCAAATCTAATAACTCTATTTCTCCCGCTCTCTTTTGCATGATATAAAGAAATATCTGCAAATTTAATACATTTCCAAATACTATCACTATCTTTTGGAAAAATTGAACAGCCAACACTTAATGTTTTACTAAATGTTTCACCCTTGCCAACCATCTTCTCTTTTGCAAAATTCTTTCTAATATTATCTGCAATTTTCAGAATATTTTCTTCATCACAATTATACAATAGCACTAAAAACTCTTCACCACCATATCTGATTGCAATATCAGAAGAACGAATACTATTTTTTATAACATTTGACACAACTCTTATTGCTTCATCTCCAACATCATGTCCATAATTATCATTAATCATTTTAAAATAGTCAATATCTATCATTAAAACTGCATAATTAATCTTTGCTCGCGCTGCTTGTGGAATGGAAACGTCAACAAATTCATCTAAAAATTTCCTATTATACATACCAGTTAATTGGTCAACTCTAGCCATTAAATTTAACATTTGCATTAGTTTTTTACTTACAATTGCAGGTCTAGCTGTTGTAATATAATCTTCAATATCACTCATAATTGTATGTACATATTCTGTTGCTTCTTTTGTTTTTGTAATTATTGTTAAAACCAATGTTAAATCATTTGAAATAGTATAAGGAGTACAAATATGCTCTCCCTCTTTAAATTGATATAAATCACAAGAGTTTGCAAAAATACTTGAATCTACACTTGAATGAATTCTATTTGCTCTACACTCCCCTGATAACACATTACAGTGGCATGTATCCTGAGTATAAACAATTGTTTTGTTTTTAGTTGCATTATCAATTTCAATAATTGTAAAATCATCTAAATTAAAATGTTTATTTAAAATATAAGCAATTCTATTGTAGATATCTACTAAATCTTTATCATTTTCTATTGTTTGTTTAAATTTATAAATATCAGATAATCTCTCAATAGTATTATTAATATTTTTTAAAGGGTCACTCTCTTTTACATAATTTTTATTTTTTATAAATACATATACCTTTCTATCTAGCTCTTCAAAAGTGTGTTGAAGTTTTTCAAGCATTGTATTTAAAAGATTAGCAACAGATTTACTCTCATCATTATTAAAGCCATTTACTCTTAATGAATAATCACCTCTGTATGCAGCTTGCATAACATCTTGTATAGAATAAAATATGCTAACATATGGTCTTACAAACCTATTTATTAACAAAAAGATTAACACTATTACAATAATTGTAATAATCATATTAAAAAGAACAGTTTTTAAACTACCCATTCTTACATCTGTAATGTCTAATACCATGGTTACAGTTCCTAAAACTTCCCCTTCATTTGCATTATGACATTTCATACAATTTGGTGTACCAAAAGATGATGCTGAAAAAGGAATAGTAATTCTCATTAAACTTTTATCTGCTGTTTCAGTCACTTTTGATATCTCTTTACCTGATAATAAAACCTCCTTATCAATATTGTCTCTTGGAATTTCATTATTAAATCCCTCACCATATTGTTTAATTACAGTAGGAGATCTTGATACCCATAATTGATTGATATTTTCTGCCTGTTCTATTTGATGAAGGAAATATTCTCTTTCATTCATTATTCCATTTACCATATGTGCAGTTAAACCACTTTTAATTATCTCTGCTGTTAATTTAGCTTTGCTTTCTGCTGATTTAATTCCATATTCTCTAAAATTAAAAATTGTACTTGTAAGCATACCAATAAAAAAAAGTGAAAACAGAATAATCAATGAAATAATTATTTTTTGTCTTGATTCCATAAAGCTCCGATTAATAGAATTGATTAATAGAATAGATTATATTGAGATTGTGTATAAATTTAGATTAGAAAAGGTTATTTAATCTATCAAATATTGAATTTAAATAAATTAAAATAACTTTTTCAAGAGTAAGAATACTCTTGAAGTTGTTTAGAATAAGTTTCTATGTTCTATTTTAGTACATTTATTTTGTACTACTTTTAAACCAGCCTCTTTTGCCTTTGCTGCTGCTTCATTATTTACAAGACCTAATTGAGTCCAAACTGTATCAACATCACCTCTTTTTATTGCTTCATCAATAATTTCTGCTATTGCATCTGGTTTTCTAAAAATATCAACCATATCAATTTTAAAAGGAATTTCTGAAATAGTTCTATAAACTTTTTCACCTAAAATAGTATCTTCTTTTGGATAAACAGGAACTATTTTAAATCCTGCATTTTGTAAATAAACAGCTACCATATTTGAAGCTTTTGATGAATCTGGCGAAAGACCTGCAATTGCTATAGTTTTTGTATTTTTAAAAATTTCTATTATTTCTTCGCTTTTTGAGTTTACTGTAGGAAATTCGCATTCCATTTTATATCCTTTATAATAAATTGTTCTATTATAAATAAATTATTTAAAAGTATGCTAAAAAAAGAGATAAACTAGATTTTATCTAGTTTATTTTGTATGTAAGTTCTAACTTCACAATAATCAATAACTTCTTTGAAGTCATCAAATTTTCCACCACTTGCATTTACATGCCCACCACCATTTGCTAGTTTTGCGGCCAATAAAGCAACATCAACTTTTCCATCTGCTCTAAAAGAAGCATTACCTTTTTTATTTATATCAATAAAAAAATCATATTCAGGATTTGCTCGTAAAAAAGCATTTGCAGGAATTGAGATAGAACCTAAACAATAAGTTAAAAGTCCTTTGTGACCTTTGTAAGTAACTGTTAAATCATCTTTTACATCAGCCAAAGTTTTTACAAGATAAGTTGCTGATAAATTATCTAAAGTATCATCTTTATCATTTAATTTTAAAAAATCTTTTTTTATAAAATGTACATCATTATCTAATTTTATATAACCATCTACAACATCAAGATATTTTGCAGCTTCTTTTAATAAATGACATCTAAAATCTCTATTTAAATCTGCGAATAGAATATTATTTATTTCTCTCACTTTTGTAATCATTGACATTAAAACTTTTCCAAACTCAAAGTTCTTAACTTCATGCTCAAGCCAAATATCAACAGCATTTATAGTATCTACTAATGGTTTTAACCAAGCACTCGTATTACAATCAAAGCCCTCATACTCTTCAAACATATAATCATAAACTATTTTTGTAGCACATCTTTTAGCATCTAAATAGTACCAAGGAAAAGTTTCTGAACTTTTTTGACCACTTATATGATGATCTAAAAGTTGAAGTTTTATTTTATATCCATCTTTTATAAGATTATTTACATCTCTATCTAAATCTTTTGATTCTGGAAAAGTTAAGTTTAAATCACTAATTAAAATTAAAATCTCATCTTCTTTATATTCAAGAATTTGTTCTAATACTTTTTTTATAGATAATTTTACTTCAATCCCATAATTTGCATTATAAAAAAAACCCTCTTTAAAATACTCTTTTGTGATTAATTGGCATCCATATCCATCTAAGTCAGTATGAGAAATGTGGAATAACTTCATTAAGCAATATCTTTTAATGTTAATTTTTCTAAGAAATCATTGATTTTTAGTTGTAAATTATTTAATAAAGGCCAGATTGTACAAAGAGATGCCAGTTGATTTGGACAACTTCCAATAGATGGAGAACATTCAAAAACAGATGGTAATTTTTCTTCAGCAGCAACTACAATTTCTAAAATAGTAATTGTTTCCCAAGATTTATTTAAAGCAAAACCACCATTTACACCCCTATGAGATATAACTAAATTGTGTTTTGCTAAATTTTGCATGATTTTTGCTAAAAATGATTTTGATATATTTAATTCTTTTGATAACTCATCTACATTCTTAGCTTCATCACTTTTTGCAATGGCAATTAAAGATAGTAGCGCGTATTCACTCTTTTTTGTTAATAACATATTATAAATTTCCAATATTTTTTGTTTATTCTACATGAACTATTATTAAGATTCGTTATTAAAATCAAATAATTTAAATATTTAAACAAAAAAAAAGGGTTGTAGCAATGCTACAACCCTTTTTTTCGTAATTAAAACTAAAATTATTTAGCTCTAATTCCTAAAGAAGCAACTAATTCAACGAATGAAGCATAGTTTGTTCTTCTTAAATATGCTAGTAATCTTTTTCTTTTACCAACCATTTTTAATAGACCTAATCTTGAAGAGTGGTCTTTTTTGAAAACTTTTAAGTGTTCTGTTAATATTTTAACTTGCTCTGTTAATAAAGCAATTTGAACTTCTGATGAACCTGTATCACCATCTTTTTTACCGTATTTTGCTACTATAGCTGCTTTTACTTCCTGATCTAAAGCCATGTTGACCTCCTAATAGGTATATGTTAATTTTTCCATTTACAATAAATGAGCGCGAATTATATTTAAACTTTACTTTAGTTTTACTTTAAAATACTAGTTTTTTTATTTTCATCCACCAGTTTGATAAAAAGCTCTTGTTGAAATTTCATTATCATCTTTACTTGACCACTTATTTTTTTCTGGTTTATTCTCTAAAACTTTTTTCAAAATTGCAACTGCTTCATCGATTCTGTTATTTCTAACGGCATCTTTTATACTCATTGCATCTTCAAAATACAAGCATGGTATTAAAAAACCTTCAGCAGTTAATCTAATCCTATTACATTGAGCACAAAAATCATCTTTATGGGGTTCAATTATTCCAAATTGAAATCCATCTTCTATCTCATAATATTGAGCAGGCGAGCTTGTATCTCTTGGAATCATTTTAATATTTGAATATTTTTTTGAAATAATATTTAATATCTCATCAGAATTTAATCCTTTTGCGCCATCTTTTGCATGGTGATTTTCCATAAATTCAATAAATCTTACAACATAATTTTTACTTTTGCAAAACTCTAAAACATCCAATACATCAATATCGTTTATTCCTTTTATTGGAACACAATTTATTTTAATTTTTAATCCAGCATCATCTGCTGCTTGAATTCCTTTAAGTACTGTTTCTAAAACATCTTTTTGAGCTATTTTTGCTGCAGTTGCTGAATTTAAACTATCTAGTGAAATATTTATTCTTTTTAATCCGGCATCTTTTAATTTTTGAGCAACTTTTGGAAGTAAAAATCCATTTGTTGTCAAAGCTAAATCAATATCATTTTTATAATCAAATATCATCTTTAAAAAAATATCTAGACCTTCTCTTAAAAGGGGTTCACCACCTGTAATTCTTACTTTTTTAATTCCTTCATCAATTGAAACTTTTATAAATTTAAATAAATCTTCATAAGAGAGTAAATTTTCCTTTGGAACCCACGAAAAAGGTTTTTCAGGCATACAATATTGACATCTAAAATTACATCTTTCAGTTACAGAAACCCTTAGATAATCAACTTTTCTTCCAAATCCATCTATTAACATTTTTTACCTTTTATTAAAACCTAGTTTAATCTTTCCCATGCTTCATCTAATGAAGATACTCTTTTTGAAAATAGTAGATATAAAGCCACATTAAATTTTGCAAGTTTTAAAATCTCATCATCTGGATTATTCACAATATTTAAAGACTCTTTTAAAGAGATGTTTTCAAATTCTCTATCATAAGCAATACCATAATCTTTTAATGAAAAACTCTCTTCTATTATATTTGAATCTACCATTTTCCAATATTTACCATCTTTGAATACTTCTGGACTTCCTTCACTTGCTTTTACAACAATTACTTCTTTAAAATATGGAGCAAAAATATCAAGATATTTTTGAACATAAGGTTTATGAAATGCAGTTGTCACACCGTATTCACATAAAGCTGGATTTAAAAGTTTTTCAACTGTATTAAAAGCTGTTCTTAGACCCAATTCATGTCTTAGAGTTGTTAAATCACTTAACTCTTTTAGGTATTCTACCCTATCAAAAAAATGTACGTATTGATTTGCATCAATATTTGCAAAAATTTCTTTTGTTGTAAGCCCTACTTTTGCAGGTTGTAAAAAATCTCCTGAAATTACTAAATTTAATCTTTTAATATCACTATTTTTTACATAAAAATCATTTAATATTTTTCCAAATAAAGGAAATAAAAATGGATTATCACATCTTCCATCAAATGAATATCCAAGTTCTATAGAATCTTCAACTTTTTTAAATTTCATAAACTTTCGTAAAGCTTCAACACAACCACTTAACTCTTCATTTGTTTCTAGTTTTGTTCTCCAACCAATTAGGAAAGCCCCTACTTGTGCCGGTGTTACTTTATTTAATAATATTTGTTCAATTGCATCTACAACTTCATCTTTAGTTAAATCTCTATTACCTTTTACACCAGTTCCCACTGCTTTTATATATTTTTTAAAACTCATTATAAACCTTATTTTAAATCTTTTAATTAGTATTTTTACAAGCATAATATACAATAGCTTAAATAAAACAATATGAAAGATTAATGTGACAATAGAAGAAACCATTAGAAAAATAAGTTTTTTTAATAATTTAAATGATGAACAAATTAAATTAATTACTTCCATTTCAAATGTATCAAAATATCCTAATAAATCAATTTTATACTATGAAAGTGATATAAATAAGAATTTATTGTTTTTAGTAGAGGGGCTTATAAAGATTTATAAAGTTGATAAATTCGATAATGAAATATTTTTATATCACATTCATAAAAACTCAATGATTAGTGAACTTAGCTCCATGAATAACAGTGATATTTACTGTTTCTCAAATGCAGAGTTTACGGAAGATTCTACAGTTTTATCCTTGGATTTTGAAAAATTCCAAGAACTATTTTTATCAAAAAATATTTTAACTATGGAATTGCTTGAAATATTACTTAAAAAAACTCACCAATTACAGTGTATTGTAAATAGAGAATTAGTTTTTGATGCAACTGCAAAAGTTGCATTTATGTTAAATCAAGATTTAGAGATGTTTAATAAATTAAAACGACAAGAAGTTTCATTTATGTTGCATATTCAACCTGAAACTCTATCAAGAGTTTTAAAAAGACTGGCAAGAAACGGGACAATAAATATCGAAAATGGTGAAATAATTATTACAAATAATGAAGAATTAATATCAATTTTTAAAGGAGTTGGGGTATGAAACAAAATACAATACGTACAAAAATAAGATTTATTGGAATTTTATTTATTCTTTTAATGATAAGTATTATAGCTACTACAATTCATTTAAATGAAAAAAACAAAAAAGATGCTTTAATTATAAATATTGTTGGAAAACAAAGAATGTTGACTCAAAATATCTCTAAAAATATCTTTTATTTATTTCATAATGACAAAGCTTCATATTCTGAACTTGATAGTTCAACTATAGAATTTATCTATAATTTAAACTCTTTAAAAAATGGAAATGACTTAATTGATATTTCTAAAGTTCCAACAGAAAGAATTGCAAAACAACTTTATAAAGTTGAAATTCTTTGGAATAATTTTCATGAAAATGTAAATAATTTTAGTAAATTTAATCAAAAAAGAGTTCCAGAAAATGAAGTAACATTAAAAAATATCGTAAATTCTATTTATGATACAAATACTCCTTTATTAAATGAAGTTGATAATTTAGTATCAATGTATACAACGTATAGTGAACAAAAAAGTGACTATATAAGATATGTTCAATATGTTTTTGCATTAATTATTATATTTCTGATTATTTACAGTTTTTCTCAATTAAAAGCTGTTGAAGATAATGCAAAAAGATTCTTTGAAGAATCAAAAAGAATCATGGAAAATGATAGTAATGAACCATTAGTTCCAATGAAAATCAAAGCAGAAAAAGAGATAGTAGAAGCCACAGATACAATAAACTGTTTTATTGAGAAAGTAAATTCTGCAATGACTTACTCCGCAAATGCGATAGAACAATCAAAAAATGCTTCTATAAAACTTGAAGAGATAACCGATGAGTTTGATAAAATTATTGATGAACTTAAAAACTCAGCTGATATTTCTAAACAATTAAATAAAAGCGAAGATATAGTAATTCAATCCCAAGAGAATTTAATGAATTCTACAAAAAAACTAGAAGAATTAAAAAATGAGCTTGATAAACTTATGAATTCATGTAAGTCTAAGTAGTTTATATTATTTTTTTACTATAATTCAAAAAAATAATTACTATAAGGTAAAATAATAATATGCCAAAAGTATACCTAACAGGAGCAGGACCTGGAGATGTGGAACTACTAACATTAAAAGCAGTTCGAGTAATACAAAATGCAGATGTTCTAATCTATGATAGATTAGTAAACCCAGAAATTCTAGAAATGGTAAAACCATCTTGTGATTTAATCTATGTTGGTAAAGAAGATAAAAAACATACTCTTCCTCAAGAAGATATAAATGAATTAATCTATCAAGCTTCACTTAAATATGAAAATGTAGTAAGACTAAAAGGTGGGGATCCTTTTGTTTTTGGTCGTGGTGGTGAAGAAGCTCTTTACTTATTTGATAGAAATATTAAATTTGAAATAATTCCAGGGATAACTTCAGCAATAGCAGTTCCAGCATACGCAGGAATTCCAGTAACCCATAGGGGAATAACAACTTCTTTTAGAGTTGTAACTGGACATGAAAATCCAAAGAAAAAGATTTCTCAAATAGAATGGGAAACTTTTTTAAATGATGAAACAATTGTTTTTTTAATGGGATACCATAATATAGAATTAATTTCTTCAAAATTAATCTCTTTGGGAAAAAGAAAAGATTATCCTTGCGCTGTAATTTCAAAAGGAACAACAAAAGAGCAAAAAGTAGTAGTTGGAACATTGGATGATATTGTAGAAAAATCAAAAGGGTTACCAACTCCAGCTATGATTGTAATAGGTGAAGTTGTTAGTTTACGAGATCAGATTAAGTGGTTTGATTGATTGTTACTTTTTTGCTTATTTTAAAAAATTAATATTTTTATTTAATCTTTTTTTAATTTATACACTTTTTATACATTTCTTTTTAATAATATAACATTGTAACTACTTAGGAAGAAGGAAATTAAAATGAATATACATACAGCAGATTTATGTGATGACAATAAAGAGAAAAAAATACAAGTTTTATCGGCAAAATTTAATAATTATGGTGGATTAAAAGAGTTTAGTGGACAAATAGTAACTGTTAAACTTGATAAAAGTAATTGGCGATTATTAGAGATGTTAAGAGATGAAGATGGTGAAGGGAAAATTGTTGTAGTTGATAATTCTCAAGAATTTTTTGGAGTTGTTGGTGATAAATTAATGACTTTTGCTAAAAACAACAATTGGAAAGCAATTATTTTAAATGGATACGTAAGAGATACAGATGAAACAAAAAATATCGATGTTGGACTATTTGCAATTGGAACTTGTCCTCTTAGAAATTTTGAAGTTACAGAATCTCAAAGAGATATAGAATTAAATTTTGAAGGTGTAACTTTTAATAATGGAGATTATGTTTACGCAGATAATGATGGAGTTATTATTACAAAAAGTGAATTAATATAAATATATTTATAGAAGAACACTTAAAAATTTAAGTGTTCTAATTTTATTCAGATGCTTTAGTATTATAATAATAACCAATTCCTTGCATATTTTTTAAAAAATTATCAGGCAGTTTTTTTCTGAGATTTTTAACAAATAGTCTCATTGCATTTGATGTAAGAATTGAATCATCATCACATATGGCATTTTCAAGCTCTTCATAACTTATAACTCTATTTTTTGTGATTAGTAGTTTTAGAAAAATTGCCTCTTTTTTTGTTAAGATAAAATCTTCAATTCCATTTGAAACGACAGATTTACTTGAATTAAAAACCCAATTTTCATTTAAATTATAAATTTTATTATCATCAAAAGATTTTATAAAAGATTCTAATGCTTCCATTAAATTATCATTTGTAATTGGTTTTACTATATATTTTATCAGATGTAGTTGTGTAGCTTCCAATAAATAATCTAAATCCGTATGAGCAGAAGTTACAATAACTCTTGTTTTAGAATCCGTTTCTCTAATTTTTTTTACAAAATCAATTCCAGTTTCATTTCCCATTTTTATATCAGTTATAATTAAATCAGGTTTATTTTGAATATATTTTTTATAGGCGTCACTTGCATTTTTTGCAGTGGATACTTCTTTAAAAAGATGTCTTAGAATCTCTTCTATATTATTTCTAATACCATCTTCATCTTCCGCATAAAGTACGCTAAAAGCATTAAGTTTATTCATAAAATTATTTTTCATATTTTTAAAAATCCTTATTAGAAAACATATGTTATCATAACAAATTAATGCTAATTAAAGGTTTATTTTGAATTTTACAATGGAAAAAAAATTATCTAAAATTATAATTTTTACATTTATTATAATCATGTCATCAATGATATTTGCAATCTCATATTTTTATGTTTATAACACCTATGATGATTTCGAAATAGAGATGGATAAGTTTGTTCAAGAGTATTATTTAAACAAAAAGAAAACTCTTAAAAAAGATGTAAATACCGTTATAGATATTCTAAATTATAATATTGTTAAGTCAGATTTAAATGATGATGAACTAAAAATGGATGCAGTTAGACTATTAAATAATATCACTTTTGAAGAGAATAAAAGTAACTATTTTTTTGCCTATGAAATCAAAAATATGAATGGTGGAGATGATTTCGCCAAATTAGTTGTAAATCCAAATAGACCAGATTTAGTAGGACAATTAATATCAACAAATTATCAAGATACTGATGGAAAAAAATTTAGAGAAATTTTTTTAAGGGATATTAGACAAAAAGGTGAATCATTTACTGAATATGCTTACAATAAACCTAATTCTAAAGATGCAAATTATAAGCTCTCATATTTTAAATATTATGAAAGATTTAATTGGGTAATTGCAGTTGGAATATACACAGACGATATAGAAAATGAAATAGAAGTAAAACGAGAAATTCTAAAAGAAAGAGTAAAAAAACAAGTAGTTCAAAATGTAATTTTATTTTTAATGTTTTTATCAATTGCTATTTTAATTTCAATTGCCATTTCTCAAAAAATCGATGACATTATGAAAAATTATGAAGATAAAGTAAGAACTAATGCAAATGAGCTTGAAAATCTAAATCAATCTTTAGAGAAAAAAGTAAAAGAAGAGATTGAAAAAAATAGAGAAAAAGAACAATTACTAGTACAAAAATCAAAATTTATTGCTCTTGGAGAAATGATAAGTAATATTGCTCACCAATGGAGACAACCACTATCTGAACTCTCTTCTATCCTAATGTTTATAAAATTTAAATATAGTATTGATGCATTAGACAAAGAGACCATGGATAAGAAATCAAAAGAAGCAGATAGAGTATTAGAGTATATGTCTCACACTATTGATGACTTTAGAAACTTCTTTATGCCCAAAAAAGAAAAAGAAGAGTTTTATTTATCAGAAGCTGTAAAAATTGTAATGAGTATTATTTCAAGTGCATTGGCAAATTACAATATAAAAATCGATATACAAATTGATGAAAAAATAAAAATCACAACCTATCTAAATGAGTATAAACAAGTACTATTAAATATTTTTAGTAATGCAAAAGATATTTTAATTGAAAAAAATATACAAAATCCACAAATAAGAATTCATGCACTTGAAGATGAAAATTATGTTGTTTTATATATTGAAGATAATGGCGGTGGCGTTTTAGTTGAACCAAAAGGTAAAATATTTGAACCATATTTCACAACAAAAGAGGATAGTAATGGAACAGGAATTGGACTTTATATGTCAAAAATCATTGTTGAAAAAAATATGAAAGGTAGATTAAGAGTTAAAAATATAAAAGATGGAGCACAATTTGCCATTTATATTCCCAAATATAATATAAACAAAAAACTTGATTACTTAGTTAAAAAGGAAGAAAATGAACACTTATTTTAATATATTAATAAAATTGATGATATTTCTCGTTTTTTTACTTTTAATTATTTTTGGTTTGTATTTTGCTAATGTCATGAATTTCGATTTTAATAGCTTTTTTAAAGAGGATACTCCTAAAAGTATAAAAAATGAATCTTCTGAAGAAAGAATAAATAAAATAAACGACTCAATAAATCAAAGAGAAGAGAGAATTAAAGCTTTAAAAGAGGTTGGTAAAAAACTTGGAGGTTAATAACTTATCTATTTTGTTTTTAATAAAACAAAAACTAAATAAGCCCCAAAAAAACTAATTGGTGCAAATAAATAGTTGTGTATTTCCTCACTTGATACCATATATCCTAAAAAATTCAAGAATAAAACAAAAATTATAACTTTTAATATATTATCAAGTTGTTCTTCTAAAATAGTTACTTTTATCATTTCAACTTTTGTCAAAATTGCCACTAAAAAAAAGAGATTAATTATTACAGAAAATAAAGAAGTTTTAACATCTTGGCCCATTAGTATATTAAATATTTGACTTAAAAGAATAAATGAAATTATAAAAATCGAGCCATATTTTGCAATAAGATCTAAATCATAAAACCTTTTTAAACAACATTTAGAAAGGGGAATTAAAATACTTTGTCTTTTCTTTTTCATATTATATTAATCTAATTTATGAAGTATTGTTTCTATGTCTAAATCATCTTTTTTGATACTTTTCATAGTTTTTAATTCAAACTCTACAACTCTTGTTTCATTCATTTGATAAGATTTACTTGAACCAAATCCACTAGAATATAATCTATCCCCTGGTACTTTATACTTTTTTAATTCCCTAATAACATTATTAGCCCTTGCAGTTGAAAGTTCCAAAGCATCTTGAAATTTAGAGTTCTTAACTTCTGAATCTTCAGCATAACCTTTTACATTTATTTCTGTATCATCTGGCATTGAAGAGATTAAGTTCGCCATTCTACTTAAGAAAGGTCCTGCATATTTACTTGTAATTTCTGACTTCCCTGATTCAAATAATAACTGAGCAGGTAATGACATAAAAGTTCCATTAATTGTTTCTTGAAGATTTCCACCTTTTTCTTGTTGACTCTCTAACTCATTTAATTGTGCCATTGCTCCATCTACTGCAGACTTTTTACCTTCTTCAACATCGTCTATTTCTTTATCAGTCATAGATTTTTCTGTCTCTTCTTGCTCTTTTAATGTGTCAGCAGAAGAATTAAATCCATAAATTTTTATAAACTCTTCTTTTAATGCTTTTTGTTTTTCAATATTTACAGAAGCTAAAGCATAAAGTGCAATAAACAAAGCAAGTAATAAACTAAGAAAATCGGCAAATGGAACAGCCCATTTTTCTCCAGCTGGACATTCACATTTTGGACATTTTTTAGCCATAATTAACCTTTTGTAGGCATAGCAGTAATCATTTTAGTTAATTTCAACTTCAATTCACCAGGAACATCACCCCTTGCCATTGCTTTTGCTCCAGCTAAAATTAATTGTTTGTCTTTTATTAAAAGATGTGATTTTGCTTTCATCTTATTTCCCCATGGTCCAAGGAACATATAAGCCCCAGCGATTCCTGTTACGGTTGCTGTAAATGCTCCTGCAATTCCTGCTGCCATTTCTGCTGGATTATCTAGTTTTTGTAAAGCAAGAATTAATCCAAGTACTGCGCCAATTAATCCCATAACGGGGCAAGTTTCACCTGCAAGTAACCAATAATGTGAAGCACTATGATAATAATGTTCTGTCTC
This sequence comes from Campylobacterales bacterium, assembly GCA_038248665.1. Lineage (GTDB taxonomy): Bacteria > Campylobacterota > Campylobacteria > Campylobacterales > Arcobacteraceae > Aliarcobacter. The sequence goes on along the minus strand of JBBRXF010000003.1, from coordinate 45,802 downwards.
TTCTATTATTGCTTCTAAAGATTCTTCTATTTGTTCCTCTTTAGTTCCATCAACAACCATACTTAATGCCTCTTTTAGGAAATCATCCTCAATAACTGCAAGATCTTTTTCTAAAGCTAAAACACCAAACTTTTTAACTGTAATTGAATAATCTACAAGCTCATCAATTCTTGCTTCAAAATCTACAGGAGATTTTTTAAAAACCATTTTTAATTCTGTAAATGCAGCTTTAATAGCATGAGATTCAGTAGCAGTAGCAGCAGCAAACATAGCAGTTGGAATAACAATAATTAAAGATGTAATATGAATAACATGGGCCGGATTACCTCCCTCCATTAAGTCACCTATTGCAATAGATGTTAATGCTCCTAACATACCAATAATTACCGTTAAATCCATGCTTAAATCCTATTAAAAAAAATTATGTAAGTATACATTTTTTATTATTGAAATAACATAATAAACATTTGTATTCACTAAAAGATATAAGAATAAAGAGGGGAAAAAAGAAATAAATAGGTCTAAATTTAGAAAACTAGTAAGAGACAAACTCTTACTAATTTTTTTATCCAAACATTAAATTTGGAAGCCATAAAGAGATAACTGGAATATAGGTTACGAGCATTAGCCCAATTAATAATATACCAGTCATTGGTAATGATGCCACGATAACTTCTTTTAAACTAAGTCCCGTAATACCACTTGCAACAAAAAGGTTGAGTCCCACAGGTGGGGTTATCATTCCTATTTCCATGTTTACAACCATAATAACTCCCAAGTGAATAGGGTCAATTCCAAGTGCTACTCCAATTGGAAGTAATAAAGGAACTGTAATCATAACAACAGAACTAGGCTCCATAAATTGTCCCATAAATAAAAGTAAAATATTTACAATTAATAAGAACATTAATGGACCCATATTTGCTTCTAAAATCATTTGCGTTATGTGTTGTGGAATTTGTTCATCTGTTAAGAAATGAGCAAAAAGCATAGCATTTGCAATGATAAAAAATATCATTGAACTTGTTTGAGCTGAATCCAATATGATTTTATGTAAATCTTTAAATTTTGTATCTTTATAAACAAAAACAGAGATAAAGAAAGCATACATAACACTAAATGCACCAGCTTCAGTTGGAGTAAAAATACCTCCATAAATTCCACCAATAACTATAACAATAATCATCAATGCCCAAAATGCCTCTTTAAAAGCTATAAATTGCTCTTTAAAAGAAGCTCTTTGTCCACCTTTATAACCACTTCTTTTAGCTAAGAAATATGTAGCAATCATCATCATAGCACCTATCATAAGACCTGGAATTACCCCTGCCATAAATAGTTTTCCAATAGACTCATCTGCTGTTACCCCAAATACAATAAATACTATTGAAGGTGGAATTAAAATTCCTAATGTTCCAGAAGTTGCAATTGTTCCAATGGCAAATTGTTCATTATATCCTGCTTGTTTAATAGCTCCATACATAACAGAACCAATAGCAGCAACGGTTGCGGGAGAACTACCACTAACAGCTGCAAAAATAATAGATGCCAAAATAGCAGCTATTGGAAGTCCGCCAGGAAGATGTCCAACTAATGTTTTTGCAAAATTAATAATTCTTGTAGCTGATGAACCTCTTGATAATAAAGCTCCTGCTAAAATAAACATAGGAATAGCCATAAGTGTATACTTATTTAAACCATCGAAAATTTTAGATGGAATACCCATTAAATCCATATCTGTAAAGAAAAATGATGTTAAAAGTGTTGTTGCTCCTAAAGCAACAGCAACAGGTACACCAAATAGCATTAAAGCAAAAAGTAAAATAAAAAGTGTAGCTATAACCATATTATTTTTCTCCTTTTATTTCATTTATAATAACTTCATGCTCATTAAATAGTTCAATTTCATTAGCACTAGTTTTTAAAAGTTCAACTAATTTTTCAGCAACTCTATATGCTGCTAATGCAAAGGCAATAGGAAGAACAAGATGTGGTATCCACATAGGAATATTTAAATCTACACTCATCTCTCCAAAGTCTGCTAACATAACAACTAGTTCATATCCAAAATACGATAATAAACCAAGATAAGCCACAGAGATTAAATTAGCAAGAATTAAAAAATATTTCATAATAGCAGGTGGAAATTGTGCAATAAGTAAAGTTACAGAAATATGTGCACCTTGTCTAAATCCATAAGCTGCTCCAAATAAAGCAGACCAAATGAAGAAATAGTTTGTAAGTTCTCCAGCCCAAGTAAGACTCATGTCAAACCCATATCTTAATACTACATTTATAAATGCTAATAAAACCCCCAATGACAGTCCTAGGACTGCCATTGTTTGATTAATCGTACCGACAATAAGGTCGATAATTTCAAAAATTTTTTTCATATTCCAACTTTATTATTTTGTATCAATTGCTTTTTTGATTAAATCTTCACCAATTACATCATAAAATTGAGGATACACAACTGACATAGTTTTTTTCCACTCTTGTTTTTGTGTATCATTTAATTCAATAATTTGAAGTTTATTAGTCTCTTTTGCATATTTTGTTAAAGATTCCATCATTAAAGCATCTTCTTTCATAGACTCTTCTCTTTCAAGTTTTGTTGCTTCTTTCATAGCTTGAGTCACATTAGCTTGTAAATCTTTTGGTAATTTATTCCAGAATTGCTCATTCATAACAACTAAATATCCTAAATATCCATGACTACTTAAAGTAAGGCTAGATTGAACTTCGTGGAATTTTTTTGTATAAAAGTTTGATAATGGATTTTCAGTTCCATCAACAACTCCTTGTTGAAGTGCTGAATATACTTCTGAAAATGGTAAAACTTGTGGATTTCCACCAACAGATTTAAATTGTGCTTCTAAAACTTTTGAACTTTGAATTCTAAATTTTAAACCTTTAGCATCTTCTGGTTTTACTAAAGCTTTTGTGCTTGAAGAAAGATGTTTAAATCCAGCATCCCAATAATCAAGTGCAATCATCTGTTTTTTTTCATCAACTTTTGATTTTAAAATTGCTCCAACTTCTCCATCCATTACATTATAAAGGTGAGCTTTATCTCTAAAAATAAAAGGTAAATCAAAAAGTTGCATTTGTGGAGCAACACTTGTAAACTTCGATAAACTTGGCATAATTACTTGAACATTATTCATAACTAATGCTTTTACTTCTTCACCATCACCATATAATTGTGAATTTGGGAATACTTGAACATCAATTTTACCAGCAGTTAACTCTTCAACTCTTTTTTCAAAGAAATCAGCTGCTTTACCTTTTGGTGTACTTGCACTTACAACGTGACTTACTTTCAATGTATAATCTGCTGCTAGTCCTGAAGTTGCAATCATTGCTGCTGCAATTGTTCCTAATACTAATTTTTTCATATCTATCTCTCCTTAATTTTTGACATAAAAAAATTATAGTCTAATTTTATGTAATACTTGTGTAAAAAAAAAGAAAAATTAGCTTAACTAACTATTATATTTCTTCCTTTCTTTTTGCTTTACAAAAATTCAATTACGAGTTTGATTTATAATTTAAAACAAGACAATTATTATCTTAATTAAAACTTAATTTACTTGACATGAGTCAATCTCTAATCTCTTTTATATAGTTACAATTCATAGTTAAAGAATTTATTTCATAAAGGAGAAATCATGTCGCTTTCAAGAAGAGACTTCCTAAAGAGTTCAGCAGCAGCAAGTGCAGCAGCAGCAATTGGTATGACAGTACCAGCTGATTTACAAGCACAAGCAAATGTTGCTGAGGGTGGTTGGAGATGGGACAAGGCAGCTTGTCGTTTCTGTGGAACTGGTTGTGGGATTATGCTTGCTACTAAAGAGGGAAAAATCGTTGCAGTAAAAGGTGACCCCGCAGCACCTGTAAACAGAGGTCTTAATTGTATTAAGGGTTATTTTAATGCAAAAATCATGTATGGTGCTGATAGATTAAAACAGCCTTTATTAAGAATGAATGCTAAAGGTGAATTTGATAAAAAAGCTGATTTTGCACCTGTTTCTTGGCAAAGAGCTTTTGATGAAATGGAAAAACATATAAGAATTGCTCTGAAAGAAAAAGGTCCAGAGGGAATTGGAATTTTTGCTTCAGGTCAATATACAATTATGGAAGGATATGCTGCTTTAAAAATGATGAAAGCAGGATTTAGATCAAATGCAATTGACCCAAATGCTAGACATTGTATGGCATCAGCGGTTGTTGGTTTTTATCAAACTTTTGGAATAGATGAACCAAGTGGATGTTATGATGATATTGAATTAACAGATACAGTTGTGACTTGGGGTTCAAATATGGCTGAAATGCACCCAATTTTATGGTCAAGGGTTACAGATAGAAAATTATCAGATCCTGAAAAAGTAAAAGTTATAAATCTTTCTACGTACAGACATAGAACTTCTGATTTAGCTGATATTGAAATCATTTTTACTCCAAATACTGACTTAGCTTTATGGAATTATATTGCAAGAGAAATCGTATATAATCAGCCAGAATCTATTGATTGGGACTTCGTAAAAGAACATATTGTATTTGCAGCAAGTCCTGTAAATATTGGTTATGGAATGAGAAGAAGTGATGAAAAATCTATCAAAGATGGAAAATATTCTGATTTAGAGATGCAAACTATTTCAAAAGAGATGGAAAAAATAGTTTCAGAGACTGAAGCTCCAGCACTTGCTCCTTATGGATATAAAGCTGGTGATAAAATGGTAAACAAAAATACAGGTTTAGCTCACTGGGAAATCTCTTTTGAAGAGTATAAAAAATCTTTAGAGCCTTATACACTTGATTATGTAGCAAAAATTTCAAAAGGAAATCCTGATGAAGATATTGAAGAATTTAAGAAAAAACTTCAAACTTTAGCTAATTTATATATTGAAAAAAATAGAAAAGTTGTATCTTTCTGGACAATGGGAATGAATCAACATACTCGTGGAACTTGGGTAAATACACTTTCATATAATGTTCACTTTTTATTAAATAAACAGGCACGTCCAGGTTCTGGAGCGTTTTCACTAACAGGACAACCAAGTGCTTGTGGAACTGCAAGAGAAGTTGGAGTATTTACACACAGACTTCCTGCTGATATGATGGTTGATAATCCAAAACATAGAGACATAGCTGAAAAAGCTTGGAGTATTCCAGCTGGGACTTTAAATCCAAAAGGTCACCAACATATTATGAAAATCCATAGAGACATCGAAGATGGAAATATTAAATTTGCGTGGGTAAATGTTTGTAATCCATATCAAGATACAGCAAGTGCAACACACTGGATTAAAGCTGCACGTGAAATGGACAACTTCATCGTTACATCTGATGGATACCCAGGGATTTCTGCAAAAGTATCTGACTTAATTTTACCATCTGCTATGATTTATGAAAAATGGGGTGGATATGGAAATGCTGAAAGAAGAACACAACTTTGGAGACAACAAGTAGTTCCAGTTGGAGATGCTATGTCTGATACATGGCAATGGGTTGAACTTTCAAAAAGATTTACAGTAAAAGATTTATGGGGAGAACAAACACTTGCTAGTAGCAAAGGTGAAATAAAACTTCCTGATGTAATTGAAGCTGCCAAAGCTATGGGATATAATGAAAATACAACTATGTATGAAATTTTATTTGCAAATAAAAAAGCTCAATCTTACAAATTAGATCAAAAAGACCCTGTTCAAGCAGGTTATGATAATAGTGAAGGTTTTGGAGATGCTAGAAAAGTAGTTGGAAGTGATGGAAAAGTATTCAAAGGTTACGGATTCTTTATTCAAAAATATCTATTTGAAGAGTATGCTGACTTTGGTAGAGGTCATGGTCACGATTTAGCGGACTTTGATACTTATCATAAAGTAAGAGGTCTTAAATGGCCAGTTGTTGATGGAAAAGAGACACAATGGAGATTTAATACAAGATATGACCCTTATGCTAAAAAAGAGAGTCCAGATAGTGATTTTGCATTCTATGGAACATTAGCAAAAGAGTTAGCACAAGGTGATTTACTTGGAGTTAAAGACCAAACTAAAAAATCATTAAAAAATAAAGCGAAAATCTTTGCAAGACCATATATGGATCCACCTGAAATGCCAGATACGGAATATCCAGTTTGGTTAAGTACGGGAAGAGTTTTAGAGCATTGGCATAGTGGAACAATGACTATGAGGGTTCCTGAACTTTATAGAGCAGTTCCTGAAGCACTTTGTTATATGCACCCAGAAGACGCAAAAACTTATGGTGTAAAACAAGGTTCTTTATGTTGGGTTGAATCTCGACGTGGAAAAGTAAAAGCAAGAGTTGAAACAAGAGGAAGAAATAGACCATCACGTGGTTTAGTATTTGTTCCTTGGTTTGATGAAAAAGTGTTTATCAATAAAGTTTGTTTAGATGCAACTTGCCCACAATCAGGTCAAACTGACTTTAAAAAATGTGCGGTAAAAATTTATCAAGCGTAAATTTAAAGACAAATTAAAGAAGAAAAGATGAAAACAGAACAAAACCTACCAATAAGTGAAAGAAGAAAATTTTTTCTAACAATTGCAAGAGCCACTGGTTTAGCAATTCTTGGAGGTTTAACTTGGAGTGCTTATGTAAGTGAAGTAAAAGCTACTTCATTGATACTGCGACCACCAGGAGCTTTAGCTGAAGATGATTTTTTAGCAACTTGTATCAAATGTGGAATGTGTGTTGAAGCTTGTCCCTTTGATACTTTAAAGTTGGCAAAACCAGGTGATAACAAACCCCTTGGAACGCCATTTTTTATACCAAGAGAAATTCCTTGTTATATGTGTACTGATATTCCATGTGTTCCTGTTTGTCCAACGGATGCATTAAATATCAAATCTGTACAAAATGAAGAAAAAAAATTAGATATTTCAAAAGCTCAAATGGGTGTGGCTGTTATTGATGATAGTTCTTGTATCGCTTTTTGGGGTATTCAATGTGATGCTTGTTATAGAGCCTGTCCTCTTTTAGGAAATGCAATCAGTATTGAATATTCAAAAAATGAAAGAACAGGAAAACACGCATTTTTAAAACCTGTTGTTCATACGGACGTATGTACAGGTTGTGGATTATGTGAAAAAGCTTGTGTTACACAAAAAGCAGCAATTTTTGTACTTCCAAGAGATATAGCTTTGGGAAAAGTGGGTGATCACTATGTTCAAGGTTGGAATAAAAAAGATGAAAAAAGAGTAGAAAATGCAACAAGCAATACTACAAAAACGAAAATTAGTAAAGATAGTGCAGTTGATTCATTGAATAATGATAGTGATATGGAGGATTTATTAAAATGATAAAAAAATATAGATTTTTAATAGCAAGAAGAATCACTCAAATATCTATTATGGTTTTATATGTAATAGCAAATGTTTATGGAATAAATATTTTAATGGGGAATTTAAGTTCATCATTGTTGTTAAAAACTATTCCGCTAAGTGATCCATATGCTGTTTTACAGATGTTTTTTGCAGGTGCAGTTATCTCATTTGATATTCTTTTAGGAGCTTTTTTTATCACTATATTTTATATGATTATTGGTGGTCGAGCTTTTTGTTCTTGGGTTTGCCCTGTAAATATGATTACAGATTTGGCAAATTATTTAAGAAGAAAATTTGGATTTAATTTAATCCAAAAAAAACAACCAGCTTCAAGAAATATAAGATATTGGGTAATTGTTATTAGTTTTGTTATCTCTTTTTTTATGGGTCTTGCAGCATTTGAGTTAGTATCTCCTATTTCTATGGTTCATAGAGGAATCATTTTTGGATTAGGATTTGGCTGGGCAACAATGCTTGTAATATTTCTTTTTGACTTATTTGTTTTAAAAAATGGTTGGTGCGGACATATTTGTCCTCTTGGTGGATTTTATTCACTTGTTGGAAGATTTAGTTTGATTAGAGTTCATCACAATGCACCTAATTGTACAGCATGTATGAAATGTAAAGAAGTTTGTCCTGAAAGCCAAGTTTTACACATGGTTACAAAAACTTCTATGCCTGTGTTAAGTGGTGAATGTACAAACTGTGGAAGATGTGTAGAAGTTTGTGATGATAATGCTCTTAATTTTTCAATAAAAAATTTAAAAAAGGAAAATGAAAATGAAGTTAGGTAAATTAGCTTTAGCAATAACAGTAGCAACAACAATATTATTTGCTGCAAATACAAAAAATGTTATAGATGATGATTCAATTGGTCTTAGAAAAGTAGATTTATTATCAGAAGATAAAGCTGCTCCTGATGAGACAAAATATGGTACTTCTCAACCAATGAGTGGATACAAAATAGAAAGAGCTTACCAAAATGCTCCACCTATGATTCCCCATGATGTTGAAGGAATGTTAGAGATTACGCCAGATAATAATATGTGTGTTGGTTGTCATGATGTATCAGTTGCTGAATCTATGACAGCAACTCCAATTCCTAAATCACACTATATTGATTTTAGACCAAAACATAAACTTGAGGGTGATAATTTTGTAAAATCAACTGATGATATGAAAAATGAAGTTTCAATAAAACCAATTGAAACAATATCTCATGCAAGATTTAATTGTACTGCTTGTCATGCTCCTCAAAGTACAGGTGAATTAGCTGTTGAAAATACATTTAAAGCTAATTATACAAGAAAAGATGGTAGTTCAAAATCAACTTGGAACGAAGTTCTAACTGATGATTTAGATACTTTAAAGAAAAAATAATGAAAAGAAGAGAACTTTTTAGTTCTCTTGTTTCATCTTTTAAAAAAGATGAAAAACAAGAGAAAATAATAAGACCTCCATATTTTAAAGATGAAGATATTTTCTTTACAAACTGCAAAAATTGCGAAGGTATTTGCGCAACAGTGTGTGAAGAGAATATTATATTTATTCAAGAAGATTTTACACCTAAGCTTGATTTTAACTCAAGTGGTTGTACCTATTGTGATGAATGTGCAAAAGTTTGTCCAAATGAAGTTTTAAATTTAGAGAATAAAAAAAATATAAATGCAAAAATAGAGATAGATATTTTAGCTTGTTTATCATGGAATAAAACCATGTGTTTTTCATGTAAAGACCCATGTTTAGATGATGCTATTGATTTTTTAGCTATGTTTAGACCAAGTATAAATGACAAATGCACTTCATGTGGTTTTTGCATAAAATCTTGTCCAGTAAATGCTATAAAAGTTATAAATTAAAAAAGGAGTTTTATGAAAATATTTAAATTTTTACCCATCTTTTTTTTATTGATTTTAAATATCTTTGCAAAAGATTTAACTCCAAATTATTCACTAATAGCAAGTGGTGGAGTAACTGATTTGGTTTTAAAAAATGAAAATTTATATGTAGCTACCACTGATTCAAGTGTTGATATTTTTAATGTAAATACAAAAGAAAAAATCAACTCAATAAAAGTTCCAAAAATAAAAGATTTTATGAAAGATACAATTGAAGCTAGAATTTATAGTATTGATGTTTTAGAAAACAGTGTTTTGATTCTTTCTCAAGGTGAAAGTGGCGGAAGAAATATAGATATTTACCAGAATGGAAAACTAAATAAAATCATAGAAGATAAAGATAGATTATTTATTGCGTATGCAAAGTTCATAGATGAAAATCATATTGTTTATGCCCTACTTTCAAATCAAATTTATCTTTATGATATTAAAAATAAAAAAGTAATAAATGAAGTTCAAATTTCTCAATCAAAATTTTCAAACTTCAAATTAAATGAAGATAAATCAAAAATTGTAGTTGCCGATGAAAGTGGTATTTTAACTCTACTTAATACAAAAGATTTAAATCCAATAAAAAGATTTGATACTTTAAATTTGGATAATGTTTTCCAAGTTGATATGAAAAAAGATATATTTATCACAGCAGGACAAGATAGAAGATGTGCAATTTATAGTTTAGATGAAAGAATTTCTTATTATAAAGAAGGCTCTTTTTTGATTTATAGTGTAGCGTTAAGTCCAAGTGGTAAATTAGCAGCATTTGCAAGTGATGAAGAAAATAATGTAACTATTTTTAATACAACAACAAAAGAAAATTTATATAAATTAACACAAAATAAAACCACTTTAACAAATATTTTATTTATAAATGAAAATGAAATTTTTGTTTCAAGTGATGATGAAAAAATAAACTATTATAAACTCAATTAAAAAAAGGATTTTAAAATGAATATCTCAAGTATTGTTGTACAAACTTTGCCAAAACATATAAATGAAGTAGTAGAAAGTCTAAAAAATTGTGATGTATGTGATTATCATATGCATGATGAATTAGGAAGAATAATTATTACAATAGAAGGAACAGGAGTTCAAGAAGAGCTAAAAAAACTAAAAGTTATTGAAGCAATTCCTTATGTTATGAGTGCAGATATGCAAATGGCATATAGTGAAGATGAATTAAGCTCTCATATGGAAGTTTTAGAAAATGCAGACCTTGTTCCAAAAGTTTTAAATGATAATTCAATAGAAGCTTCAAATATTGTTTATAACGGTGATTTAAGAAAAAAAGATTTAGAAGGTTTTGCTAGAAGTTTTGACAAAATAGGAAAATAACATGGAATTTTTATCAGGAAATTTTTTAATTGAAACTATTGTTCCAAAAGAAGAATTAATTGTTTCAAGAACGGATTTAAAAGGCATTATTACTTATGCAAATGAAACTTTTGCTTTAATTTCTGGTTACAGTGTAAATGAATTAATTGGAAAACCTCACAATATTGTAAGGCATCCTGATATGCCAAAATCTATTTTCAAAGAACTTTGGAAAAGTTTGGAGACGAAAGGTTATTGGAGTGGAATTATAAAAAATCTCAGAAAAGATGAAGGTTTTTATTGGGTTTATGCTGAAATATCTGAAGTAATAAAAGACGGTAATTTAGTAGAATATAAATCAATTCGTACACCTATCTCTTTTGAAGATAAAATAAAATATCAATTACTTTATGATGAAATAAAAAAAATGAATAATGAAACTACGAGAAAAGTGATTTATAATCACATTTAATATAAATTTAATTATATTAAATAAATTATAGTTTTAATTTTCATTAATTACAAGAAAATTACATTTTTATTTAAATTGGTTAAATTTTATACTACTTTGCTACTCAAATGCTATATTATTAATTTATACTTTGTTTGTATTAAATAACTATAAAAACAAAGGCTAAAAAATGAAAATATTAAAAACTTTATCATTAAGTGTTGCAACTCTTGCTCTTGCTTCAACTATGTCGTCAGCGGGTACATTGGAGAATACTGTTAAAAACGGTAAATTAAATTGTGGTTTAAATACAGGATTACCTGGATTTGCTGCTCCTGATTCTTCGGGAGTTTGGACAGGTTTAGATGTGGATGTTTGTAGAGCAGTTGCAGCAGCAGTTCTTGGAGATGCAAATAAAGTTAATTATGCACACTTAAATGCAAAAGAGAGATTTACTGCACTTCAAAGTGGTGAGATTGATGTATTAGCTAGAAATACTACTTGGACAGCATCAAGAGATGTATCATTAGGTTTAACTTTTACGGGTGTAAATTATTATGATGGTCAAGGATTTTTAGTATCTAAAAAATTAGGTGTTAAATCAGCTAAAGAGTTAAATGGTGCAACTTTTTGTATTCAAGCAGGAACTACAACTGAACTTAACTTAACAGATTATTTTAAATCTTTAAAAATGACTTATACTCCTATTACTTATGATACATCAGCACAAACAATCCAAGGTTTTGAAGAAGGTAGATGTGATGCTTTAACTTCTGATGCTTCTCAATTATATGGATTAAAAACTCAATTAAAAGACCCAAACTCTGCAATTGTACTTCCTGAAATTATTTCAAAAGAACCATTAGGTATTGCTGTTAGACAAGGTGATGATAAATGGTTTAAAATTGTAAGATGGGCTGAAATTGCAATGTTAAATGCAGAAGAGTTAGGTATTACTTCTAAAAATGTTGATGAAATGTTAAAAAGTCCAAATCCAGATATTCAAAGATTACTAGGAGTTACTGGTGATATTGGTCAAAATTTAGGATTAGATCCAAAATGGGCATATAACATTATAAAACAAGTTGGAAATTATGGAGAATCATTTGACAGAAATGTTGGAAAAGGTTCACCACTTGGTATTGAAAGAGGATTAAATGCCTTATGGAAAGATGGTGGTCTTCAATATGGGGCACCAATTAGATAATACACATAATTAATTATAATAAATTATTTAATGAAAAAAAGGGGGAATATATTCCTCTTTTTTCATACATAAGGTGAAAAAATGAAAGAACACAAAAAAATAGAAAAAGGGAATGTCGCCTTTTATAATAACCCAGACATAAGAGCAATCATCTATCAAATAATAGCTCTTATAGGTATATTCTTATTTACATACTATGTTCTTCATAATATGTTTATAAACATTGAAAAACGTGGGATTAATACAGGATTTGACTTTTTAGGTAGTGAAGCTGGATTTGGTATCATATCAACACTAATTTCTTATACTGAATCAGATACTTATGCAAGAGTATTTTTTGTAGGTATTTTAAATACACTTTTAGTGTCAGGAATTGGTATATTCTTTTCAACAATTATTGGTTTACTTGTTGGAGTGGGAAGATTATCAAAAAACTTTATGATTTCTAAACTCTCTTTAATTTATGTAGAAACTTTTAGAAATATTCCCATATTACTTCAAATCCTATTTTGGTACAATGTTGTATTAGCTGCACTTCCAGGTCCTAGACAATCTTTGTCTTATTTAGATGCTTTTTTCCTAAATAATAGAGGATTATATATTCCTAAACCAATCTTAGAGAGTGGATTTATTTCTGTATTTATTGCATTTATTATTGCAATTGCAGGAGTTGTTTATCTTATGAAATGGGCAAAAAAGAAACATGATGAAACAGGTGAAGAGTTTCCAGTATTTTGGACTTCTTTAGTAATTTTAATTGCAGGGCCTGTTTTAGTATATTTTATTAGTGGGTCACCGGCATCCTTAGAATATGCAGAACTTAAAGGTTTTAACTTTGTTGGTGGATGGACATTAACTCCTGAACTTTTAGCTTTATCTTTTGCACTTAGTATTTATCCCGCAACTTATATAGCAGAAGCTGTACGTGCAGGAATTGAAGCTGTTCCAAAAGGACAAAAAGAAGCTGCAAATGCCTTAGGACTCAAAGATTATATTATCTTAAAGAAAGTTGTTCTTCCGCAAGCATTAAGAGTTATTATTCCTCCTGTTATAAATCAATACTTGAATTTGATGAAAAACTCATCACTTGCGACAGCAATTGGTTATCCAGAACTTGTAACACTATTTGCAGGAACTGCACTAAATCAAGTTGGTCAAGCAATTGAAATAATTTTAATGACAATGGCTGTTTATTTAACTATTAGTATTGTCATCTCTTTAGTAATGAATATTATTAATGCAAAAATGCAAATAAAGGAGAGATAAAATGGCAATTTATAACAAATTAGAAGCAAAACCAGCTCCTAAAGGAACTAAAGGTGTAGAAAAATGGATAAAAGAAAATCTATTTCCATCGCTAACTAGTTCAATTTTAACAATTTTATCGATTCTATTACTTTGCTATATTATTCCTCCATTATTAGATTGGATGGTTTTTGATGCAACTTGGTCAGGAACAAAAGAAGAGATAACAAAACATGGAGCTAGATGGATTTTTATTTATGAAAAATTCAATCAATTTATATATGGATTTTATCCAGAAGAATTATACTGGAGACCAAATCTTATTTTAGCTCTTTTTGTAGCTTCAATAGTGACATTTAAAAAAATTAAACATATTAAAGGAAAAGCTACAATTCTTATTTTATTTCCTATTGTTTCATTTGTTTTACTTTATGGAGGATTAGGATTAGAAATAGTTCCAACTACAAAATGGGGTGGATTATTACTAACTATTGTTGTTGCAGCTGTTGGTATTGTTGTATCTTTTCCAATAGGAATTATATTCGCGCTTGGAAGACAATCTAAGATGCCAATTATAAAAACAATAAGTGTTATTTATATTGAATTTATTAGAGGTGTTCCTTTAATTACTTTACTATTTATGTCATCTGTAATTCTTCCATTATTTTTCCCTGAGGGTATGAATTTTGATAAATTACTAAGAGCATTAATTGGTGTTACTCTTTTTCAAGCTGCCTATATTGCAGAGGTTATAAGAGGTGGATTACAAGCAATTCCCAAAGGGCAATACGAAGCATGTGATTCAATTGGACTTTCATATTGGCAAGCTATGGGCTTAGTAATTCTTCCACAAGCACTAAAAATTTCTATTCCAAATATTGTTGGTTCATTTGTTGCTTTATTTAAAGATACAACATTAGTTTTAATTATTGGATTATTTGATGTTTTAGCAATGGTAACATTAACAACTAAAGATCCTCATTGGTTAGGATTTGAAACTGAGGGTTATGTTTTTGTAACCATCATTTATTGGATTATTTGTTTTAGTATGTCGAAATATGCACAATCAGTAGAAAACAAATTTAATACAGATCATAAATAAGAATAGGAAAAGATTATGAGTAATTTAGATTATATGATAGAGATGTCTAATGTTAATAAATGGTATGGAGATTTCCATGTACTAAAAGATATTAATTTAAGAGTAAAAAAAGGTGAAAAGATTGTAATTTGTGGACCTTCTGGTTCTGGTAAATCTACAACTATTAGATGTATGAATAGACTTGAAGCTTTTCAAGAAGGTGAATTATATGTTGCAGGTTTTAAAATGACTGAAGATGTAAAAAGAATTAGAGAAATACGAACTCATGTTGGGATGGTATTTCAACATTTTAATCTTTTTCCACATCTTTCAATTTTAGAAAATCTTATTTTAGCTCCAACTTGGGTATCAAAAGTTCCAAGAAAAAAAGCTATTGAAACAGCAATGTATTATCTTGAAAGAGTAAAAATTGCAGAGCAAGCACATAAGTTTCCAAATCAATTATCAGGTGGTCAACAACAAAGGGTTGCAATTGCAAGATGTTTATGTATCAATCCTGATATTATGTTATTTGATGAACCAACATCTGCACTTGATCCTGAAATGATTGGAGAAGTTTTAGATGTTATGACAGAACTAGCAGATGAAGGAATTACAATGGTTTGCGTAACTCATGAAATGGGTTTTGCAAAAAAAGTTGCTGATAGAGTAATTTTTATGGATGCAGGACAAATAGTTGAAGAAAATACTCCAAAAGAGTTCTTTGATAATCCTCAATCTGATAGATTAAAACAATTCTTGGAACAAATTTTAGAACATTAACACAAAGGAAATATCATGACCCTATTAAATATATTTGCATTTTCAGGGGCAATGTTTCTATTGGCGATTACTCCAGGACCTGGAGTATTTGCTACAATTTCAAGAGCTTTAGCTTCAGGATTTTCTAGTGCTTCCTTTGTTGTATTAGGAATTGTAATGGGAGATATAATTTTCTTATTGTTAGCTATTTTTGGACTTAGTGCCATTGCTTCAATTTTAGGAGATTTTTTTATACTTGTTAAATATCTAGGTGGAATTTATCTTCTTTTTTTAGGTTATAAGATTTTAACTTCAAAAGAAAATGAGACTGAAATAAAAGGCATTCAGGAATTATCTTGGAAAAGAAACTTTTTAACTGGACTTTTAATAACACTTAGCAATCCAAAAGTTATCTTATTTTATTTAGGTTTTTTACCTACTTTTGTAAACCTACAAACCTTAAATACTTTTGATATTATAACTATATCTTTTATTGTGGCTATCATACTTGGTGGTGTAATGTTAGCTTATGCATATAGTGCAAGTAGTGCTAAAAAACTTTTTAAAAACAAAAATACAAATAAGAAAATGAATCTTCTAGCGGGAAGTGTTATGATTACAGCTGGTGGTATTTTAATAATAAAATCATAAAGATTTTATATAAAGTTGTTGAATTATTATCTAATATTTAGGTGCGAATTTTTGTAAAAACTTTTCACCTAAAACTAAAATTACTAAACCAAATAATATAACTATTGCACCTATTATCTCAGTTGAGTTTAGCTGTTCATTTAATAGTATATTTGAACTAATAATACCAACAACGGGAATAGCTAAGGCAAATGGTGTTACAACACTAGAATTATAATTTTTAAGTAACCAACCCCAAATGGCAAAAGCTATTAAAGTAGAAATATATCCAGTAAAAGCCAATGAAACCCAAGTTTTAACACTAGAGTTCAATAAAATGTTAATAGCTTCTTGGGATTCAAAAATATATGAAAGTATAAATAGAGGTAAAGGTGGAATTAAACTGACCCAAACCATAAAGTGCAATAAATTTACACCTTTTATTTGTTTCATAATAATATTTGAAATTGACCAGAAAATAGCAGCACTTAAAATAAGCACTATTCCTAAATAAGTTATATTTGTATTAACTGTAAAAAAGAAAAGTCCAAAACCTGTAAAAGCAATAAGCATACCAATAAATTGATATAAAGATATTTTTTCTTTAAAAATAAGCATACTTAATATTATTGTAAAAATAACTTGGGCTTGTAAAAGCAAAGAAGATATCCCAGCAGAAGCATCAGCTTTCATTGCAACAAAAAGAAAACTAAATTTTAAAACACCTAAAAATACCCCTACACCTAAAACATTCCAAACAGAAGTTTTAGGAAAAGGGATAAAAAATATTGCAGGTATAGCCACTATAAAAAATCTCAATGAAGAAAAAAGTATAGGAGGTAACTCTTCTAATCCAAACTTTATTACAGAAAAATTAACTCCCCAAATTAGAACAACTAAAAAAGCCAATAAAGTACTTTTTAGATTCATTTTTCTATTTTACTACTCTTTTAGAAGTATCATAAACCATCTCATAATAATGATTACCATTAAACTCAAACTCTTGGATAACATCAAGTCCTAGTTTTCTTTTATGAGCAGAATATGATCTTTCATTGATTTTATTTACAAATGTTACAAGAATTAAGTATCTTTTTGACATAGATTCTAAAGCAAAATCAAAAAGTTTTTCAAGAAGTCCACTTCCTCTTAGACTTTTATCTATACAAACAGGCCCATACTGATACGAGTTATTTATACTTAGAGTTTGTCCTAAATAGTTTAACTTTGGTAAATCTTCTATCATAAGCTCAAAAATTGGCCATTTTGACCAAAATTGCCAAGAAGCTGACATAACATATCCTAAAACCACATCATTTTCAATTGCTATAAAAATTCCTTGCTCTTTTTGGATAATATCTTTTAACTCTTCTTTTGTAAATGCGGTTGTTACAAAACCATCTTTTTTATCTTCTTGTGAAATAGTTGATAGTTGGTATTTTGAGTGTAATTTTAATATATTTTCTATATCTTTTAGTTCTGCTATTTTTAATTGCATATTTACTCCATTAGATTAATTCACTAAGTATATAATCAAAAAAATAGTTTGTCATTAACCTATGTTAATTTTCATCTTTTTTCTAATTCTTGACAATGCTACATCAGTAATTCCCAAATAAGATGCAATATGATAATTTGGTACAATATCTTTTATCATTGAATAATCTTTTAAAAATTTTTCATAACGTTCAGTAGCACTTAAAAGTAAAAAATCTGCTTCTCTTTTCTCTTTTTTAATTATCAAATTCTCATAAATTCGTAAAAGTAAATCATTCCATTCTTTATTCACTTGGGCTAATTCTAATAGCTTTTTATAGGGAATATAAAGAGTGATAAATTTACTCAATACTTCTACACTAAAAGGCGAACCACTCCCATGTGATACAGATGAGATACTACTTAAAAGATGCCCTTGTTTTTCAGCAAATGATTTATTAAACTCTTTCCCATCAAGGGTTAAATAATAATATCTAGCTAATCCAGAAATTAAAAAATAAAAATCTTCAACTTTATCTTCCACATAAAAAAGATGTTCTCCTTGATTTAGTGTTTTTGTTCTAAAATAATCTTTTGCACTATTCCAGCTTTGCATTGATAAAGGAGAAATATTGTTTAAAATTGGGTACAAAATCTCAAATTGTTTATTTATATTCATTTTATTAACTCAAAGCTAGCCATATTCCAACTCCTATCATCATAGTTCCAGCAATTTTATTTAATACTTTCACATTTGATGAATTTTGTAATAATTTTCGTAAACTACTTCCACCACTTGCATAAATAATCAAACAAGAAAACTCCAATAAAAGTATTAAACTCAACAATACTAATAATTGAGGAGTGAAAGCTAGATTTTTATCAATAAAAGGCGGTAATAATGCAATAAAAAATGCCCAACCTTTGGGATTTGCAATTGCAGTTAAAAATCCTTGTAATGCAAGATTTTTCTTTGATACATCGTAATTACACTTTTCTAAAGCTAAAGCCATTTTTCCCCGCGATAACCACATAGAAATACCTAAATATATTAAATAAGCTCCGCCTGCATATTTTAAAACAACAAATATTGTTGGATAATTAAGCATGATTGTTGCCACTCCAATAACTGAAGAACTAGCAACTATAGCAACACCTAAAAGTTCCCCATACATCATATAAAATGTTTTTTTCAAACCTATACCCATTCCCATACTTAAAGCTAGTGTCATACACATTCCAGGAGTAATTGAAACAAAAAAGAAAGTTGGTATAAATAGAGCTAAAATTGATAAATTAATATAATCAAAAATCTCAAATCCTTTATAATTTTTAAGTAAGAAGTATACTCATGAAAAGATTAAAAAATCACAATTGATAATCAATATTCAATGTTTAATTTATAAGTTTTCTATCATATTATGCAACTATTTTTAAATTTTATCACTTAAGTCTACCTATGATAAAATGCTTAAATATACTAATAAAAGAGGTTTATTTGTGACTGAAGAGTTTAATGTTGGAAAAAAAATCAAATATTTGCGAAAACAAAAAAGAATGAGTGCAAAAGAGCTTGCAATAGAAGCTAGTATATCATATGGAATGCTCTCTTTATTAGAGAGTGGCTCAACACAAGGTTCTGTTGAGACATTAAGAAAGATAGCAAAAGTTTTGGATACTACATTAGCCTATCTATTTACAAATGGAAATACACCTGAAGAAATTCTAACAGATGAATCAATGTTAATTGTTAGAAAAGATAAAAGAAAAAAAATATCTTTCCCTGATTCTTTATACACTTGCGAATTATTAGTTCCAGATTTACAAGGTGACATTGAATTTGTATTAGTAAATTTAGAAGCCCAAAGAATTACAGATGATATGAGTCCTCACCCAAGGGGTGGAGAAGAGTGTAATTATGTGCTTTCAGGAGAAATTACAATTACTTTGCAAGGTAAAGAATTTATCCTAAATGAGGGGGATTGTATTAGATTTAATCCTGAAATTCCACATAAGATAGAAAATAAAACAGATACACCTGCCTCTTATTTATCTGTTATAACACCTGTTTCTTTTTAATTAGAATATATTTTTTTATACAAATTTTTCACTATAAAATAGTAATATTACGCATGAAAAAATTTATACTAATCTCATTACTAATAAACTTAAATCTTTTTGCTTTATCTTCTGATATTCAAAAAGCAATCGCAACTGGTGTCTTTCATGAAAATGGAACAGGTGAAAAAATACAACATGTAACAACCACAGATGAGAACTATGAAGGAACTTGCTATTCAAAAATCGCTGTTTTTGGGAAAATAGACAATAAAAATATCAAAGTAAGAATTGGTGATTCTTTAGGTTATTTTCAAAACTCTGTTCCAATATTTAATATTCAAAAAATCTTAATAGGATATGAACTTACTTTTTTACATTATAACGTGACAAGAGGACTTTTTGAAGTAAGTATTGATGGACGAATCTATGACAGTAAAGTTTTTGTAAAATAATTTATAGATTGATAGTTATTAAAATCAAGTATTTTCAATAAATATTTAAATTAATAAAAATATTTAATAAAAATTTTATAAACGTAGCATTAAAATAGCATTCTTTAAGTTTCAAGTGTGTATAATTTCACAAATAAGAGGTTTTATCTACTTATCTCTCCTTAGTTAAAAAATTATGTCACTTGTGTCAGTTTTTTTTTAAGATAGAACTTCTTTTTTTATTACTGCGTAAATACAATCAAATACTTTTTTCGTTTCAAATAAGTTTTTTACATTTATCTTATATTTTTTATATAAAACTTTATTTGTACAAATAAAAAAAGGGGAAGTTTCACCAACTTCCCCTTTTTTATTTCTCTATTTAAAATTTTCTTACATATATTTTTTTAGAACTTCTGGAATTCTTACACTTCCATCTTCATTTTGATAATTTTCCATAATTGCTACAAGTGTTCTTCCAACAGCTAAAGAAGAACCATTTAAAGTATGAGTTAAGATATTTTTCTTACCATCTTTATATCTGATTTTTGCTCGTCTTGATTGGAAATCTCTTGTATTTGAAATTGATGAAATTTCTCTATATTTATTTTGTCCAGGAAGCCAAACTTCTAAGTCAATAGTAACTGCTGCACTAAATCCTAAATCACCTGTACATAATTGCATTTTTTGGTGAGGAAGTCCAAGTGAAGTTAATAAATCACTTGCACAAGCTACCATTTTAGCAAACACTTCATCTGATTGTTCAGGAGTTGTGATTGCTACCATTTCAACTTTATCAAATTGGTGTTGTCTAATTAATCCTCTTGTATCTCTCCCTGCACTTCCAGCTTCTTTTCTAAAACAAGGAGTATAAGAAGTAAGTAACATAGGAAGTTCTTCAGCTTCTAAAATTTCATCATTAAATAGATTTGTTAAAGATACCTCAGCAGTTGGAATTAAATATAAATCTTCACCTTCGATTTTAAATAAATCATCTGCAAATTTTGGAAGTTGTCCAGTTCCTTGAAGAGTATTTGAGTTTGCCATAAATGGAACATACCATTCGTTGAATCCTCTTTCTCTATTAAAATCAAGCATATAGTTGATTAAAGCACGTTCTAGTCTTGCTCCATCACCTCGAAGCGCTGCAAATCTTGATTTTGCAATTTTTACACCTCTTTCAAAATCAATCCAACCATTGTTTAAATCCCAATGTTCTTTAGGTTCAAAAGTAAAAGTTGGTTTTTCACCTACAACTTCTAAAATTACGTTTTCATTTTCATCAGCACCATTTGGAACTGACTCATCTGGCATATTTGGAACACCTAAGATAATTGAAGTTAATTCTTCTTCTAAAACTCTAACTTCTTCTTCTAGTTCTTGTTTTTTATTTTTCAGATTGTTTATATTTTCTTGTAGTGGAACAACATCTAAGTTCTCTTTTTTGTATCTTCCAAATTCTTTTGAAAGTAAGTTTTGCTCAGCTGTAACATCTTCCATCTCTTGTCTTTTTTGTTTTGTGTTAGAGGCAAGTGTTTTTAGGTTATTTAAAAGTTCGTTATCAACACCTTTTCTTTGTAAGGCGTTTACAACATAATCGAAATCTTTTTGTAGTAGTTTTATATCTATCATCTTTGCTCTTTGTTTTATTTTTTGTGCATTGTAGCTAAAAAAACTCTACAAAGAGATTAGATGATAGGTTAAATTTATCCGTTCATTTCCATTTTTATTAATACATCACCATCAACATATTCAGCTTTGAATTTATGTTTATGGCAAAAATCTTCATTCATAATTGTACACATTTCATTTGCTTTTTCTAATGCTTCATCGATTGTTTCAAAATGTGTTTCCATTTCAAAATCAGAATTTTTAAAACATCCGCATGCTCTTTCAACTCTTACTGTTGCCATATTATCTCCTATAAAAAAATTTGGGAATTGTATCATAAAGAGATTAGAGTTATCTTTTAATAAATACTATTGCCATTCAAATTGAAAAGTTGTATGTACAATTTTGTATTTATCTTTTAATTTATGATTAATTTTATTTAAAATATTCTCATACTCTAAAACTTTGTCTTTATCTATTTGTATATGCGCGGTCATGTTATACATATCTTGAGTAATTTCCCAAATATGAATATCATGAATATCAATAACATCATCTAGATTTTCAACTAGATTTTTAATCTCATCTATATTTAAAGGTGAACTCTCCATAAGTGTATTTATTGAGCTTTTTAATACATCAATAGCCCATTTTCCAATAACACAAGCTACAATCACAGCTAAAATAATATCTATAAAATACCATTGAGTAAAATAGATAATTACATAACCTATAATAATTGCAACCGATGATAACGCATCACTTAACATATGTACAAAAGCTGATTTAAGATTTACATTTTCCCTATCACCTTGCATCAGAATAAAACCTGTAATAATATTTACAATTAATCCAATAATTGCCACAATTACAGCAACTTTTAAATCGATAATTGTAGGATTTAAAAATCTTAATATTGCCTCATAAATAATCCAGATTATTGATAAAACTATTGTTATTCCATTTATAAAAGCTGCTAATACTTCAGCTCTATAATAACCAAAGGTTTTACTTAAAGGTGCTTTTTTACTTGCTATTATAATTGCTAATAAAGAGATAATTAAAGCAAAAGAGTGTGTAAACATGTGTATCGCATCTGAAACAAGTGCCAAAGAGTTTGACATAAATCCAGCTACAAACTCTGCAATCATTGTAATAAATGTAATAATTAATGCAATTTTCAATAACTTTTTATCTGTTCCTCTATGATCGTGAGAATGACCATGTTCATGGTCGTGATGATGGTGTTCATGTTCATGAGTATGTTCATGCTCGTGGTGGTGATGTTCATCTTTTTCTAAATTAGGCTTATGTCCATTTAAACCAATCTTACAATCGTACATTTTATTTTCCATATCTTCTATAATTTTTTGAATACTATATGAGTAATCCTTAATCCTTACATAATCTATTCCCTCTATATTTTCAAATTCTAAGAAATCTATAGCAAATTGATTTTAGTTACTCTTAGATATAATAAATAAAAAACTATAAGGATTTTGATTTGAGAATTTTATCAGGTATTCAACCATCTGGAACAATACACATAGGAAACTATTTTGGTATGGTAAAAAAAATGATAGAGTCACAAAATGAAGGTGAACTTTTCGCATTTTTAGCATCATATCATGCTTTAACATCAGTGAAAGAAAAAGAGGCTTTAGAAAACAACACTTATGAAGCAGCTATTAACTTTTTAGCACTAGGAATGGACCCAGAGAAATCAACATTTTGGGTACAACACGATGTAAAAGAGGTTCTTGAGTTATACTGGATACTATCAAATCACACTTCTATGGGACTATTAGAGAGAGCTCACTCTTACAAAGATAAAACAGCAAGGGGAATTGTAGCAGGTCATGGATTATTTTCATATCCAGTTTTAATGGCTGCTGATATTTTACTATTTGATTCAAATATCGTGCCTGTAGGAAAAGACCAAATTCAGCATGTTGAAATGACAAGAGATATTGCAACTTCATTTAATCACGCTTATGGAAAAGAGATTTTTGTTTTACCTGAATCAAGAGTTGATGAAATAGTTGCTACAGTTCCAGGAACTGATGGAGCTAAAATGTCTAAATCATATAACAATACAATTGATATGTTTACAAGTGCAAAACAAAGAAAAAAACAAGTTATGGGAATTGTAACAGATTCAAGAGAATTGGATGAGCCAAAAGAGTGGGAAAACTGTAATATCTATACTTTAAGTAAACTATTTATGAATGAAGATGAATTAAAAGATTTACAAAAAAGATATGCAACTCCAGGTGAAGGATATGGTCATTTTAAAATGACACTACTTGAAAAAATAAATGAATATTTTGCACCTTATGAAGAAAAAAGAGAATATTACTTAAACAACAAAAAAGAAGTAAGAGAAATATTAACTTTTGGGGCGGAAAAAGCTAGAAAAATTGCAGCAGCTAAAATGGAAATTATTAGAGACGCTGTGGGACTAATTTAAAATTTAAAAGAGAATTACCTATGATGCCAACTGTTGAAGAAATAGCTGTTAAAACTATCGTCTCTATAGATATAGAAAGACCACTAAAAGAAGCCATAAAAAAAATGGCTTCATCAAATCTTAGAGATATTGTTGTAATTGAGAATACAAAAGATAATCATAAAAAATTCTTTTTACTCACTATTAATGATTTAATAGACTACAAACTTGGAAATACAAATGGAGATATTTTATTAAAAGATTTAGAACTCACAAAAGCAAAAGTTTTAAAAAGAGATTTAAATATTTTAAATGTTTTAAATGAAATTGATGATACAGATAAATATATGGTTATTGTGGAAAATGATGAACTAATTGGAATTGTATCCTATACAGATATTATAAATAATATTGACCCGAAAATTTTGATGAAAAGACAAACAATTGCTGCTTTAATTTTGCAATACAAAGCTACAACTGCCTATGAAAATACATCAACTATTCAAGCTATTAGATTAATGAAAGATAATAATAGCGACTCTATTATTATCATCGATGATGAGCATAAACCTATAGGAATTTTTACAACAAAAGATTTTATAAATCTAATTCATTTAAATTCTGATTTATATAAACCTATCGCTATTTATATGACAAAACCTGTTCAAACTTTATCAGAATATTCAACAATATCTGAAGCTATTGATTTTATAAAAGATAAACATTTCAAAAGAATCGTTGTTACAAATGAGAATCATGAAATTACTGGAATTCTTACACAAAAAGAGTTACTAAGAATTATCTATAATAAATGGATAGATTTTATAAAAGAAGAAGGTGATAAAATATCAAAAATGAATGAAGAGTTATTATCAAAAGCTACAAAGCTTGAAGAAAAAGCCTCTTTTGACTTTTTAACAAAACTATATAATAGAAGAAAATTTAACTCTTTTTTAGAATATGAAATTTCAAAAGCAAATAGATACAGTGAACAACATCTATCTTTATTATTAGTAGACATAGATTACTTCAAAAATGTAAATGACAGTTATGGCCATTTAGTTGGAGATTATGTTCTTCAAGAAATAAGTAAAATTTTAACTGTTTGTTCAAGAGATACAGATATTGTTGCTCGGTGGGGAGGAGAAGAGTTTGTTCTTATGTTACCTCAAACAAATATTGAACAAGCTTTTTTTGTTGCTGAAAAATTAAGAGCTACAATAGAAAAACATAAATTTGATGATGTGAAACACATAACTTGCTCTATAGGCGTTAGTCAATTTCATAAAAATGAAGAGAAAGGCACCCTATTTAAAAGAGTTGATGAAGCACTTTATAAAGCAAAAAATGCTGGAAGAAATAGAGTTGAAATGGAACATATGGGGAATATATCTTAAAGGTGAAGTTATAAAAGATTAACTTTTATAACTTCATTCACACTATTTAAAATATCTTCAACTCTTTTTTGCCAAAGTTTTCCAAACTCAATTTTCTCATCATTTGTTGCATTTCCTTGCAAAGATTTTTGCATCAAAAAATTTAAATCTTCATGTGGTTTTACAGAAGATGGATTATAAAAAACTTCTATACTTTTATGGCTATCTGTTCTTGTAAATCTTACATTTGCACCATTTATATCTTGTTCAAATTTCATTAAATGATTTCTATCATATTTTCCAGCAAGACCTTTAAACCCATTTGTTGTAGCAGCTCCCGTGATATTCATAATCACATTTCCAATAGCTCCTGCAACGCCAGTATTTTGGCTTTCGCTAAATTCAACAATAATTTCACCACGTTTTGGAATTTCATTTTCATATAAGGCTTCTAAACCTTTTAGCGTCATAAGATAAGCTCCTAAAACCGTAGGACAAGAGTGCCCTGCACTTTTTACTATATCTAAATATGAAAATTCAATTATTCCATCTTCAAAAGCTCCTAAAAAAGAGGCTAAATCATCTTGTAGTTTTATTGTTGGGATTTTATTAAAAAATTGTGGGTAAGTCATCATAAGTCAAACCTTTGTGTTGGCATTTGGCTCTAACACAAAAGTTTGAGTATTTTGTATTAGGCTATTTTTTTACAAATAAAGATTAATTTATCAGCGTGTTCGTCTGTATGTAAATTAAATTCTTTTATCTCTTGAATTTCAAAATTACACTCTTTTAGAAGTTTCGTTAAAAAATCTTTTGAGTGGTATTCTTGGATTATTGAATCACTCTCTTTTGAGAAAAGTCCATTTTCTTGTTTTTCAAAAAGAGTAATATCTGTTTGAAGTTTGTTGTTTTCAAAATTTGCATCAATAGCAATAAATTTGTCTTCAACATCAATAGTAATACACCCTTGAGCAACTTCTTCAAATCCGAAAAGTGAGTTTACATCAAAAATAAAATAAGCACCTTGATTCAAAACAAGATTTGTCTCTTTGATAAACTGCTTTAACTCTTTTTTTGGAATGTAATTTAAAACATCAAAAATAGCTGTTGCACAATCAAATTTCTCTTTTACATCGGCTAAAGCTATTGCTTTTGCATTTAAGTTTTTAGCTTCACAAATCTTGATTTGTTCAGCACTTAAATCAATTCCAAAATATTTCTTTTTATTTATTTTTAAATTCTCTAAAAAATACCCTTGACCACATCCAATATCAATGATATTATCAAGGTCATTTACCATTATAAATCGTAAAAAATCTTTGTGTAAAGTATAAACTTCCTCTTCAAAATCTAAATAAGGTTCAACTTTTGCGTATAAATCTAATCCCATTATATGTGTGCTTCTATTCTTTCTTTTAAGTCTAAAATTAAATCTTTTTTAGCATAAAATGAGTTTTTATTTGCGATTAAATGTGCGCTACTTTCCATAATAGTAGGTCCAATTTCTAAACCATTTTGTTTCATTGTTTCACCAGTTTCAACAATATCAACAATACAATCACAAAGTCCAACAAGTGGAGCTAATTCAATAGAACCATAAAGTTTAATAATCTCAACAGCCATTGCTTTTTGTTCAAAAAACTTCTTTGCAATCACTTCATGTTTTGTAGCAATTGTGATTTTGCTTTTATTAAAATCAAGTTCTTCACCCTTTCTTAATCCAAAAGCAACTCTACATTTTCCTAATTCTAAATCAAGTAGTTTGATTAAGTCATACTCTTTTTCTTCAAGAACATCAAGTCCTACAACACCTAAATCAGCAGCGCCATGCATTACATAAGTTGGTACATCTTGATTTCTAACATTTAAAAATCTAAATCCAGCTTTTTCAAGTATTAATTTTCTATCTTCAAAAATAAACTTTTCACCAAAAGCTTTTTCAAATTTATCAAGAGTTTCCTCAGCAATTCTTCCCTTAGGCAATGCAATTGTTAGCATCAATAATCCTTTTCATGTTCTCAAATATTAAATCTTTTTTATATGTGCTATTTTCAAAATATTTACTCAACAGCTCTCCATCACCACCAGTGAATATAATATTCTTATTTAAACTTACTTCTTTGATTGGTAAAATGATAGATTTTAACATAGCATATTGTATAGCATCTTTCGTGCGAAGCGGTATTTTATCTAAATTTATCTCTTTTTCAAACTCAAACTTTAGTTTTTTTGATATTTTTGGGTAACTTTTCATAAATCTTCTCAACCCCAATAATATAAATCCACCTTGATGATTACCATTTTCCATAATATCAACAGTTATTGCACTTCCAGCATCAACTATCACACAATTATCTTGAAAAGAACAAGCAATTGCTCTATCAATTCCCAAACCTAAATATGAAGTTTGAAAATTTATTAGCTTATTTATATTTTTTGCGTGAGGATTTTTTTTGATTAATTTTTTACTAGCTTTTTCATTTACTGAAACAAAATAAATATCATCATCAAAAGTAGGAACTTTTTCATCTAAAAAATACTTTTTATGTTTACCCTTTATCAAAAAATGATAAGTTGTATTTCCAATATCACATAAAATCAACTCTTACACTCCAATCATTTTGTTTTAAATACTCTTTTGCTTTTGAGCAAAGAGGACTTGAGATTAATAACTCTTTTTTCTTAAAATTATGGTCTAAATAAACTGCTAATTTTTCGCAAAGTTCCATTAAGTCATTTGCATTTTTTCTTATAAATCTACTTTTTGAATCAACTATAAATATTGCATAAAAGTTGGAATCAACTGTAGTTCCAGCATAAATATCAATTTTTCTTCTTGAATCTAACTCTTTTGGGAAAATTTGTTTTATCTCTTTAAATAGTATATTTTTATTAGTATAGTATGTTGTTAATTTTTTCAATTTTCACCTTTGTATAAATATTATATCAAATGTATACTTTTTTCTATAATTTTTTGCCACTTATTTTGATATACTGCGAAAAAATTAATTTAAAATATAAAGTAAAATGAAAGAAATAGATTACCAAAAACAAACTATACTCACAAGAGGTATAATAAAAGCTGCTGTTTTAATGTCAGAATTTGGAGCAGAAAGTATTTTAATAGAACAAACTGCCCAAAGACTTGGTCGTGCATTAGGAATTGACTCAGTTGAAATATCACTTATTCCTTCAGCTATTGTATTAACAACTCTTTATAATCATCAATCAGTTACAACAACTAGAAGAGTTCATCACAAACCTATAAATATGTCCATAGTTTGTGAAATACAAAAAATTGTATTAGAACTTGAAAAAAATGAACATGATATAAACTACTTAACAGAAACATTAAAAACCATTCAGCCAAACTACTATAATAGATGGTTAGTTGTTATTATGGTTGGGCTTGCTTGTGCATCATTTTCATATCTTCAAGGTTCAGATTTAGTTGCATTTTTTATAACTCTAATAGCCTCTTCAACTGCTATGTTTGTAAGACAAGAGTTAGCAAAAAGAAAATTTGTTTTAATCATAACCTTTGGAGTAACTGCATTTGTTGCAACTATGATTGCAAGTATTTCACAAATAAATGGCATAAGTTCAACACCAAATATTGCAATAGCTTCAAGTGTTTTATTGCTTGCTCCTGGATTTGCCTTTGTTAACTCATTTTTAGATTCTTTAAAAGGTTATTTAATGATGGGTTGGGGGCGTTGGATGGATGGTGTTCTTCTTACAATTGCCACTTCAATTGGAATAATCATAGCAATGGCTATTTTAAATATGAAAGGTTGGTAATGAGTGATTTAATAATTAAACTAATTTTAGAATCTATCTTTGCTTCAGTTGCTTCTGTTGGTTTTGCAATGGTATTTAACGTTCCAAAACATACTTTGATTTATTGTGCAGTTGGTGGTGCAATAACATACGTATCAAGAACAATATTTTTACATTTAGGATTAGGAATTGAAATTTCTACTTTTTTAGCTGCAACTTTTATAGGAATTATTGCTCTTAAATGGTCAAGAAAATATCTAATTCCAAGACCTGTTTATACAGTTGCCTCAATTATTCCTATGATTCCAGGAACTTTTGCCTTTGCTGCAATGATCTCTTTAGTTGATATGAATAGTCATGGAGTAACACCTGAATTAATAAAAATATTTATTGAAAATGGATTAAAAGCTGTTTCAATTTTAGGAGCTATTAGTTTTGGTCTTGCTTTACCATCTTTATATTTCATGAGATTAAATAGACCAATTATTTAGTAAAGAGAATTATCTCTTTACTATTTATAAATAGAATTGTTTTATAAATTCATCACTTACATCTAAGATCTTTCTTTGTCTTAACGATTCAATTACCTCTTTTGTACAATCAACATCATCAGGCCATCTTCGTTTGAAATTGTCATATGAGTTTTTATCAGTAGCATCCAAACAAATAGTGTGTCCATCAATAAATAAATCTCTATTAGAATCAATATTATTTGCAACTCTCCAAACTAACATATATGGATTTGTAACATCATTTTTAGCTGCGTCTACAATTATTAAAATTTTAATATGTTCAAATAGTGGTTTTAAATCTTCAAATAAATATTTTTGATTTCTTGTTTTTTCTACACTTATTACAGTAATTGGATTTTTTGTATCTTTAAAATATTGTTTTAAATCTTTTACTTCAGCTGTAATATTTTGCATTTTAATTAATAATTCACTATCTTCTAAAAGTGTGATTCCTAACTCTTCTATTTCATCACCCGTACAATCAAGCCCTAGTTTTCCACCAACTGCAAATTTTGGACTTGAGTGATCAAGGGCATCAACAACACCACGAGACACAAGCATATCATCAACATTTATCCTATTTAAAATATATTTTATTACCTCATCATGATTTGTTAAATCTGGCGCTTTTTCATCTACAAAAATAGCATGTTTTACAAAACTCATTTGCCCTACTCCCCAAAATGCATGCATCATTTGACTTGCATGTCCTGGGTATAAAGTTTTAATTTTTGCTAAAATTAGATTATGAAATACTCCATTTTCAGGCATATAATAATCAATCAAATCAGGAGCAGTTGTTTTTAATAGTGGCAAAAATATTCTCTCAGTTGCATGTCCCATATATTTATCTTCTAGTGGTGGTTTTCCAACAACTGTTGCTAAAAACGTAGGTTTTGCTTTTGATGTGATTGCCGTGATTTCCATAAAAGGATACTCTTCTTCAAGGGTATAATAACCAGTATGATCTCCAAAAGGCCCTTCAATTCGAAGTTTTGAAGGATCAACGAATCCTTCAATAATAAAGTCATTATCCCTTGGAACATAAATATCATTTGTAATTGATTTTACAAGTTGAGCATTTTTATTTTTTACAAATCCATAAAGCATAAGTTCAAAAACACCAATTGGAAGTGGCGCTTGTCCACACCAAATATACATAGGATCTCCACCAATTCCGATACTTACTGGCATTTTTTTACCAGCAGCTTTGTATTCATGGAAAAAGTGATTTGAATCTTTATGAATTTGCCAATGCATTCCAAGAGTATTATCTGAATATACTTGAAGTCTATACATTCCTAGATTTTTTAATTCACCATTTAATGAAGTTGTATAAACTTGCCCCATTGTAATAAAAGGTCCACCATCTTGCTCCCAAGTTGTAAGAATTGGTAGATCAGAAAGTTTTGCATCAGCACCTAATTTTATAACTTCTTGACACTCACCTTTTCCTTTGTTTTTTTTAGGAATAGTGTTTTTAAGTGCAAATAGTTTTCCAAAAGTTGAAAGTTTTTCACTAAAAGTTGTAGGTGGTTTCATTTTTAATAAGCTTTCGATTTCTCGTCCTATTTTATCCCCATCCCCTATAAAAAGGTTTACCGCTTTTTCATTACAAAATACATTCATTAATACTGGAATATCAAATTTTTTATTGTTTTTTTTATCCACAGCGTTTGTAAATAAGATTGCTTTAGAATCCTCTTTTTTAACTTCTATATATGCAATGTGTGGAATTTCTAAATAAATATCTAGTTCATCATCAATAATTTTTAGTAAATCATTCTTTTTTAATAGTTCTATGGCTTCTTTCATTTCTTCCCCAAAGTTAACCTAATAAGGTAATTAGTATAAATCTTATATCATTTTATCAATAAAAAATAGTTTATAATAGAGGTTTTACATATGCTTAATAATATTGAATACAATTTTGATGAAGTAGTTAATAGAAAAAATACAAATTGTGCAAAGTGGGATGGTTTAAAAAGATATTTTGGATATGAAGATCTAAATCCACTTTGGGTTGCAGACATGGATTTTAAAACTCCAAGTTTTATTAATGAGGCAATTATTGATGCTACAAAAAATGCTTCTTATGGTTATAGCATAGATAGTGATGCTTTATATGAATCAATAATAAATTGGCAAAAGAATCAACACTCTTGGGAAATAAATAAAGAAGATATTTATATGATAAATGGTGTTGTTCCAGCTTATAGTGCTTGTATTGAAGCCTTTAGTAATGAAGGTGATGAAGTAATTGTTCAAACTCCAATTTATCCACCACTTTTTAAATGTGTAAATGCAAATAATAGAAAAGTAGTAATAAATGAACTAAAAAATGACAATGGTTATTACACTATGGATTTAGAAGATTTAGAATCGAAAATAACTTCTAAAACAAAAATCCTAGCTTTATGTTCACCTCACAATCCAGTAGGACGTGTTTGGAGTAAAGAGGAACTTGAAAAACTTGCTAATATCTGTATAAAACATAATATCATAATTGTTTCAGATGAAATTCACTCAGATATTACATTCAAAAAATTCACTCCACTTGCATCTATTTCACAAGAGATTGCAAATCAAACTATTACTTTAAATAGTGCTGGAAAAACTTTTAATATTGCTGGATTAAATTGTGCTTATGTCATAAGTAAAAACAAAGAAATTTTAAATAAATTCAAAAAAATAGCTCAAAAAAGAGAGATTCAGTCAGTGAATTTCTTTGGATACATTGCAACAAAAGCAGCTTATGAAAATGGAGCTAAATTTGTGGAAGAGTTAAAAAAATATCTTTTATCAAATATAAAATTTACAAAAGAGTATTTTGAAAAGAATAATATGAAAATCGATTTCTTTCCACAAGAAGCTACATATCTTGTATGGTTAGATTTTTCAAAATTTAACCTTACCCATGATGAAATAAAAACTATTTTATTAACAAAATCTAAAATAGCCCTAAATGATGGTGTTTCATTTGGTGACAATGGAAATAAATATTTTAGACTCAATCTTGCACTTAGTCAAAAAGCCCTAGAAATAGCTTTAAATCAGATATTACAAGAGTTTAGATAGCATTGAAATAGCAAAGTATTACATTTTTTCTCACTATGTAGATTAATAGTTGTAATTATCTAAAAAACTTTATTATGTGTTAAAATTTGTGTACAATCAGTGAATAATATTAATAAATAGGGGAAAAAATGTCAACTGAATTAATTCTCGCCTCTGTTATATTTGTGGCAATAGGTTTTATCCTTTCGATTGTGTTTGTATTAACAAAATTCGTTGGCCCTAAAAATGAGAACTCTGAAATAAAAAATAGTGTTTATGAAAGTGGTGTCACAAACCCTATCGGAACTACAAATATTAGATTTTCAGTTAAGTTTTATTTAATTGCCATCTCCTTTTTATTATTTGATGTAGAAATAGTGTTTATGTTCCCATGGGCATTAAATGTTTTAGAATTAGGTTATTCAGGACTTTTTAAAATGTTTATATTTATGGGATTATTGTTTGCTGGGCTAATTTATCTTTATAAGAAAAAGGCATTATCATGGGATTAGGAGTTGAAGCTAATTTAGGTGACTCTATTGTTACTACAAAACTTGACCATGCAGTAAATTGGGGAAGAACATATTCTTTATGGCCAATGGTATTTGGAACAGCTTGTTGTGCTATAGAATTCATGGCAGCGGCTGGTTCAAGATATGATATATCAAGATTTGGTGCAGAAGTTGTAAGATTTTCTCCAAGACAAGCAGATTTATTAATTGTTGCTGGAACTATTTCATATAAACAAGCTCCTATTCTAAAAAAAATCTATGAACAAATGTGTGAACCAAAATGGGTTATTTCTATGGGTGCATGTGCTTGTAGTGGAGGTTTTTATGATAATTATACGACTCTTCAAGGAATTGATCAAATTATTCCAGTAGATGAGTATATAGCAGGTTGCCCACCACGTCCTGAAGCAATACTTGATGCAATTATGAGAATTCAAGAAAAAGCTCAAAATGAATCAATTCTAAAAGATAGAGTTAAAGAGTTTAAAGGAATTTTAGATGCTTAAATGTGATTTATTAATTGATTCAAATGATATAAAATCAACTATTCTAAAATTAAAAAATGAAAATGATTATTCTACTTTATTAGATATTACAGTTATTGATTATTTAAAATTTCCAGATATTACTCCATCAAGATTTGCTGTAGTTTATATTTTAAGAGATGGTTCATTTAAAAATCAAATATCAGTAAAAGCTTTTATAAATGATTCTACTTTAGAAGTTATTTCTATTAGTGATTTATATGGTTCTGCAAATTGGGCTGAAAGAGAAGCCTATGATCAATATGGAATTATATTTAAAGGTCATCCAAACCTAAAAAGAGTTTTAAATCATCATCAATTTATTGGTTATCCTTTAAGAAAAGATTATGAAATCACAAAAGGTCAGCTTTGTACTGAGTCTGATGATTTATTAGATGAAATGAATCCACTACTAGCTTCAAAAGGTTATACACCTGAAGATATTAATGATTTAATGCTTTTAAATATGGGACCATCACACCCTGCAAGTCATGGAACAATTAGAAATTTTGTGGCATTAGAGGGTGAAACAATTGCTGCTTGTGTAACAGAAATTGGATATTTACATAGAGGTTTTGAAAAATCTTGTGAAAATCATACTTATTCTCAAATAATTCCATATACAGATAGATTAAATTACTGTAGTGCTATTTTGAATAATATTGGCTATTCAAAAGCTGTTGAAGAGATGTTAAATATTGAAATAACTCCAAGAGCTAAAATGATTAGAGTTATTATTGGTGAATTAAGTAGAATCATCGATCATTTAGTTTGTAATGGTGCAAATATGGTTGATTTAGGTGGACTAACAAACTTTTGGTATTTATTTGCGCCAAGAGATAAAGCTTATGATCTATTATCAAAATTAACAGGTGCACGTCTAACAAATACTTATACAAGAATTGGTGGATTAGAATTTGATTTATATGATGGATTTAATGAAGATTTGGCTGATGTTTTAAAAGAGACAGAAACTGCAATTGATGATGCTTTATCACTTATTGCACATAATAAGATTTTCCTAGATAGAACTCAAGATGTAGGAGTTATAAAGGCAGATTTTGCAATTAAATATGGTATTTCTGGACCAAATTTAAGAGCTGCTGGAATTGCACATGATTTGAGAAAAGATAAACCTTATTATGGTTATGAAAATTTTGAATTTGATATGGTAATTGGAAGTCATGGTGATATTTACGACCGAATGATGTGTAGATTTGAAGAGATGAGACAATCAATTAGAATCATTAGACAAGCGATGAAAGAGTTACCAGATGGAGAGATAAATGTAAATGCTCCAGGTATTTTACTGCCATCAAAAAAAGATGTTTATGGAAATATTGAAGGTTTAATGAATCAATTCAAACTAACATTTGAGGGAATAAAAGTTCCAAAAGGTGAGTATTACTCTTCAACAGAAGCTGCAAATGGAGAATTAGGATTCTTTATTGTTAGTGATGGAAGTGGTAGACCTTATAAAATCAAATGTAGACCACCATGTTTTTATTCACTAGCAGCTTTTTCAAAAATTGCTGAGGGTGGAATGTTAGCGGATGCCGTTGTAACAATGGCAAGTATGAATTTTATTGCAGGGGAGTTTGATAGATAATGAACAGTTTTGAATACACACCTGATAATGAAATAAAATTTCAAGAATATGTAACAAAATATCCAAAAATTGATTCTGTTATGTTACCAGCACTTTGGCTAGTTCAAGAACAAATTGGATGGATTAGTCCTGAAGCTATGATTTATGTGGCAGATAAATTAGGAAAAACTCCTATTCAAGTATATGAAGTTGCAACTTTTTATACAATGTTTAACCTAAAACCAATTGGAAAACATCATATTGAGCTGTGTAAAACACTTTCTTGTATGTTATGTGGTTCGCAAAAAATTAAAGATTACATCAAACAAACAATTGGAATTGATGCTGGACAAACAAGTGAAGATGGTTTATTTCACTTAAGTGAAGTTGAGTGTCTTGGTGCTTGTAGTGGCGCTCCAATGTTTGCTTTAGACGGTGTTTATCACGAAAAATTAACTACACAAAGAGTTGATGAATTAATTAAGGAGTGCAAAAAATGATAACAAAAATTGTAAGCAAAAATTTTGACATTCCAAATTCTCATAAATTAGAAGTTGCTCTTGCAAATGGAAGATACTCTTCAGTAGATAAATTATTTTCTATGACACCTGATGATGTTATAAAAGAAGTGACAAAATCAGGACTTAGAGGAAAAGGTGGTGGTGGAGCTGCTTGTGGACCAAAATGGGAATTAATGCCTAAAAATGATCCAAGACCAGCTTTTTTAATAGTAAATGGTGATGAATCAGAACCAGGAACTTTTAAAGATAGACAAATTTTTCAGTATGACCCACATCTTTTGATTGAGGGAATTATTTGTTCTTGTTATGCAATTAATGCACATCACGCTTATATTTATATAAGAGGTGAATATAAATTTTTTATTGATAGATTAAATGAAGCGATAAAAGAAGCCTACCAAGCAACTATTATTGGTGATAAAATCATGAATAAATATGATTTTAAACTTGATATTACAGTTCACAGAGGTGGTGGAGCTTATATTTGTGGTGAGAAATCAGCGCTTATTGAATCACTTGAAGGTAAAAGAGGTCATCCAAGACTTAAACCTGCGGGAAAAGAATGTGAATGGTTCTTTGATAATCCAGCAACTGTAAATAATGTTGAAACTATTGCCAGTGTTCCAAATATTGTAGAAAATGGCGCAGAGGGTTATACAAAATATGGGACAGAGAAATCACCTGGAACTATGCTCTTTGCGATTTCAGGGCCTGTAAAAAATCCAGGTGTTTATGAAATGGCATATGGAAATAAAATGATAGATTTTCTAAATCAAATTGGCGGAGGAATGATAGACGGAAAAAAATTAAAAGCAATTATCCCAGGAGGTTCATCGTGTCCAATCTTGACAGCAGATGAAGTACAAAGAGCTGTATTAGATTATGAATCGATGGGAGAAATTGGTTCAACTTTGGGTACAGGAGGAATGATAGTTATTGATGAGGATACATCTATGGTTGATGTAGCTAAAAATTTGATAGAGTTCTATCACCATGAGTCTTGCGGTCAATGTACACCTTGTAGAGAGGGTACAGGCTGGATTGATAAGATTTTGAAAAAAATCTTAAAAGGTGAAGGTTCAAGTGAAGATTTAAATACAATACTTGATGTATGTAATACAATGAATGGAAAAACTGTTTGTGTTTTTGCACCAGCAGTAAAAGACATTATTTCAAGTATCGTAAAAAAATTCCCTCACGAATTTAAAACATATTTTAAAAACTAAAAAAACTAAAAATTAAACTTTAATAAACAGGAGAAATTTATGGCTAAAAGCACAATGACGTTAACAGACAACAGAAATGGTAAACAATATGAATATAATATTATTGATGGTACAAGAGGACCAAGCGTTGTAGATATTTCTACATTTTACAAAGATTCAGGTATGTTTACATACGACCCAGGTTACACATCAACTGCATCATGCGAATCAAAAATTACATTTATTGATGGTGAAAATTCTGAGTTAAGATATAGAGGTTATGATATTACTGATTTAGCTGGAAAACACTCTTTCTTAGATGTTTCTTATTTATTAATGAGAGGAAAACTTCCAACTCCTGAAGCTTCTAAAAACTTTGATTTAGAAATTAGACATAGATCATTCTTAAATGAAGGAATCATTAGATTATTTGAAGCATTACCAGATGGTGCTCACCCAATGGCAACAATGGGAGCTGCTACTATGGCACTTGCTGCATTCTATAAAGATCACTTACATTTAGAAGATGAAGAAGCATTTAAAATGATGAGAAGAAGAATCTTAGCTAAAATGCCAGTTATTGCTGCAATGGCTTATAGAAATTCAATTGGTACTCCACTAATTTATCCAGATGTAAATAGATATTTCACTGAAAACTTCTTATATATGTTAAGAGCATATCCAGGTGGAAGAATGAAATATTTAGGTGATGGTAAAAATGACGAAATCAAACAAGTTGAAATTGATGCACTTGATGCAATCTTAACTTTACATGCTGACCACGAACAAAATGCTTCTACTACAACTGTAAGAAATGTTGGTTCAACTGAAGCTCACCCTTATGTTGCAATCGCTTCTGGTATCTCTGCATTATGGGGATCAGCTCATGGTGGTGCAAATGAAAAAGTTATGGATCAATTAAGATTAATTGGTGATGTTAAAAATGTACCAACATATATTGCAAAAGCTAAAGACAAAAATGATCCATTTAGATTAATGGGATTCGGACACAGAGTTTATAAAAATAGAGACCCAAGAGCTGAAACATTAAAAGGTTTACAAGATAAATTAAAAGAAGAGTTAAAACTTGACTCTAAATTACTTGACATTGCACATGCTGTTGAACAAGCTGCATTAAATGATGATTACTTCAAAGAAAGAGGTTTATATCCAAATATTGACTTCTATTCAGGTGTAATTTTAACTGCACTTAAAATTCCTGTTGAAATGTTTACTCCAATCTTCGTTATTGGTAGAACTCCAGGATGGTTAGCACAATGGTCAGAATTAAAACAAGATCCAAAACATAAAATTGCAAGACCAAGACAATTATATACAGGTAACTAAGAATTACAAACTTCCATCTAAGGGATAATAAATGAGCGAAATGGTTAATATCACGATTAATGGAGTTGAAATGCAAGCTAATAAAAATAGCTTGCTAATTGACAAATTATTGGATGAAAATATCCATATTCCTCACTTTTGTTATCATCAAGCACTTGGTAAAGATGGAAATTGCAGAATGTGTATGGTTGAAATTGAAGGTCAAAAAAGACCTCAAATCGCCTGTGACACACCTGTAAAAGATGGAATGATTGTAAGAACAATGGGAAAAAATATCGAAAAAGTTAGACGAGATATTCTTGAACTTGAACTTATAAATCATCCAATTGACTGTCCTACTTGTGACCAAGCTGGAGAGTGTAAACTTCAAGATTATTATATGTTATCTGGTTTTTATGAATCAAGAATAAATGTAGAATCAAAAAATCATGCAAGAAAAAGAATCGACTTAGGTTCTAATGTAATGCTTGATGAAGAAAGATGTGTACTTTGTACAAGATGCGTAAGATTTTGCTCAAAAATCACTAAAACTAATGAGTTAGGTGTAATTAATAGAGCAGACCATTCGGTTATTGGAACTTTTCCAGGACGACCACTAAGTAATCCCTATGCCATGAATGTTATTGATATTTGCCCAGTTGGTGCATTAACAAATAAAGACTTTAGATTTAAACAAAGAGTTTGGTTTTTAGAAACTTTTGATGCAATTTGTAATGGTTGTTCAAAAGGGTGTAATATTTATGTTGATCATAGAAAAGAGAAATATAAAGATGACCAAATTTTCAGATTTAGACCTAGAATAAATAAAAGTGTTAATGGTCATTTTATTTGTGATTATGGAAGATTATCTTATAAAAATGAGAGTGAAAATAGATTTGAAACTCCATTATTAAATAAAACTCCTACAGTTATTGATAATACAATTACAAATTTATTTAAAGAATTAACAACAAATAAAAATATCTTATTCGTATTAAGTGCAAATCTTTCATATGAAGAGATGCAAAATGTAAAAAATTTAGCTTCAAAATTAAATGGAAATATTTCAGGATATTCACCTGATACTTTTGATGAAAACTTTGCCGATGACTATTTAAAAACATCTGATAAAACAGCTAATAGAGCTGCTTTTAAAGAGTTAGAAATAGATGAAACAAAAGAGCATTTTGAATCAAAACTAGAATCTGCTTCTTTAGTAATAATCGTTGAAAATAGCTATTTTGAAAATAATCTTAAATTATTAGAAAACAAAAAAGTAATATCTTTATTTAGCCATAATTGTTTAACTATAGAACATTCAAATATCGCAATTCCAGTTGCTTCATTTTATGAAAAATCAGGAATATATATAAATAAAGATAGTATTAAACAAAAAGTAATATCTAAAATTAACAAAGACAATCAAAAAGAGACAATAACTACTATAATAGAACATTTAAAATCTATGATTGAAAAAGGAACTCTATGAGTACTTCATCAATAATTATCATAATTGCAAATATTGTTATTGCAGTAATTCTAGCTGTTGGTTTAACTCCACTTTTTGTATGGTGGGAGAGAAGAATTTCTGCATTTATGCAAGATAGAAGTGGACCAAACAGATGTCATATTGGGCCATTTAGATTAGGTGGAATAATCCAAAGTATAGCAGATATGTTAAAACTGATATTCAAAGAAGATTTTGTACCCTCACATATTAAGTATAAATTTTTATTTACAATATCACCAGTTATTGTTTTTATCTGTTCATTTCTAACTTTTGCTGCTATTCCATTTGCAGATGTTTTAGTTATTGACGGAAAAGAAAATATTATGCAAGCAATCCCTACACAATTGGGAATTATGTGGTTTTTAGCATTTGCAGGACTTAGTGTTTATGGAATAATTTTAGGTGGTTATTCTTCAGGAAGTAAATATGGACTTTTAGGTTCAATCAGAGCTTCAGCACAAGTTATCTCTTATGAAGCAGCAATGGGATTATCAATTATCTCTATGCTTATATCTTATGGTTCAATTCACTTAACAGATATTGTAAATGCACAAACTGGAACATATCTAGAAGTTGTTCCAATGTGGGGAATATTTATCCAGCCACTTGCAGCAATTATTTTTATAATTTGTGCTTTTGCTGAAACAAATAGAGCTCCATTCGATTTAGCTGAGGGTGAATCTGAATTAGTTGCTGGTTATCATACGGAATATTCTGCTATGAAATTTGGACTTTTTCAAGTTGGTGAATATGGAGCAATGAGTGCTTCAAGTGCTATTATTGTAACTTTGTTTTTTGGTGGTTATCAAGTTCCTTGGTTAGATACACAAGCAATTCAAAGTAATATAAATTATGTTATTTTAGCAATCATAATTATTCTTCCAATAAAAGTATATTTTTTAACTTCTTGGATGAAAAAGAATAATAAAGCAATAGGTAGTGATAAATCAAGGGAAAAAGAGACAAAAATATTAACTTCAATATTTTGGTTCTTAGCGATAACAATTGCTCTTTTATTAATCTCATTTTTAGTTTTTGGACTTGGAACAAATGGCGTAAATATTGCAACTGCAATTATTCAAATAGGAACTTTTTTAATAAAATTCTTTATGATGGCTTTTGTTTATATTTGGGTTAGATGGACTGTTTTAAGATTTAGATATGACCAATTACAAATGTTAGGGTGGAAAGTGCTAATTCCATTAGCCCTTTTAAATATCATAATTACAGCAATTGTTGTTGTAGTAAGAGGAAGTTAAAATGGGAATAAAAGTAGTACCAAGATACGGAAAATCATTTAGAGATAAACTCTATCTTCCTGCAATTGCAGGGGGAATGAAAACAACTCTTAAACACTTTATACATAATATAAAAGATAATAATAATCTAAGAACTATGCAATATCCAGAAGTTCAACCTACAGATTTAAATGAAAGATATAGAGGTGTTCATAGACTCACAAAACATGAAAATAACAGTGAAAAATGTGTTGCATGTTTTATGTGTGCAACTGCATGTCCTGCTGATTGTATTTTTATTGAAGCTGAAGAGCGATTTGATGAATATGCAGAAAAAAGACCAAAAGAGTTTAAAATCGACTTATTAGAGTGTGTATTTTGTGGATATTGTGTGGAAGCTTGTCCATGTGATGCAATTAGAATGGATACAGGGATTTTTTCATTTACAGCAAGTAAAAGGGAAGATTTTGTACTTGATAAAAAAGCTTTAATGGCAAATGAAAGAGCAAAGGATTTAAACAATGGCTGATTTAATTTTTATTGCCTTAGCATTTTTAGCAATTAGTGGTGCAATCGCAATGATTGTATATGCTAATCCCATGTATAGTGCACTTGGAGCTTTAATAACAATGTTAAGTGTTGCAGGAATGTTTGCACTTTTAAATGCAACATTTTTATTTTTAGTTCAAATTATTGTTTATGCAGGTGCAATAATGACTCTAATTTTATTTATATTAATGTTTTTAAATATAAAAGAAAAAGATTTACCAAAAGAGCCAAATAAATATAAGTTTATGATTATTGGAGCATTTATTATGATTCCATTAAACATTCTTGTATTAAAAGCTGTTGCAAAATTACCTGTAAAAGATTTGACAATTAGCGATAGTGAATTTGGAAATATAAAACCTCTTGGAATGGAACTTTATAATAATTGGATTATTCCTTTTGAGTTAATTTCTATTTTACTTTTAATCGCACTTATAGGTTCAGTTGTACTTGCTAAAAAAAGAAAATCTAAACTAAATGACAAAGGTGAGCAATTATGATTTCATTAACATCTTATGCTTTTGTCTCAATGATGTTGTTTTCTATTGGGGTAATTGGAGTAATTGCAAGAAGAAATATCTTTGTTATTTATATGTCAATTGAACTTATGTTAAATGGTGTAAATCTTTTTTTAGTTACCTTTGCTAGATACCACTTTAATATGGATGCACAAATTATTACAGTTATGGTTATATCAATTGCCGCTGCTGAAGCTGCAATATTTTTGTCTGTAATAATTTTATTATATCGTTCAAGAAAATCTTTAGATACAGATATTTTCACAACTCTAACACAAGGGGAAAAATCATGAATACATCGCTATTAGTATGGATTATTTTATCTCCTTTATTGGGTGCAATTTTAAGTGGTTTGTTATATTTTTACAACATTAAAAAAACAAAAATATCAGATATTTATTTCTCATTAATTGGAACGATAACTCCTTTTATCTCTTTTTTAATTACACTTTCTCTATTTTTAAGAATGAATGATGAAAAAATCATATTTAAACAACAACTTTTCACTTGGTTAAGTGTTGATAAATTAAATATTCAAATGGCTTTTTTAGGGGATAATCTTTCAATATTTATGTCAATGTTTGTAACTTTTGTTGGTTGGTTAATTCACATTTATGCAGTTGGATATATGAGAGGTGATAGTGGATATGGTAAGTTTTTTGCCTACTTTAATCTATTTTTAGCCTCAATGTTAATTTTAGTATTGGCTGATAATCCAATTATTTTATTTATAGGATGGGAAGGTGTTGGAGTTTGTTCATACCTTTTAATTAAATTCTATTATGGAAAATCTGAAAATGTTGTTGCTGCAAATAAAGCATTTATTGCAAATAGAGTTGGGGACTTTGGTTTTTTATTAGGTGTTGTTACTCTATTTTTTGCATTAGGTCAAGTTGACTTATCATTTGCATCTATTGAAGCAAACTTAGGTAATGCAACAAATGAATTACTTATTCTTTCAGGATTTTTATTATTCGTTGGAGCAATGGGAAAATCAGCTCAAATTCCACTTTATGTTTGGCTTCCTGATGCAATGGCAGGACCTACACCAATTTCAGCTTTAATTCATGCAGCAACAATGGTAACAGCTGGGGTTTATATGGTTGCTAGATTTCACTTTTTATATAGTGGGATTGAAGAGATTGGAACTTTTATTGCTTATATTGGTGCATTTTCAGCATTATTTGCAGCAATCATTGCTACACGTCAAACAGACATTAAAAAAATTCTTGCTTATTCAACTATGAGTCAATTAGGTTATATGTTTATTGCCGTTGGACTTGGTTTTTATTCAACTGGACTTTTTCATGTATTTACACACGCATTTTTTAAAGCGATGTTATTCATGGGAGCGGGTGGTGTAATTATGGCAATTCACCATGAACAAAATATCTTTAAAATTGCACAACACCGAGCTAGTTTACCAATAATTGGAACAACTTTTTTAGTTGGTGTTATTGCAATTTCTGGAATTCCTCCATTTTCTGGATTCTTTTCAAAAGATGCAATATTAGCAGCAGCATTTCAAGAAGGACAATACTTTATTTGGGCAATTGCAATGTTTACAGCATTTTTAACAGCATTTTATATGTTTAGAATGTATTTTATAGTTTTTGTTGCACCAAATCATCATGATGAGCATTATGTTTATACTTCAAAAACAATTACTATTCCTTTATTAATTTTAGCCATTGGTGCAATTGGAGCTGGTTTTTTAAATCTTCCTGCAATTTTTGGAGGAAATCACTTTGTTGATACTTGGTTAGAACAACTTCATTCAAAACATATTCATATGGATCATTTAACGGAATATGTTTTAATGGCTCTATCAATAATAGTTGCAGCTACGGGAATTATGGCAGCTTATTCAAAATATGCAAAATTTGATGTGCATAAACCTGAAGATGAAACTGGATTAATAGGAAATAAATTCTATATTGATGAAATTTACAATATTTTATTTGTTAAATCAACAAAAAAACTATCAACTTTTATTGATAAAGTTTTAGATGAAAAAGTTATTGATGCATTTGTAATGAATACATCAATCGGTTTTGTAAATGTAGGGAAAAGAGTTGCTATGATACAAAATGCAAATGTTAGATTTTATGCAGTCTTTATGCTTATTGGTATGACTGCAATATTTATCTACTTATATATCACATTAGGATTATAGTATGAGTTCAGATATTCTTTCATTTATTATATTTTTACCAGCAGTTGTTGCATTTGGATTAATGGTGACAACAAGGGATGTAAATACAATTAGAAACATCGCTTTTTTAACTACTACAGTAATTCTTGCTTTAGTTTTAAAAATCTATATAGAATTTATTCCAAGTGCTGGAATGCAATTTGTTACAAATGTTCCTTGGATAGAGACTTATGGAATTAATTATTATATTGGATTAGATGGTTTTTCTCTTACAATTTTAATGATGATTGCAATTTTAATTCCTACTTCTTATTTATTATTATGGGAAGGGAAAACTAAAGGTTATTGGATAAATATGCTTTTAGTTCAAACAGGTGTTACTGGAACTTTATTATCTTTAGATGTTGTGCTTTTCTATTTCTTTTGGGAAACAATGTTATTACCTGTATTTTTATTAATAGGACAATATGGATTTGATAACAAAGTATTTACAACAATAAAA
Organism: Campylobacterales bacterium; assembly: GCA_038248665.1. Lineage (GTDB taxonomy): Bacteria > Campylobacterota > Campylobacteria > Campylobacterales > Arcobacteraceae > Aliarcobacter. Next base: position 970 of record JBBRXF010000003.1, on the reverse strand, counting down.
GTGACTGTTTATACAATGGCTGGATCGTTATTAATGTTCATCGCCATTTTATATTTAGGTGTTTCTTACCATAATGAATTTGGTGTTTGGTCTTTTGCTTATGATAAATTAATGCAAATTACAACTATTCCTTATGATACGAAAGTTTGGTTATTTTTAGCATTTTTAGCTGCATTTGCAATTAAAATCCCAATTTTCCCACTTCATACTTGGATTATGGAAACATATAAAAATGCTCCAACTAGTGCAGTATTTTTATTATCTTCTATAATGGCGAAACTTGGAGTTTATGCAATTGTAAGATTTATGATTCCAATTTTTCCAGAGATTTATGTTGAATTTTCAACTTGGTTTGTAGCTATTGGATTATTTGGACTTATATATTTTGGTATAGCTGCACTTATGCAAGATGATATAAAAAGAATGTTTGCATACTCATCTGCATCACACTTGAGTTTTATATCTGCTGGTATTTTTTCACTTAACTCTTATGGAGTAAATGGAGCTTTATATTTAATAATTGCCCATGCAATTGCAACTGGTGCTCTATTTTTACTGGTTGGATTAATGCATGAACAAACTGGATTTAAAACAATAAAAGATTTAGGTGGAATTGCAAAAAAAGCTCCTATATTTACTTTTGTATTTGCGGTAATGTTATTTGCAAATATTGGACTTCCTGGAACTAATGGATTTGTATCTGAACTATTAATCATCTTTGGTATTTATGAATTTAATCATACTTTAGGATATATTTCAGCACTAACGGTAATAATTGGAGCTTCTTATATGTTATGGATGTTTCAAAGAGCAATATTACAAAATAGACCAGAAGGTTCAATTGAACTTGTAATGAGAGATTTAAAAATCAAAGAGATTATAGGATTAGCTCCTTGGGTTATTTTAATTTTTCTAATGGGATTTTATCCAGAAGTTTTTATAAATAAATTTGAGCCAACTGTAACTCACT